>JBAXLW010000037.1:0-19200 GCA_037134575.1 Verrucomicrobiota bacterium | reverse complement strand
GCTTACGCCGCGTCTTGGTCGTTGCGCTTGCGTCGAATGCTGGGGGGGCGCTCGCCGAGTACGACTTGGCGGTTGATCGTCACCGACTCGATGTCGGTGCGCGACGGGATGTCGAACATCACGTCGAGCATGATTTTTTCGAAGAGAGAACGAAGGGCGCGGGCTCCGGTGCCGCGGCGGACTGCCTCTTCGGCGAGGGCGCGGAAGGCATCGCGGGTGACGCGGAGCTTGACGCCGTTCATGGCGAGCTGTTTGCCGTATTGTTTGACGAGCGCGTTTTTGGGCTCCGTGAGGATGGACATCAGCTCGTCCTCGGTGAGCTTGCGGAGCGATGAGATGACGGGCAGTCGGCCGATGAATTCGGGAATCAGGCCGAAGTGAAGCAGGTCTTCGGGTAGGACTTTTTCCAAGAGATTGACGGCGGGATTGTCGAGTTCTTCTTGGTTCACATCGGTGCGGAAACCGACGGTTCGGCTGCCGAGGCGGCGGCGGACCATGTCTTCGAGGCCGACAAAGGCGCCACCGACGATGAAGAGGATCTTCTCGGTGTTGACCTGAATGTATTCCTGCTGCGGATGCTTGCGCCCGCCTTGCGGTGGAACATTGCAGATGGTGCCTTCGAGGATTTTGAGAAGTGCTTGCTGCACCCCTTCGCCGGAGACGTCGCGGGTGATGGAGACGTTTTCGGTCTTGCGGCCAATTTTGTCGATTTCATCGACGTAGATGATGCCGCGTTCGGCCCGGGCGACATCGAAGTCGGCGGCTTGGAGCAGGCGCAGGATGATGTTTTCCACATCTTCGCCAACATAGCCGGCTTCGGTGAGGGTGGTGGCGTCGACGATGCAGAATGGGACATCGAGCACGCGGGCCAAGGTCCGGGCGAGAAGGGTCTTGCCCGAGCCGGTCGGTCCCAGCAGCATGATGTTCGACTTTTCGATCTCCACGTCCTTGAACTCGTCGTCGAGGGCGACTTGATCCTGGCCGAGGCGCTGGTAATGGTTGTAAACCGCGACGGAGAGCACTTTTTTGGCGTTCTCCTGACCGATGACAAACTCGTTGAGCTTGGCGAGGATCGAAGCCGGAGCCGGGATTTCGTTGGCGGCTTGTTCTGCGGTCTTTTTACCTTTGGACGCCTTGCCCCCTGCCAATTCTTTCTCGAGAATGTTCGCGCAAACGTCGATGCACTCGTTGCAGATGTAAACGCCAGGACCCGCAATCAGTTTTTTGACTTCCGAATGACTCTTTCCACAGAAAGAACACATTGTCAGATTAGAAGAACGAGCCATGGAGTATGAATTGGTGGGGTTGGTAGGGGTTTCCGAAAGGGAAGGAATCAGGCGTCGGCGTTTTTCTCCTCGATGGCGGCGGAGACCACGTCAGGGAGTTGCTTGCGACTTTCGAGGATTTTATCGACCAGACCATAGGCCACCGATTGCTCCGCGGTCATGTAGTTGTCACGATCCGAATCATTTTCGACCTGCTCGATGGTCTTGCCGGTGTGGTGGGCAATAATGCCGTTGAGGCGTTTCTTGAGGTTGAACATGAAGCCGATGGTGCGCTCCACATCGGATGCAGTGCCTTGGGCGCCGCCCGACACTTGGTGGATCATGACGTGGGAGTTTGGCAGGCAGAAGCGCTTACCCTTGGTGCCAGCAGTCAAGAGGACGGACCCCATGGATGCGGCGATGCCAATGCAGTAAGTGTTCACGTCACAGGTCATGAATTGAATCGTATCGTACATCGCAAGGCCGGCGGTGACTGAACCACCCGGCGAGTTGATGTAGATATGAATGTCCTTCTTAGGATCCTGCATTTGCAGGAAAAGCAGCTGCGCGATCACCGAGTTAGCCACATAATCGTCGACGGCGGTGCCGATGAAGATGATGCGATCCTTGAGAAGGCGCGAGTAGATGTCGAAGGAGCGTTCGCCACGCGCATCCTGTTCAATCACGACGGGAACGAAATAGCTGTTGTGCGGAGCGGACGCGGTCATGGTTGGAGATTGGAAGTGGGGATTAATCATCGAGGGTGGTTTCTGTGGACTCGATCACATTCGCGTTTTCCACGAGAAAGTCAATGGTCTTGCCGATGGCTATCGAGCTGCGGACGCTTGAAATGCGGCCGGAACGTTGAATATCCTTGATGAACTTTTTCAGCGCAATCTTACGCGAAGCGGCAATTTGCGAGAGATGGTTGATCAATTCCGCATCGCTCGCGACGATTTTTTCAGCGCGTGCAATTTCTTGGAGGATGAAATTGGAACGAAGATTCATGAGTGCTTGTTGCCCGGCGCTGGCAAAGATTTCAGCCTGCTGGGTTTCGATTTCGTCCTGCGTCATGCCGGACTGGACCCCGCGACTGACCATGGCGTCGGCCTGGCTTTGGGTTTCCTGGGTGACGAGTTCTTCGGGGAGTTCAAAATCGACCTGAGCGTTAAAGTGAGCGACGATTTGATTGACCTTCATATCGCCGATCTTGCGTTTGCGCTCACCTTCCATGTTTTCACGGACGATGTTTTTGATGTCCTCGATGGACTTGCCGGGGGCTAGGCGGTTGGCCAGTTCGTCATCGAGAGCTGGCAGCACGGCTTCCTTGAGCTCTTTGAGAGTTGTCTGGAAGACCATCTGCTTGGAAGCGAGATCGGACAGCGCAAAGTCCTCCGGCAGGGTGATGGTGATTTCACGAGAGTCGCCGACATTCATGCCGATCAGTTGAATTGCGAAGCCGGGAAGAAAGGCTTTTTCGTCAATGCGAACCCAGAAGCCTTCGCGGCCGGTCAGGTAGCCAGCGGCCTTACCGAGGAATTCTTCGGTAGGTTTGCCTTCGACGGTGGAGCTGTAGTCGATGACGGTGAAGTCGCCAGTGGCCGCGGCGCGGCCTTCGATGGCGTTAAAATCGGCAAAGCGCTCTTGGAGTGCGCTGAGTTGAGCGGCGATTTCTTCTTCAGGCACGGCGACTGGCGGCACGGTCACGGTGATGCCTTTGTACTCAGGAAGTTTGACTTCCGGAGCCAGAGTCAGCTTGGAAACGAAGCTAAGGCTACCATTGGCGTGGGTAGTGAGGTCTTGAGGAGCGCCGAAATCGAGGACGTTGAGGGACTCTTGCTTGATCGCCTCGTCAAAGGCCTCGTTAACCAGCGCCTCGTTGAGTTCGTCGGTGATTTCTTTGACAAACCGCTTTTCGACGACGGTGCGCGGTGCCTTGCCCGGACGAAAGCCCGGAATGCGGGCCTTGCTGGCGTAACCTTTGACGATCTGATCGCGTTGACCGCTGACTTTCTCCGCTGGAATTTCAACGCGCAGGGTGGCGACGCATTTTGGCTGCTTCTCGACAACAATATTCATGATAAATTGAACCGACTTGAGCGTCGGGAGGGGCAACGTAGAGGATGCCCGTGCGGATTGTCAAACGAGGCTTGCAAATTATCGGCTAAAGTTCGCCAGTGATGCAGGATTTCCTGCCACTTTTTCCATATTTTGCCGGTTGCACTGGCCCGCTGACGTGGCAGAGTCTGCTAAGAAATCGATGACTACAGAAAACTTGCAAGAGCGGATCGTGGAAAGCAGTGGCTGGATCCAAGCGGTTAAAAATGAAATGGCACAGGTCCTCGTCGGCCAAGAGAGACTGGTTGATCGATTGTTGATCGGGCTTCTTTGCAATGGCCACATTCTTCTTGAGGGCGTTCCCGGCCTCGCCAAGACACTGGCGGTGAAGGCGCTCTCCGGCTCGCTGCACGCTTCATTCGCACGGTTTCAATTCACCCCCGATCTATTGCCCGCCGACCTCGTGGGGACGATGGTCTATCACCCACAGGAGACCAAATTCGAGCCAAAGCTGGGGCCGATCTTTAACAACCTGATCCTGGCGGATGAAATCAACCGCGCTCCGGCGAAGGTTCAATCCGCACTATTGGAGGCGATGCAGGAGCGCCAAGTGACCCTGGGCGACCGCTGCTATCCCCTGCCTAACCCCTTTCTGGTGCTGGCGACGCAGAATCCGATCGACCAAGAAGGCACGTATCAACTACCGGAAGCGCAGTTGGACCGCTTCCTTCTCAAAGTCACCGTCGGTTACCCGACCAAGGACGAGGAGTTGGAAATTCTCGACCGAATGGCGACCTCGACCCCGCCCTACCAAACCCAGACCGTAGCCACTCCCGAGCAGGTGGCCGCCTCGCGTGACTTGGTGAACGAAATTTACATCGACCCAGCGATCCGTAAATACATCGTTCAAATCATTCATACCACTCGTTTCCCTGAACTCGCTGATCCGGCGCTGAAAAATTTGGTCCGTTCCGGTGCATCGCCGCGCGGCACGATCAATCTGGCGCTGACCGCGCGGGCGCGAGCCTTCATGCAAGGCCGGGGATTTGTCACGCCGCAGGATGTGAAGGACATGGCACTGGATGTCCTGCGCCACCGGATTCTGCTCACTTACGAAGCAGAGGCCGAAGAGATGACTACCGATACGGTCATTGGGCGAATCATGAACAAAATCGCCGTGCCCTGAAGATTTGAGATGATCTATTTCGAATGAAAGGATGCTGACTGACGAACAAATCGAAGAAGTCATGGTGCGCGTGCGCAAGCTCGAGCTCAAGGCTCGGCGCATGGTGCGAGAATCCTTTTCGGGCGAATATTCATCGTCATTTCGTGGGCAGGGTTTGGATTTCGATGAATTCCGCGAATACCAACACGGTGACGAGGTGCGCTTCATCGACTGGAACGTAACGGCCCGGATGAACCATCCCTTCGTCCGCAAATTCCGCGAAGCGCGCGAGCTTTCGGTCGTGCTGGCGGTGGATATCTCAGGCTCGGTGGACTATGGCAGCGTCTCGCTGAGCAAGCGCGAGGTCGCCGCCGAAACAGCGGCGGTGTTAGGCTTCAGTGCGCTGCACAATGGTGACAAGGTGGGCTTGTTGATCTTTGCCAACGAGCCGATCCTTTTTATCCCGCCGGGAAAAGGCAGCCGCCACCTGCTGCGAATGATCCGCGAAATTCTGGTGACCAAACCGACACAGGCGGGAACCTCGATGCTGGAAGTCTGTGACTTTCTGCTCAGCACGATGCGCCGCAAATCGTTAGTTTTCATGATTTCCGATTTCTACGCCGACCCGTTGGATAAGCCCTTGGGCAAACTGGCGCGGAAGCATGAGACGATCGCGCTGCGGATCCTCGACCCTTTGGAATCCAGACTACCGACCGCAGGCAGGGTGGTCATGATTGATCCGGAGACCGGATTTGAAACGCTGGTGAACACGGCGAACCCGAATCTGCGGATGAGCTACTCCAAACTGCAAAAGCGTCAGCGCGAAGGCGTGAGCTCGATTTTCAAAAAGCACGGCATCGATGCGGCTGACTTAAAAACCACTGGCGATACCTTGGCCGCACTCCACACACTTCTCAAAAAACGTGGCCGAAAGCGCTCTGGATAACACCTGCCCGATGAACGAGAACTCCAGCCCATTTCAACTGCTAGAAGCCCCATCGCCCGAGGCGTTAATGCCTCACGGGTTGATGGAGCCATGGATGATCGCTGTCGTCGTAGCGTGCACCCTCGCGGTGATCGTGGGGCTCATTTTGCAAAAAAATAAAGCGCGCGCGCGCAAGCCGATTGACCGGAGAGAAGCCGCGCGCGCAAAAGCCGCCACTGCACTTGAAACCATGCTATGCACGGTGGTGCAGGATGCGGCGGTGCAAGCGTCCTTGATCCTGCGCTGCTATCTATCCGAGGCGACCGGGGAACCGATGCTATTTGAGACGCACGAAGAATCGATATCACGCCATGAAGCCCTGAACGACTTTTCGGAAGAAACGCGACAGGAAGCCCAGCGCGGATTCTCCACGTTCGCCGCCCTGAAATATGCCCCGCGTGACACCTATGTCCGCGTCATTGATGTGATCGTGGAATCCCAAAGGCTATTGAAAGTCTTCCACCAAGGATTCAAGGCGTGAGCGCATTTTTCGAACACTTTCGTTTTGCACAGCCGGGGTGGTTATTTCTGCTCGTACCATGCTTTCTACTGCTTGGCCTGCGGCGTGGGCGTGGTAGCGAGGCCGCCGTGATCTTTCCCAATCTATCGGTTCTAGTTAGCTTAGGAAGCCGCGCACGGCAGGTCGCATGGAGCCTGGGTCTACCTCTCGCGTTTCTCGCCCTGTTTTGCGCGATTCTTGCCATGGCCCGCCCCGTTTGGCGCAAGCATTACCAGAGCCGTTCCGCCAGCGGGATTGATATCATGATCGCTCTGGATCTCTCACTCTCGATGGATATTGCGGACTTCATCGACCGTGGGGAGCACGTTAAACGGATCGAAGTGGCCAAAAAAGTCGTCGATGACTTCATCAGTCGCCGCCCGGAGGACCGCATGGGACTTGTGGCATTTGCCGGGAGGCCGCGCAACGCCAGCCCGATCACCCTCGACCACGCATGGCTGAGAAAATCGTTGGACGAATTGCGCCTCAATGACCAGCGGGACATGGGCACCATCAAGGAGCAAGGAACCGCCATCGGCTCCGCCCTTGCGGCTGCGGCTGTTCGCCTTGAAGCCCGCGACGCTAAAAGCAAAATCATTGTCCTCATCACCGATGGTGCCAGCAACTCGGGTAAAATCTCGCCGCTCGAGGCGGCGGAACACGCGAAGACCTTGGGGATCAAAATCTACACCGTGGCGATCGGAACCACCGAAGGCCGCGTGGACACGAGCATCATGCGCTTTCCCTACCAAGAGTTTGATCTGCCCACGCTTCAAAAGATTGCTACACTCACCGGTGCTGAACATTATTGGGCGCAGGATCTTGCCGCGCTCAAACAGACATTCACCACCATCGACCGCTTGGAAAAAAGCGATGCCAAAAGCATGGTGGTCACCGATGACACTGATTTGTTTCCGTGGTTTGTAGGGCTCTCACTGCTCCTCGCCCTCGCCTCGGCAACCTACTTTGCCAGCAACCCTCCCCCCTCCGCCTAATCCCATGAATTTCGCCCAGCCAGGCTACCTCTTCCTGCTGATTCTAATACCGATCTTGGCGGTAGCAGCCGTAATTGTGTCGCGGCTGCGTCAAAAGTCTTGGGCAGTTTTTGTCGCCCCGCGCTTAAGGTCTGCCCTGCTCAAACGCAGTAGTCCCCTGCCACCTTGGTTGGCACTTTTTTTTCTACTCACGGCCTGCGCCGTCACTATCCTGGCGCTGGCAAGACCAAGGGCCGATGTAGGTATCAAACAGGAGAAAACCCTTGGCCGAAATGTCATGGTCGCACTGGATATTTCGAAAAGCATGCGCGTCAGCGACGTGAAGCCCGACCGACTCGCTCAGGCCAAAATCATCATCTACGAACTGCTGGAATCGATGCCGAACGAGCGGATTGGCTTCCTCGGCTTTGCGGGCAGTCCTTACGTTTACGCCCCCCTCACCATTGACCACAATGCCGTACGAGAAGTGATCGATCAGATCGACGAAACCTGGGCCCCGGTCGGAGGATCCGACCTGGCTGCCGCAGTGCATCTGGCTACCGAGACGCTGAAAAAAACTGGCCAACAAAATAACGCGCTCGTCATCATCAGCGACGGCGAAGAAATCCAAGACGAGAGTCACTCCGGCGAACTGGCGTCCATGATCGCCGAAGCGGAACAAGCCGGCGTTTACATCATCGCGATCGGCGTGGGCACGGAGGACGGCGGGGCGGTCCCCAATCTAAATTCTCAGAGCGGCCAGATGACCGACCATGCCGGCCATGCGATCATTAGCCGCCTGCAACCTGGGATCATGCGCCAACTGGCGGAAGAGACCAAGGGCCGCTTCACCATCGCAGGCTCCGGTCAGAACATCCCTGCCATGGTAAAATCTGTGGTGATGGGCATGGATGCCTTTGAGATGACCGGCCGCGAACAGCGACGGTTCATCGAGTTTTACCAATGGCTGTTATTACCGGCGATTCTACTCCTCACCTTGACCATCGTGGTGGGCACGCGATGGAAGGGAGTCCGCACCGCGATTTTTGCAGCAAGTGCTATTCTAACAATCCCCCACTCGCGGGCAAATGATGCAAATGCCTCCGGCAATAGTCTCGCAGGCCAAGACTACGTAGAAGCTCGCAACGCCTATCACCAACTTGCCGAAAAATCCGGTTCCAGCGAGAAGCAGGCACGCTATCGACTCGGCGAAGCAACTGCCGCCTATCGCGCAGGCGACTTCCGCGAGGCGCGTAGTGCCTACAGCCAAGCCTTGCTTTCGAGCGATTCCGAGGTCCAGGCAAGCGGCCATCTCGGCCTCGGCAATTGCTTATTCCAGTTCAGCTGGAAAGGCCTGTCCGGTGAAAATTACCCCAGCGACTCCGCAGCGCTGCCGGACATGGCCCGCTTCGACACCCTCGTCAAGGAGGCCATCGCCAAGCTGCGGGCCGCGGATGCCCCGGAAGAAGGCGAGTCCGGTGCCTACGTCCGAATCGATTCACTGATCACCAGCTGGGCGGACGCAGTCCGCCATTACGATTCGACGCTTGCTCGTTTCCCAGCCGACAAAGTCGCTCGCCAAAACCGCAAGCTCACCATGGCCTATCTGAAAAGGCTCGAAGAACTCTTGAAGCAGGAGAAAAAAGACACCGAACAATCAATGCCCCAGCGCATGCCAGGCAACGGCCCGCCGCAAGAAGGCGAAGGTGGTGATGACGAGAGCCAGGATGGCTCGGAAGGTCAGCGCAAGGATGGTAAAAAAGGCAATGGTGACAAAGACCCCAAGGATGGGGGTCGCAAGGATGGTAAAAAGAAGGAGGACGACGCCGATGGAACCGATGGCAAGGAAAAGGAGATTGAAAATCCGAACGAGTCCCCCGAAGAACGCGCCACTCGAATCCTTAAGGAAAATGCAGATCTCGAAAAAGGCCAGCTTGCACCTGGACGCCGTGAATTCAAAAATGCCGAGAAAGACTGGTAACATCATGAATACTTGGAAAAATTTATTGGCACTCGCGCTATGGGCGCTGCTTACCCCTTACGGCCACGCCCAAACGTCGAGCCGACTTTCCACCTCATTTCTCGCGCGAGGTGAGCAGGCGTTACTGGAGGTCTCGTCTGTCGGAGCCCAGCCCACGGAAGTACCAGAAATCTCAAACATCCCCAACGTCTCAATCCGCCCGACGGGCAGGCCGCCCCTGACGAGGATGTTACCGGGCCGAAAACTCGAATATATTTTTGAGTACTTGGTGACCAGTTATGAAATCGGCAGCCACGTCATTCCCCCGATCGAGGTAACGGTCAACAATGCGAAGAACTTCACAGAGCCACTCAACTTCGCGGTTTTCAATCCCGATGAACTCCAGTGGTATACAGTCCAAAGCGATAACAAACTCATCCGTTACGCCAGCTCCTTCCGAACACTCAATGACAAACCCTACGAAAACCAAACTCTTACCACTGAAATTAAGGTTTTCGTCCCCGAGGAGATGATCATCGAAGACTGGGGTATCCCCGACTTCGAACGCGATGGCGTGGCAGCATGGCGGTTCCAGCCAACTAACATGCGCAGCCGCATTAACCTGTTAGGGATGCGCTACGTCTCCATCGCCTACCCGAGCACGATCACACCCACCCGCTCCGGAAAAGTTGGCATCGGCCCGGCAAAGATTCGTCTCACGACGCGGGAGGTCATTATGGACCCTACGCCACGCCAAGTGAACAAGGAGGTTTACCTCCAAGTCCCCAAACTCGAAATCGAGGCTAGGCCCCTGCCCGATCGCACTCAAGCGGGTTATGAAAATGCGGTCGGCTCTTTCAAAATCAGCGCCAGTTGCGCGGTGACCGACGTCCAGGAAGGCGATCCGATCGCCGTGGATCTCACGGTAACGGGAAGCGGCAATCTTGACATCCTGCGGCCGCCGTCTTTGGCCGATGCCAAGGGTTGGAAAATCTATGCGACGACCACGGAACCACGCGGCGATGAACGACGCCAGCTCTCGGGGAGTATCACCTTTCATCAGTCGATCCGGCCCTTGGCAATGAAGACGGAAATTCCGCCATTCCACCTCGTTTACTTTGACCCGAAGGACGAAACTTACAAAACAGCGATCACCGCGCCAATCCCCCTGACAATGCGCGCGAGCCCCCCGTCCAATCCGCCAGCCAGCCCGATCGTCCAAGCACCTTCCGTGCCACTGGAAAAGATGACCGATATTCTCTCGGTGATTCAGTCCGACCAACTCACCGCTACGAAAGCAGCCAAGTCTCCTCGTTGGATCGTTCACTCTATCGCCGCTATGCTGGCACTGGGACTGTTGGTTAAAGTTTACTTGCGGCACTATGGCTCTCGCCACGGTCAGGACTCCTCCCGCATGGCACGTTTAAAGGCACTTCGCCAGATCGAAGCGTCCACCTCCATAGACGACAGCGCGTTCCTGAAATCTGCCGGTGAGTTTATCGAACAATGGCTCAGTACAAACCAAAGCCCGGAGATTCAAGACATCCTCGCCCAGCGCGACTCGGTTTGTTTCCGTGCGGAAAAACCTAAATCCGTATTTGATCGAACACGCCGCGATCAAATCCTCGACCTCCTGCGCAAGGCGGCATTCTCAGCCCTCCTTATGGCTGCCTTGGTATTTCCTAACACTGCCCGCGCCAACGATGTCTCTCACCTGGCCTTGGAAGCCTACCAATCCGCCAAGTACGAGGATGCAGCAAGGCTCTGGTTCAGTGCGGGGAAATACGAAGACCTCACCGCCGACACTCTCTACAACATTGGCAATGCCTGCTACCGTGCCGGTTCACCGGGGCGTGCAGCTCTCTATTACCGACGAGCGATCGTTCGGGATTCCAGCCACCCCGAAGCCCGCCAAAACCTCCGTTTCATCGAACATAAATACGGTTCCATCACCATCCAGCGGCAAGACTACCAATCCGCCCTCGCTAGGTTTCCGCTCACCACATGGCAGAATTTGTGTGGATTAGGCATTTGGTTATGCGTCCTCGCCCTGCTCGTATTTCCAGCCACCCGCCCGGGTGCCCGACTGCGTCTCGTCGCTGCTTTGGCACTCGTGTTAGGACCGATCCTCGCCTCGGCGGGTGCTCTCGGCTGGCACTATTTTCCCAAGGATGGAGAATTCGCCCCCCTGCAAAACCAAGCGGTGATTATCGAAGAAAAGGTCTCCGTCCATGCCGACGCCGCCCGCACGGCACCCGAAGTCATCGACGCCCCACCCGGCTCGATTTGCCAGATCATTCGCCAATCAGGCCGTTGGGTTTACATCGCCTTGGCCACCAATACCCGCGGTTGGGTCCCGATCGAATCGATCGAAAGAGTCATCCCCGACCAGACTCCGACTCCGCCCAAATTTGAAAAACCCAAGGCCGACGGCAAATCCGCCTGAACTGCACCCGCAATCAGCGAGTGCAGTTGAGAGGAGAATTACGGCTTATTTCCCTTGGCGAGCGGTGGCCTTGAGACGCAGAGCGTTGAGGGCGATGAAGCCGGTGGCGTCGTCTTGATTGTAGGCTTCCTCCTGGCCACCTTCCATGGTGGCGACAGCTTCGGAATACATGCTGAAAGGTGAGCGGCGGCCCGCTTGCATGACGTTGCCTTTGTAGAGTTTCATGCGGACTTCGCCGGTGACCGTTTTCTGGGTCTCGGTAACGAGGGCTTGGATCGCGAGACGCTCGGGGGCGAACCAGAAGCCGTTGTAGACGAGCTGAGCGTACTTCGGGATCAGGCTGTCGCGAATGTGCATCGATTCGCGGTCGACGACGAGGGTTTCCAAGTCGCGGTGGGCGGCAAAGAGGATAGTGCCGCCGGGGGTTTCATAAATGCCGCGGGACTTCATGCCGACGAAGCGGTTTTCCACGATGTCAACACGGCCGATGCCGTTGCGACCACCGAGCAGGTTAAGCACGCGCATGATGCTGTAAGGGGTGAAGAGTGAGTAGCCGTCCTGCTGGCCGTACGACTTGACGTCGCCGAGCTCGGCGAGAAGGGCTGCAAGATCGGCATGTTTGAGGCCGACGGCATTGCCTTTTTCAAAGAGGATCTCGATGTATTCGGCTTGGTCGGGCGCGTCTTCCGGGGAAACGGAGAGCACGTACATATCGCGATCGGCGGGGGTAGTGGCGTCATACCACGGGTCTTCCATGGCGCCGGCTTCGAAGGAGATGTGGAGGAGATTGCGATCCATCGAGTAGGGCTTTTTCATCGAAGCCTTGATCGGAATGTTGTTGGCATCAGCGTAGGCGATCATTTCCGAACGGCCAGGGAACTGGGCGCGGAACGAGGCGTCGCGCCATGGGGCGATGCACTTGATTTGCGGCGCGAGGGCGGCAGCGGAAAGTTCGAAACGGACTTGGTCGTTGCCTTTGCCGGTAGCACCGTGGGCGATGGCATCCGCGCCTTCGCGGATGGCGACATCGACCATGTCCTTGGTGATGCAGGGACGAGCGATGGAAGTGCCGAGCAGATAGCGGCCTTCATAGATGGCACCGGCCTGGATCATCGGGAAGATGTAGTCGCGGGCGAAATCCTCCTTGAGGTCACCGATAAAACACTTGGAAGCACCCGTGCTGAGCGCCTTGGCTTCGAGACCATCGAGTTCGTCGCCTTGGCCGACATCGGCGCAATAAGCGATAATTTCAGCGTTGTACTTTTCCTTGAGCCAGAGAAGGAGGACGGAGGTATCAAGACCTCCCGAGTAGGCGACGAGAATTTTCATGAGGCCAGGAGGCAAGCATGAAGCGGCGCGTGGGGCAAGTGATTGTCACTGGCTAATCAACGGATTACCAAACAAGTAGCCGCTCCCAGCGTATTTTCCTTGGCATTTTCGTGATTGCAGAGCGTAAAATCCTGCTGCAACCTATGTTACAGTTAATTCATGAATAGGCGTTATGTGATCGGTGATAAGATTGGTCAAGGGGGTCTAGGAGAGGTCTATCGCTCCTACGATAGCCGGATGAACCGCGAAGTCGCGATCAAACGAATCTCGATCAAGGAAAGCGACACCGAGCTGCGCGAGGAATCGACGCGCCAGCTAATCAAGGAAGCTGCGGCTCTCGCCTCGCTCCAGCACCCGCACATCGTCACCATATACGACGTCGACTCTGATGAAGAAGGCCCCTACGTCGTGATGGAATTGATCAGCGGCAAGACGCTCGACGAACTGATCGACAACGCACCGCTGACATGGCCTGACTTCCGAGAACTCGCGCTTCAGACCGAGGAAGCCTTGATCGCGGCCCACGAACTCAACTTGATCCACAGCGACATCAAGCCATCCAACCTGATGCTGACCTGGCTTCCATCGGGCAAATTTCAAATCAAGATCGTCGATTTCGGATTAGCCACCCTGCCCCATGCCCAAACGAAAGAAGAGCTGGATGAAGTCGAATCCGTCTACGGCTCGATTTTCTTCATGGCACCCGAGCAATTCGAACGAGTCCCCATCGATTTTCGAACCGACCTATATGCGATGGGTTGCGTCTACTACCAAGCGCTGACAGGCACCTACCCGTTCAACGGTGAAACGGTTAAAGATGTGATGATCTCCCACCTCCATCACAACGTAGTTCCCATCCAACAAGTTCGCGACGACATCCCGCTCTGGGCCTGCGACTGGATCATGTGGCACCTGAATCGACAGCCCACAGATCGGCCGGAATCTGCAAGGGAGGCCCTCCAGTTATTTCTCCAAAACGACAAGACTCCCAATCCTCCGCTCAGTCAGGGCAAGCCCCCCGCAGCACCGCGTTCGCGGCCCATGCCTCGCAGGGTCGGCACCGTCGCACCCCAATCTACCCAACCACCAGCCACAACTGCCGAAGCGCCTCGTAAGGCAATCGCCCCACAACCACTACTTCCCCCGGAAGGCTCGAAGCCTAGTATTTACAACGCGCCAACGCCTACTCAAGAAACCGCGGCCATTGCCACGCCGCAGGCAGCCACGCCGCAGGCCACTAAGCCGCAGGTCGCCAAGCCGGTGGTCGTTCCTAAGACAATCAAACCGAAAGGTTCGTTCCAGTTTACCCATCGCCTCAAATTGATCATTGCAGCCAGCGTCGCGGGCTGCTTGCTGGTAGGCGGGGGCAGCTTCGCTCTCTACAAGTATTCCAAAGCCAACGAAAGCGCCAAGCGGCATCAAAAAATACTCGAAGCAGTAGCCAACACCGGCACCCACGAAATCCCGATGTCGGCAACCGAGTTTACAGGATTCATCGACGAGGTCATCGCAGCCGATACCGATGAAAAGCGGGAAGCAGTCTTCAGAGCACTGGCACTCGCCAAGCCCAACGATGGATCCAACTTCGAAACGACGATCACCAAGTTCGCCACCCAAAGTACCCAGATTCTTCCAGAATTGCGCGAGGCAATCTTCCGCGCCATCATCGCGAAACGCGCCACGCCAGCCATCGTTCCCACGCTGACGGAATTTGCACGCACCACCAATGACGCCAACTCCGCAGCGGCGGCCATGCGGGCGATGCGCGGGGCCGCGGGTGACGGCGAGTTCGAGACCTTTCTCGCCGTGGTTCAATACCATCCCAACGCCGAGCTACGCACCGCTGCCGTAGAATCTGCTGAAGCGATCCTCTCGCGCAGTAAACAACGCCCAGCCTTTGCCAAACTCATCGCCGACGCGGTCAGTAGCACCGCAAATCAGAAAATCCGCGAATCCCTAATGCGCCTTCAGTCTGCTGCAAGCCAACCCTGAAATCAGCTCTCACGGCGAATAGACCACGACCGGCCCCACCCCCGCTCCCTGCACCCGCCGCAGCTTTTCGACCGCGGCTATCAACCGATCTGCGGCTCTCTGCACTTCGGGCAGGGTATTGAAGACCGAAAAGCTAAACCGCAGACTGCTTTTGGCCCGCTCTTCGGGGATTCCCATCGCCAACTGCACGTGCGACGGTTTCTGCTTACCCGTCATGCAGGCAGAACCCGCTGAACAAGCAATACCCGCTTGATCAAGCAAGATCAGCAGGCCCGCCGCATCGCATTGAGCGAAGGACAGGTGGCTGGTGTTAGGCAGTCGGTCTTCCCCATAACCATTGATGGTCACCCCTTGGATTTCCCTCATCACCTGAGTCTCGAAGGCAAGCCGCAGCGCCTCGACAGAGCCTTTTGAAATGCGTGGCAGGAGCTCGGCAGCGGCACCCATTCCGACGATGGCCGCTGTATTTTCCGTGCCACTGCGGCGACCCAATTCCTGACCGCCTCCATACAACAGTGGCAGGAACCGCAATCCTTTCCGCACATAAAGCGCCCCCACCCCTTTCGGGCCATAAAATTTGTGCCCGGAAATCGAAAGCAGATCTACCCCCAACTCACGCACATCCAGTGGAATCTTCCCCGCCGCCTGGATTGCATCCGAGTGGATCGGCACCCCGCGCTGGCGCGCCATGGCTGCAGCTTCCTGCAGCGGCTGGATCACGCCAGTTTCATTATTTGCTGCCATCAACGAGACGTAGGATGCCCGATCCAGCGCCTTTTCATAAGCGGCCAATTGCAAGCGCCCACCTGTCGTGACGGGCACGTAGATGACCTCCCGCGCAAGGCTTTCGACGTAGCGCAGAACCGCGCTGTGTTCGATCGCAGAGACCACCGCCGCTCCCGGCCCGGTCAAATGGTCCAACGAATGCAGCGCTGTATTCACACTCTCCGTGCCTCCCCCGGTAAAAAGAATTTCCTCGGGGTCCGCACCGATCGACTCCGCGATTTGGCAGCGTGCCTTCTCGATCGCCTGACGTGCACGCTTGGCCGCGCCGTAGGAGCCAGACGGGTTGGCATACTCGTCGCGCAGCCACGGTTCCATCTCCTGCCATACTTCCGGCAGAAGTTGCGTCGTCGCGTTGGCGTCCAGATAAATCATGTTCAAAGCATTCTTCCACCCAAGCCGGAGATCAACCCGTAAAATGGCAGATCAAAACCTTCCTACCGAGGGCAGCCTAATGACCCATTCGGCCACTTGCCTCAGAATCACGTCGCCGCAAATCTTGGCGTGGCGGAACCACTCACGAGCAAAATCGCAGCTATTATCCAGCGGCTTGTCCCCCACCATGCACAACAAGCCCGCAAGCACCACCATATTGGCTAGATAAATAATCACCAGAGATAGGAAGGTACCGTTCTCCTTCAAGTCCGGTTGGTCGCGCGGAATCATCCACAACGTCCACACCATATGAAACGTCCAAGTCAGCCCCAGCACGGCGAACAACAGTCGGTCCCATTCTTGCGAAAAACCACACACACACTTCAGCAATGAATAGAGCGAGGCCGCTATCACCGACCAAAATGGCACGAAATACGGTGACAGCGCGATGACGAGGTTCGTTTTGTTCGTCGTGATGTAGCCGCCCGCGGTGCTCACATGGAAATCCGTCACCCTGCCACGATGCAACACGACAAAAACCGCATGCGTCAGCTCATGGCCCAGTACATAGAGATAGAGGAAAAACGACTGCAATAAGCCTGACCAGAACCACCCGATCATCAGCAAAGCCCCCGTCGCAAAGTACCAAAACTCCGCAGTCTTCCAAAAATCATACTCCACCGTAGCCTGCGAGAATCGTGACAGAAACGTCCACGTCGTCACCCAGCACAGAGGCAAGAGTAGCAGCGCCACGGACCAGCGAGTCAAGCGCTTCAACCACTCGGCAGGCGCGCTTTCTTCATCAAAATCCGACTCGGAAGCCACCGCTGCCCACACGAATTTCTCCCCCCGCTTGCCCATCCGGCGGTTCGCCTGCTCGTGCGCCCGTTGATTGGCCGAACTGAGCACTTCCGCAAACGAAGGCCGCGTCCGCCGCAGATTTTGCGGCGCCCGTTTGGCAGTGCGGGGCGGAGCGAGACGTTTTTTCAAAGCGCGGTGGAGGGTGTTAGGTCCAATATTATTTCGCAATTCTTAACAAATCAAGCCAGATCCTCGCCATTCAATGCCAACGATCGACTGCCGTCTCTGACGGCTTGCCTGATCCGTCACTGCCGCCAATAGTCGCTGCGTCAGCCATGTCACTCATCCGCCACTGCCGTTTCACCGCCATTGATTTCGAATCGGCGGGGGCGGCGCGCGGCAAAACTGACAGCCCGGTGCAAGTCGGACTGGCTTCCTGGACAACGGAGCAAGGGCACAACGACACCTTCGTTTCCTATTTATACACCGACCAACCGATCCAATGGTCGGCGCAGAAAGTCCACGGCATCGGCCCCGGGCAACTGGCTGGCGCACCGCCCTTGCTCACGCTCTGGCCGGAATTGAAACGCCGTCTGGCTGGGGCCATCGTCGTCGCCCATGGCAAAGGCACGGAAAAACGATTCCTCCGCGCCTTTCCCGGACACGGTTTCGGGCCGTGGATTGACACCCTGTTGCTAGCCCGCGCAGCCTGGCCCGATCTGCCGGATCACTCGCTCGGTGCGCTTTGCGATTCGCGGGGCTTGAGCGAGACCATTCGATCCATTGTACCCGAGAAATCGTGGCACGACGCATTGTTTGATGCCGTGGCCTCTCTCGTTCTGCTAGCGCACTTGGTCGAAACCCACGCACTCGCCGAACAATCGATCGACTCGCTGCTCTACCCCGACACCTCGATCTGGCACAAAACCCGACGCCCTTAGAGTATCGTTAGATTCGCCTAGTGCTCCTCGCGGGCTGGCATGCCTGTTTCGAAGCGCATCAGATCGGCGATGAAGGTCAGCGGAATGTGGCCGGTCTCACCATTGCGGTTCTTAGCCAGCACCAGTTCAGCCTTGCCTGCTTCGGCCTCTTTTTGCTCGGCGTCTTCCGCGTAGTAGGCGGTCCGATAGAGTAAGCCGACCATGTCGGCGTCTTGCTCGATCGATCCGGATTCCCGAAGGTCCGACATACGGGGCACGCCGAGGCTTTTGCCAGCGCGGCTTTCAGGCCCCCGGTTGAGCTGGGCGAGGATGACGATCGGAATGCCCAACTCTTTAGCGAGTCCCTTGATGCCTGCGGAGATCTCAGCAATTTCCCGCTCCCGTGAGTTTTCCGCCTGCTTGGTGCGCGACTTCATCAGCTGGAGATAGTCGATCGCGATGAACTGAATGTCCTCGTCGCGCTTCTTGCGGCGCGCCTTGGCGCGCAATTCGTTGATCGAAATGCCAGGCGTGTCGTCGATGAAGAGCTTGGCTCCCGACGTTTCAACGGCGGCGCGCTGGATGCGCTGGAGGTCGCCCTTAGTCGGGGTGTAGCCACGGGAAAGCTGGCTCATCGCGAACTTGGAGCGCGAAAAGACAAGACGCTGCACCAGTTGGAACGCGCTCATTTCGCAGGAAAACACCATCGACGACTTGCCTTGGTCGAGGCAGACGTGCTCGACCATGTTCATCATGAAAGAGGTTTTACCCATCGACGGACGGGCTGCCACGACGAACATTTCACCCGGCTTCAGACCGCTGCTCATGCGGTCTAACTCCTCAAATCCCGTCGAGATCCCTTGCGCACCTTTTTCCCCGGCCAGCAGCGCTTGGAACTGTTCGATCACCTCATTGACCGACATCTTGATCGTCGGGGCCTTGTTGGTTTCCGCACCTTCGCGGATCGCCAGCACCTTGGCTTCCACCGAGTCTAACAACGCCGCCACCTCATCCGGCGCATCGTAAGCCTGGGCAATGGCCTCGTTCGAATTTTGAATGATCGACCGCAGCACGAACTTGTCTTTGACGTGCTGGAGGTGGTGGCGGAAATGCCCCGGACTGGGCGCATAGGTGTAAAGATCCGTCAGCGCCGACGGCCCGCCGACCCGATCCAATAAGCCACGGTCGAGCAAACGCTGCACCAGCGAGACCAACTCCACCTCTTGCCCGCCCTCGAACAACTCGATCAAAAAACCGAACAAGGTCGAGTGAGCCGGCAGATAGAAATGCTCCTGCGTCAGCTTCTCCTCGATCGCCACCCCGATGTATTCCTGGGGGTCCTGCAACATCGACGACAGCAAGCTCTTCTCCGGCCCCAGCGCATGCGGCAGTGCACGCGTCACATCATCCACCGCCGTCGCTCCTTGCTGGAGGGCTGCGGTCTTAGGGAAGGTAAGAGGTTCGTTGGTTGCGGCAGCCATGGGCGGATCGGCAAGATGGCAAAAATGAGTAGCGGAGGTCAATCTTCAGCCTTTGTGAACAACCTGTGAATGACCGGGAACAACCCTACAGATCACTGATTTTCAAGATTCCACGTGCGGCCAAAACCCCTCAAATTTATTCGCAAAGGCACCTACGAAACTCCCTT
>JBAXLW010000036.1:0-19265 GCA_037134575.1 Verrucomicrobiota bacterium | reverse complement strand
GAAGAGACTCTCGAACTCGTTGAAGAGACTCTCGAACTCGTTGAAGAGACTCTCGAACTCGTTGAAGAGACTTTCGAACTCGTTGAAGAGACTCTCAAGGTCGTTGAAGAGACGAAATACTTAGTGAAAGCACTAAGCTTTCTTTTTGGCGAGCTGTTCATCGCGGATGCCGCCGATGAACAGGAGGAGGGCGGCAATGCAGATGCAGGAATCGGCGACATTGAAAGCGGGCCACCAGCCGTGGCTGGAGGGTACGAGCTTGTCGTAGAGCGGGAGTTTGACGGCGACGAAGTCGACGACGTAGCCTTGGGAAAGACGCGACCAGAGGCCGGCGTGCTTGAGTTCATCGAGCAGGAAGCCCTGCACGAGGCGGTCGGTGAGGTTGCCGAAAATGCCGCAGAGCAGCAGCGCGACGGCGATTTTGGCCAAGGGATGGGCGAAGACACCTTTTTTCCAGAAGATGCGAATCATCGTCAGGGCGAGGATCGGCACGATCATGAACACGATGGGTGCCCACGCGGTGCCATTGCCAAAGCCGAAGGCGACGCCTTGGTTGTGAACGCGGACGAGGTGGAAGACGTTCTCGATCACCGGAATTTCGAAATGATCGGGTGACCACGGCGGCGGCAGCTTCGCCACGGTCCATAGCTTGGTGGCCTGGTCGAGCAGGTAAAGCGGCAGGGTGAGGAAGAGGAGGAGGCGTTTGAGAGTCATGGGATGGATAGGTCCTATAGGTCGTATAGGACCTATTTACAAACTTCATCACAGCGGTCGCAGATTCCGCTTTCCAGCAGCGGCTCGTGTTTGCGGCAGCGCGGGCAGAGGGCGTGCTCCGTTTTGCGGGCGGTGGCGCTGAGGTTTTCCCCGACGGTGGCGCTGAGGCCCGCGATGATGAAAAACTCGGTGGCGAAGGCGCGGTCATTCAAGAGCGCGAGCAAGGGCTCGTCGCTGGCGGGAACCGTTAGCGTGACATCCGCCTCGTTGTTGCGGGTGAATTCCTTCGCCTGGACGCGGCCTTCGATGGCGGTTTGGATCGCGTGCTTAATCTCAAACAGGCGGGCCACTTGCTGGGTCGCGGCGCCGGGGGCGAAGGCGGGGTTTGCTTCGGGGAAGTCTTGCTCGTGGATGGTGCCGCTGGTGAAGGCGGCGTGTTCCCACGCTTCATCAGCAGTGAAGGCGAGGATCGGCGCGAGCAGTTTGGCGATGCTGGTGAAGATTTCGTGCATCGCGGCTTGCGAGGCGTGGCGGCGCAGGGAGTTGGCCGCGTCGCAGTACATGCGGTCCTTGGTGGCGTCGATGTAGATGGCGGAAAGATCGGCGGTGCAAAATTGGTTGAGCGCGTTGAAGACCTTGCGGAATTCGTAGGCCTCGTAGGCCTTGCGGCACTCGGCGACGACTTCGTGGAGGCGTTCGAGGATCCAGCGGTCGATGAGCGTGTATTGCGGGCCGACTGAAGTCGGCGCTCCATCGAAGCCGTCGAGGTTGCCTAACAAGATGCGCAGGGTGTTGCGCAGGCGGCGGTAGGGTTCGGCGACTTGTTTGAAGAGATCCTCGCCGAAGGGCACTTCATTCTGCCAATCGACGCTGCTGACCCACAGGCGCACGATGTCGGCGCCGTATTGGTTGTAGAAGTGAGCAGCGTCGGTCGGCTTGCCGGACTTTGCGGCATCGGACTTGGAAATCTTCTTTTTGTCCTTATCGACCACAAAGCCGTGGGTCATCACCGTCTTATAAGGGGCGAAGCCGCGGTAGCCGACGCTGAGCATGAGCGAGCTTTGGAACCATCCGCGGTGTTGGTCGGTGGCTTCGAGGTAAAGATCGGCGGGGCAGTGGAGTTGCGGATGGGCATCGAGCACGGCGGCGTGGGAGCAGCCGGAGTCGATCCAGACGTCGAGCGTGTCGCGGCATTTTTTCACGCCCGCAGGCAGGCCGAGCAGCTCGGCGAGTTCGGCATCGGATTTTTCGAACCAGATGTTGGTGCCTTCTTTTTCGACGAGCGCGGCGATTTTGAGCGCGAGTTCGGCGGAGAGGATCGCCTTGCCGTCCTCGTCAAAGAAAACGGGCAGCGGCACACCCCAGGTGCGCTGGCGCGAGATGCACCAATCGGGGCGCGACTCGACGGTGCCGTAGATGCGGTTGCGGCCCCAGGCGGGCAGCCACTCGACCTTGTCGATTTCGCTCAGCGCTTGGCCGCGGAGGGTTTCCAGCGAGATGAAAAACTGTTCGACCGCGCGAAAAATGATCGGCGTTTTCGAGCGCCAGCAATGCGGGTAGGAGTGTTTGTAAACCTCGCGGCCGAGCAAGTGGCCGCTTTCGGCGAGGATCTCGATGATGCGATCGTTCGATTTGAAAACATGGACGCCAACGAGTTCGTCGAGACCGGCTTCGGCGGTGAACAAGCCCGCGTCGTCGACGGGGGAAAGCACGGCGAGGCCGTTTTGCTGGCCGGCCACGTAGTCGTCCGCGCCATGGCCAGGGGCGATGTGGACGGCGCCGGCGCCCGTTTCGGTGGTGACGAAGTTGGCGAGGATCAGCTTGGACGTGCGATCGAGGAAGGGGTGCTTCGCTTCGAGCGCGTCGAGGCTGCGGCCCTTCACTTCGGAAAGGGTTTCCGTGAGGGCGAAGCCGGTTTTTTCGGCGAAGGATTCGATCAGCTCACGCACGATGATGAGCGTTTCCTCGCGTTCGCCGTTGCTGAATTTGCCGACGACGTAGGTGAACTCGGGGTGGACGGCGATGCCGAGGTTGGCGGGCAGCGTCCACGGGGTGGTCGTCCAGATGACCATCGACGCGGATTGAAGAGCAGGCTGAAGCCCGGACTCCACGAGCGGGAATTTAACAAAAACCGCGGGGCTTTCCTTGTCGGCGTACTCGACTTCGGCCTCGGCCAGAGCGGTTTGGGCGCCGTAGGACCACTGGACGGGCTTCTTCGATTGATAGACCGCGCCGTTTTCGACGAGCTTGGCGAAGACGCGCAGGATGCTGGCTTCGTAGCCGGGATTCATCGTCAGATACGGGCTTTTCCAGTCGCCGAACACACCGAGACGGCGGAAGGAACCGCGCTGGATGTCGATGAACTTGAGCGCAAACTCGGTGCAGCGGCGGCGGATTTCGGCGGGCTCGAGGCCCGCGGTTTCCTTGACGACCTTGAACTCGATCGGCAGGCCGTGGCAGTCCCAGCCGGGGATGAACGGCACGGTGTAGCCGGCCATGGTCTTGGATTTGACGACCAGATCCTTGAGTAATTTGTTGAGCGCCGTGCCCATGTGCACATCGCCATTGGCGAAGGGCGGGCCGTCGTGGAGGATGAATTCCGGCGCCTTGGCTGCGCGGCGGCGGGCGAGGATTTTCTCGTAGAGCCCCTCGGATTCCCAGCGCGCGAGGCGGGCGGGTTCGTTCTGCACCAGATCTCCCCGCATCGGGAAAGTCGTTTGCGGGAGAGTCAGCGTGTCTTTGTAATTCGGTGCGGCGCTCATGAAAGGAGTGCGGACGCTAGCAACCGCGCTAGGTGGGGTCAACCATCGGGAATGAAAGAAGATCCGTCGGATCGGGCCGATCACCTCTTACCCCCCACAGCCCGCACTTGCATTCCGTCGCGGCGCGAGTCATCAACTCGGACACACCATGTCCATCCGATCTTCCATCTTTTTGCCCACGCTGGCACTCCTCGTATCTTCGGCCGGTTTTGTGCGGGCGGAGGATTTCTCGTTTGCCTCGCTGTGTGCCCAGGCCCGAACGATCGCCGCGAAGCCCTATGTCGAGCCGAAGCTAGCCCTGGCAGATTTCTGGAAAAACCTGAACTACGACCAGCACCGCGACATCCGCTTCAAGATGGATTCCGGCTTGTGGAGCGCGGCCAAGGCACCGTTCTCCATCGATTTCTTCCACCCCGGCTGGACCGCCAAAAAGACGGTCGCTATCCAAGAAGTGAGCGAAGGAAAATCCAAGCCGCTCAAGTTCGACCAAAAGCTGTTTGATTATGGCAAACAGAAGGTGCCAGCAGGCACACCGCCACCGGCCGGCTACGCCGGCTGGCGCGCGCGCGCGCACTTGAACACGGAAACCTACATGGACGAATTCCTCGTGTTCATGGGTGCGAGCTACTTCCGGGCGATCCCCAAGGATGCGCCCTACGGACTTTCGGCGCGCGGGCTTTCCATCAACAGCGGCCTGCCGGGCGTGGCCGAAGAGTTCCCCGATTTCTCGTCCTTCAATCTGCAGCGGCCCGACAAGGATTCCAAAACCCTCAAGGCATGGGCCCTGCTGAACAGCGAAAGCGTCACCGGCGCCTATCAATTCAGCATCACCCCCGGCCCCGAGACGGTCATGGACATCGAGGCAGAAATCACCCTCCGCCGCCCCGTCCAGCAGCTGGGAATCGCGCCGTTTTCCAGCATGTTCTGGTTTGGCGAAGGCACCCACCCGCGACCTTACGACTTCCGCCCCGAGGTCCACGATAGCGACGGCCTGTTGATGGAGCTAGGCAGCGGCAATCTCCACTATCGCCCGCTGGAAACCAGCAAGGACCAGTTCCGCCACTGTGTTTTCACCCTCGAAAAGCCCCGCTCGTGGTCACTGGTGCAGCGCGACCGCTCGTTCGCCTCCTATCAAGACCCCGAGGCGCTCTACCACAACCGCCCGAGTGTGCGCGTGGAGCCGTTAGAAGGCTTCGACTTGGGCAAACTCCACCTCATCGAAATGCCAACCAAGGATGAAACCGACGACAATGTGATCCTGCTCTGGGAACCGCAGCCCGCGCTGGAAGTCGGCAAAGTGACGAAATTCCGCTACCGCCTGCGCTGGATGCGCGATCCCGCACCGTCCGGCCTCTTCACCGTCCGCGCCACCCGCTCCGGCACCCCCGTCCAGCGGCCCGACCAGGTGCTGATGACCGTCGATTTCGCCAAACCCCTCCAGCCCGAGTTGAAAGTGGGCGATCCAAAGTGGGACGACATCTCGAAGCTGAAACCCTCCGTCACGGTAAACCAGCAATCGGTGAAGGTGATTCACGTCGGCCTCTCTGACATCAGCATGCCAAACGTCGATGACCTCCCGGGTGGCATCGGCCGCGGTCAACTGCTCCACATGCCGCAAGTCCTGCGCGCCTTTTTTGTGCTGGAGCCACCTGCAGACCTCGGGAACATCGACATGACCTGCGAACTGCTCGACGAAAATGGCAAAGCGGCTTCCGAACGCTGGGTCTATCTGTGGCAGCGCTGAGCCTGCAGTCGGCGCCAAAACTTCGGACTTGGATCGGCGCACTTGGGCCTTAGCATCCGTTGCATGTCAGCAGTTGGCTTTGATTTTCTCATCGTAGGAATTTATTTCGCGATCATCATCGGCATCGGCGTCTATTTCAGCCGCCGCAATCAAAGCGTCTCGGATTTTGCGCTAGGCGGGCGATCCATCCCATGGTGGGCGGTGCTGGCCTCGATCTTGGCTTCCGAGATCAGCGCGGGAACGTTTTTTGGGACGCCCGGGGAGGGATTCCGGCTCCGCAACTACACTTACGCCCAGCTGATGGTTGGGTATTTGCTGGCGCGGTTGGTAGTCAGCGCGGTGTTTATTCCTGCGTTTTACAAACACAACGTGGTGAGTATTTATGAGTTTCTGGAGATCCGCTTCGGGCCGCGCACGCGCAGCATGGCGAGTGTGATTTTCCTGGTGACTCGCTCGCTGGCCAGCGGTTCGCGACTGTGGGTGCCGACGCTGCTGGTGGTCGTGATTTGGAATCAGATCAACCCCACCACGCCACTGGGCAACTGGGAGCAGTTTTGGGTCACGGGCGGGGCACTGGTCCTCATCAGCCTGCTCACCGCCGCATACACCGCGATCGGAGGAATCAAGGCGGTGATTTGGACCGATGTGCTGCAAATCGCCGTGCTGTTTGGAGCGCTAGGTTTTTCAGTTTGGTATCTGCTGGGCCATATTCCAGGCGGCTGGGAAGGCGCAAAGAGCTACCTGACAGGGCCTCACGATTTGAAGCTATGGGAATGGAAGGGTGATGTTCCTGCCGATCCCGAATTTGTGAAGAGCTACGGCGCCGCTTGGGGGGAGGTTGTGAGCGTTCTGCAAAGCGAATTCACGGTTTGGGCCGCTTTACTCGGCTCGCTTTTTGTCACCCTGGCCACCCACGGCACCGATCAGGACATGGTGCAACGGATGCTCACCGCCAAAAATAAGCATCAAAGCGGCATGGCGACGATTCTCTCGGGATTGGCCGACATCCCGATCACCTACGCAGTCATCACCATCGGCATCCTTCTCTCGGTATACTACGGCCATGTGGTGAACGATCCCGCCCTGCCGATGACCGCCAAAGGGCCAGACAACACCCGTATTTTCCCCTACTTTGTGGTGGATGTGATGCCTGGCGGCTTGCGTGGCTTGGTCATCGCGGGGGTCTTAGCCACCACCATGGGATCGCTCGGCACAGCGATGAACTCCCTAGCCACCAGCTACTCGCGCGACTTCCATTTCCGCTGGTTCAAAACGGCAGAAGACAGCCATGCCCGGGTGCGAGTCATCAAGCTCAGCACGGTCGCCTTTGCCTTGGTGCTGATTTCGGTGGGGCTGGCAACGGCCTTAGTCAAAGCCCACAATCCCGGCCTGAGCATCATCGGCATCATTCTCGGCAGTTTTGGCTACACCTACGGGTCATTGCTCGGGATTTTTATCGTCGCGCTGTTCACCGAGTCGCGTGGCAGCGAGACGGGTAACCTCATCGCGATGAGTTCAGGCATTCTGTTTGTAGCGTGGCTCAGCAACCTTCCCAACGATGCGTGGAGCATGGTGGCGGGCCAGCCGCTTTATTCAAACTTCGCTTGGATGCCCGTGATCGAGTTCCCCTGGCGGATCATGGCCGGCACCCTCGCCACGGTCGCAGTGGCGCTCTGCTTCAAGACCCGAAAAACGGCGCTCAACGCGCCGCATTGAGTCGCTTCCGACACCGATCCCTCTCGGCTGTCGACGACTTGGAACCCCTCAAAAGATTCGACTCGCTGAGATTCAAACGTGAGTGAGTTTTTTTCTGGAATCCTCCGGCCATTTGTCGACGACGGCGATCTTGATACTTCGGGAAGGCGAAGCAAACCGATGGTCAAGTTCTAAAAAAAATTTGCCGTGGAACGCCTGTGGAATACGAGCCCTCGCGTGCATCTGTTAGGTATTTCAAAAAAACTTTTCCCCCTCCCGTTTAATCCATTCAGATTTCCCACCTCGCTGCGTTGCGCCACTCGGGGGAGTGCGTATCACGTGACGAAGAATAATTTTAAAAAACCAAACATTGATGGAATCAGCGGCGACGCAGACAAGACTGAGCGACCAGGAAATTTCTGCGTCCCCAAATGGCGGTTGGGATGAAATCTGCAAAGCGCTGTGTGCGATGGTCAGCCACGATGCCTTCCAGCGCTGGTTTCGTGCCGCGCATTGGTTGGGCACTGAGGATGGAGTCGGTCTGATTGCCGTGCCGGGCGAAATCCATCAGGTGTGGATCGAGACCAATTATCTGCCGGAATTGACGATGGCAGTGACGGGGGTCTTCGAAGAGGTCAGGGAAGTCCGAATCATCGTCAGCGAGGAAAGCGCGGCTGCAAATTCCAGTGCAAGCGGCGGCGCCAACGCCGTCAGCCACTCACCGCGGCCGAGCCGGGCCGTCGAGCTGGAAGGCGATGCGCTAGACAAACGCATCAAGCTCGCGGGACTCAATCCCGCTCACACTTTCTCAAGTTTTGTGGTCGGCTCTAATAGCCAGTTCGCCCATGCCGCCTGTGAAGCGGTCGCCAAGAAATCCGGCGTCGGCTACAATCCACTTTTCATCTACGGCGGACCAGGTCTTGGCAAGACCCACCTCATGCAGGCGATCGGCCATGAGCTGCTGCGTCGCCAGCCAGGTACGCGGGTGATCTATCTGACCTGCGAAAAATTCACCAACGAGTTCATTGATGCAATCCGCCGCGGCGACATCGAAAAGTTCCGCCGCCGTTACCGCAGTTCAGACGTGCTGTTGATCGACGACGTCCAGTTTCTGGCCGGCAAAGAGCGCTCTCAGGAAGAGTTTTTTCACACCTTCAACACCCTGTTGGACGGTCGCAACAAAGTCGTACTGACCTGCGACCGACCTGCTTGTGAAATCAAGAGCCTGGAGCCACGCCTAATCTCCCGTTTCGAATGCGGCCTGACCGTCGAAATGCAGCCGCCCCAAATGGAAACGCGGATGGCCATTCTCAAGAAAAAGACGATCGATTGGAAAGTCCGTGTCGATGAATCGGTCCTCAATTTCCTGGCGGATAAAATCCGCACCAACGTCCGCCGCCTCGAAGGCGCCCTGATGCGAGTCGCGACTTTCGCCTCGCTAGCGGGTGAAAGCGTGACGGTGGAAAAGGTCGAGTATTTGCTCCGCGACCTGATCCGCGAAGAAGCCAGCCGCCAAGTCAGCATCGACGCGATCCAGAAAGCCGTCGCCGAGTACTTCGACGTCCGTCTGGCCGACATGACCAGCCGCCGCCGGCCCGCCAGCATCGCCTTCCCGCGTCAAGTCGCCATGTACCTCAGCCGCACGATGACCAAGGGATCACTCATGGAAATCGGCGAAGCCTTTGGCGGTCGCGACCATGGGACCGTGATCCACGCCTGCAAAAAAGTTGCCAACATGGTGGGCGATGAACCGGGGCTGAAGGAAAGCATCGCCCGCATCGAGTCGCAGCTCCGTCGTTGAGCCATCCTCTCAAACACCGGGCCATGGATGGTGCCGATTGACAGGGGCGGGCAGGCATCGTTTGCTGCTGTGGGCTTCATCTCACCCCGTCCTTCATCGTCTTCATGAACTTGAGTCCCTCACCCACCCCTCGCCCGGCAGGCCACTTGCTGATTGCCGCGGCAACGATCGGCTCGCTATCGATCATCCTAGTCGCGGGACTGGGATTGCTGGGCATTCTCGATCGCGTGAATCGAATGCTGATTCAGATCATGCCACACAGCCCATCCAGAGAGCTGCCCCCGTGGTCGGGCTGGTTGGCCGCGATGATCGTGGCATTTGCTCTCGCGTTTTCCATTCTCGGAGTGAGCGGGACATGGCGGCGCGTGGTCTTATGGATCACCACGGTGGTGGTAGTTGCGGCGTGGACGCCCGTGCTTAGCCTGGCGGCCTATGTACCGCAGACGGCGGCCCCCTTGATTGCCGCCCTGTGGTCGGGAGCCTGCGCCATGGTTTATGCGGGAAATCACCTGATGCCCTGCGATGAAGTTCGCCAGACCCAGTCCTCGTAGCCATCCCATGAAACGCGTTGATTTTCCCAGCCCCGTCACCTCGCTCATCGGCGAACTCAAGCGATTGCCCGGCATCGGCCCGCGCAGTGCCGAGCGCATCGCCGTCTGGTTGCTGCAAAGCCCGAAGGCCAACCCGCCCATCCTCGCCGAGTCGATCCTCGTCGCCAAGGAAACTGTCCGCCTCTGCCCGGTTTGCGGCTTTTTCGCCCTGGATGCCGTTTGCGATGTCTGCGACGACCTGTCACGCGATGATCAAATCCTCTGCGTCGTCGAGCAAGCAACGGATGTCATTCCCCTCGAGCGCTCGGGCTCATTCCGCGGGCGTTACCATTGCCTGGGTGGGAAGCTTTCCCCGCTCGATCGGGTGTCGCCAGAAGACCTGCGCATTCCGTCGCTGCTTCGGCGCATCGATGCCGCTCCCGCAGAACTTGAAGTGATCCTCGCGCTTGGCTCGGATGTCGAAGGCGAGGCGACCGCCAATTATCTGGCCGAGTTGCTGCGTGGCCGGAATTGCAAACTCACTCGGATCGCCCAAGGCCTGCCTGCCGGCGGCGGCTTGGAATATGCCGATGACCTCACGCTGATGCGCGCCATGCAGGGGCGACGCAACATTTGAGTCAGACAAATCCGATTGCCTTCCGCCCGCCAGTTGGTACAAACTGCCAAATCCTGTGACGGCTATTCCTCCAGTCAAAAAACTCTCCCGAGCGTTCGCTTTTTGGCGTCCTCTGATGACCGCCTGGGCGCTGACAAGCGCCGGGATCGAGGCCGCAGCGCCCGCCACTGGCTGGAACCTAGTTAAAATCGAAGGTCGCGACTATGTCTCCCTCGACAGCATCAAACGCTTCTACGGCTTCGGCCAATTGACCCAATCTGCAGGGACGGTGCTGCTGGAAAATTCAAAAGTCAAAATGACCCTCAAGCTCGGCGGCAATGAATGCCTGATGAACGAGGTGAAATTCATCTTCAGCCACCCCATCACCACGGTGGGCGATCAAGTTTATGTGTCGCGCATGGATCTCTCGAAGCTGATCGATCCCGTGCTGAGGCCCAGCTTCATCAAGAATGCCGATGATTTCCACACCGTGGTGCTGGACCCCGGCCACGGCGGCAAGGACCCCGGCGCGACCAACTCCTTTGGCACCGAGGCGAGCTACAACTTCAAAGTCGCCACGCTGGTGAAAAACCAGTTACAAGCCAAGGGCTTCACGGTCGTGATGACCCGCAGCAGCAACCTTTACTTATCGCTGCAAGAGCGCGTGGATTTCGCCAACGCGATCAAGGAAAGCGCCATTTACGTCAGCATCCATTTCAACTCAGGCGGCAGCACGGCGCGAGGGATCGAGACATTCACCCTCTCTCCTCCCGGCATTCCGAACTACGAACACGACTTCAAGGAAGCTGACCTGCAATCCCGCGCAGGCAATGCCCACGACTCCGCCAACATCGCGCTCGCCACCTCCGTCCACGGCTCGATTCTGCGCCGACTCGGCACCAACACTTTTGACCGCGGCATCAAGCGCGCCCGCTTCAGCGTGCTTTCCGGCGTCCGCCACCCCGCCATTCTGCTGGAAGGCGGCTTCATGAGCCATCCTTACGAGGCGCGCTTGATCGAAAACCCATCCTATCAGGCGGCCATCGCCAGCGGAATCGTCGACGCCATCGGCAAATATCGTTTCGCCGTCGGCCGCACCGCCACCGCCATGCAAAACTGAGGTTGCGGTGGTCGGATCAGCCGAGAATCGCCTCGGTCATCCGCAAGGCTTCGAGATTCGGTCTAACGGAATGCGTGCGGTGTAACATCACCCCCTTTTCGCGGGCATTCGCGGTGATGGCGACGGTTGGCCATTCGCGGGCATCAAAATCTTTGGTCACGAGAATCCTGCCGATGAAGGATTTGCGCGAAACGCCCAACAGCAGCGGGCGACCCGCCACCGAAAGTTCGCCCAGCGCGCGCAGCAGCGCCAGATTGTGGGCCACTGTTTTGCCAAAGCCGATGCCGGGATCAAAACACAAGGCCGCAGGATCGATCCCCGCCGCAGCCAGCGTAGTCAGCCGCTCTTCAAAAAATGCGCTCACCTCCGCCACCACATCCACATAGTGCGGGGCGGTCTGCATCGTCCGCGGGATTCCTTGCATGTGCATCACCACCACCCCGCAGCTGTGGGCCGCACAAACGCCCGCCATTTCCGGATCGGCCAGCAGCCCGCTGACGTCGTTGACGATGTCCGCCCCTGCGACCAGCGCGGCCTCTGCGACCGCGGCCTTGCAAGTGTCGATGGAAATCAGCCCGTCCCACTCGGCCCGCAACGCCGTGATCACGGGCACCGTGCGGGCGATTTCCTCTTTGGCGGCGACGGACGCCGCGCCTGGCCGTGTCGATTCGCCGCCGACGTCAATTAGCTCCGCGCCCTCGGCGATCATCTGGCGAGCATGGCGCAGCGCACTTGCGATGTCGAAATGCACGCCGCCGTCTGAAAACGAGTCGGGCGTCACATTTAAAATCCCCATCACTCGCGCTCGGTGCGTGAGATCGAGGTCACCTCGTCGTGTTTTCCAAATCATCGGTCAATTGGCAGCTTGCAGGGTCCGCCGTTGGTGCCTAGTTTGAGCGCGATGAAGCTGCTGGCAACTTGGAAAATGGGCGTGATTGCCGCAGCACTTCTTGTTTCGCTTTTCTCCCTGCCTTGCCGTGCCGGCGAGTATGACGGCGTCGATGGCCCTAATGTCCGCTACATGCGGCATGAAGACGGCTCGCGCACGGTTTTCACGCGCAGCCCCGACAACCGCATCCTCACCAAAAAGCGATTTTCGCTAAACGGCTCTCTGATCATGCTGACCACTTACCGAATGGATGCCAATGGCAATCCCTTGGGCTGCAAAATCCGCGACGGGCTGAATCAGGAGCTTTTCAAAGTCAGCTACGGTTACCATAAGGTCACGGGCTTGCTGGTCGAAGAATTAATGTTCGATTCGCGTGTCAAACGCCTCGACAAGGATGGCAAGGAAACACCCGTCCAACGGGTCGTTTATCTCTACGACGCCGAGGGCAAGCGCTGCGCCCCGATCGTCTACAATATGCTGCCGGGAAAAAGCTTCGAGGAGACTTTTGGCGTCAAATCCTCGGCGCTGGAGTCCAATCCTTTCAGCGGAAACAAAAGCCCCAACGGGCGCTGACGGGATCAGCTCGTTCAACTTCACCCCTCCATGCTGGCGAAACGAGTGATCTTCGAAGGGCGCGTCCAAGGCGTCGGCTTCCGCTACACCGTCAAGGACCTGTCGCGCGGCTTTGATGTCTGCGGCTGGGTGAAGAACCTGCCCGACAGCAGCGTCGAGCTGCAAGTCATGGGCGAAAACGCAGAAGTGGAATCCTTCATCAAGGAGATCGCCGAGGAGTCCAACGTCGCCCACCACATCAAAAATCTTGTCGCCGAGAAAATCCCACCCTTGGAAAACTGCAAGGGCTTCAAAATCGAGCGATAAACTGCAGGTTGCCCGCATCCGTCGCGAAGATGCACACGTCCGTCTCGAAGATGCACGCGTCCGTCTCGAAGATGCAAACGTCCGTCTCGAAGATGCACACGTCCGTCTCGAAGATGCACCCGTCCGTCTCGAAGATGCACGCGTCCGTCTCGAAGATGCACGCGTCCGTCTCGAGGATGCACGCGTCCGTCTCGAAGATGCACGCGTCCGTCTCGAGGATGCACACGTCCGTCTCGAAGATGCACGCGTCCGTCTCGAGGATGCACGCGTCCGTCTCGAGGATGCACGCGTCCGCCTCGAAGATGCACGCGTCCGTCTCGAGGACGCGCGGGCCTGTCTCGAGGATGCGCGCGTCCGTCGCGAGGAATGTCCTGCATTCTAATACTTCAACGCGCGCCCGCAGACTTGAGCTGGGCGATGGCGGCGTCGAGGCGCTGGCGGGTGGCGGTGAGTTCGGTGCTGAGGGCGCGGAGTTTGGCATCGCGCTCGGCGAGGGCGGCTTGCCAGGTTTTCAGCTGCTCGCGGGCGGCGCTGACCTCACCTTGAAGGCTGTTGGAGCGGCTTTCCTGTTCGACGGCGGCGCGTTGGCCACTGGCGATGGCTTCTTTCAAAACGGCGATGTCGCGTTCAAGATCGGCGGCGCGCCTGGCTTCGCTGGCCACTTGTTCATGAGACGCCTGGAGTTCGCCTTTGAGTTTTGAAATCGTCTGATCCGCCGCGCGCTCTCGAGTCCACAGCACCACGACCAGCCCCGTGAGAATCAGGCAGCCGATGGCGTTGAGGATGGGTAGGACACGCGATTTCACGGGTTAGGGCTGGGGAGCTTGCGATTCGAAACTGACCTTTTCAATGCCCGCCGCGCGGACCGCGTTGAGCACGCCAAGCACCTGTTTGTGGCGGGCCTCCGCATCGGCGGCGATCAGGACACGGGCCTCGGCGGGCGCGGCCTCGGTTTTGAGGCGGGCGGTGATTTCTGATAGCGTGACGATTTTCCCATCCCAAGTGGTCACGCCGTTAGCGTCGACGGTGAGGTGGAACGGTGGGGCCTTGCTGTCGGCGACGCCAGTGGAGGCATGCGGCAGCGCGATCGGCACGCGGTGGAGCTGGGTCATGCTGAGGCTGACCAGCATAAAGGCGGCCAACAGGAAAAACATGATGTCGATCAGCGGGATGATCTCGATCCGCGCTTCATCGCCTCCGTCGTCGGAAGAGTGGCTGTGGAGTTGGACGGGCATCAGCGCAGGCGGCGGTTGGTGGCGAAGGTTTCTAGATCGTGGCCGTGTTCCTTGGCGGACTTCACCAGTAACTCGGTGTGGTTGATCCAGCGCTCTAGCGAGCCGCGCAGAACGGCGACGCGCTTGCGAAAAAAGTTGTAAGGCAGCAGGCAAAGAATGGCGATGGCGATGCCACACGCGGTGGCGATCAGCGCTTCACCAATCCCGCCAGAGACCTTGCTGGCGGCAAGTTGTTCATCCCCGACAAAGGAAAACGAACCCATGATGCCGACGACCGTGCCGAACAATCCCAACAGCGGCGCGAGGGTGATGAGCGTGCTGAGGATCCACATGCGGGCCTCGGATTTCTCAATGAGATGGGTGGCGTGGAGCTGCATGGCGGCCAGCATCGAGGTGTTTGCGTGGGTCATGCCCTCGTTGAGGTTGGCGAGGAAGGGATCGCTGGTGTTTTGGCTGAGGCCCCAAGCCTTCGCAAAGTCGCCGCTGCCGATGGCGACGCGCGCTTGTTCTTGGTTTGCCATATGAAGGGTCGCTTGGAAGCGCAGCCACCAGACGGCCCGGTCGAGCACGACGCAGAGGGCAAGGAAAAAGGCGGCGAGGATGGGCCACATGACCCAGCCACCTTTGAGGAATGTATCAATAACGATGTTGGCGAGCACGGTGAAGGATTAACGGAGTTGAAAAACAATGGGGCGTTGCAAGGTCATCACGCCACCCGCGGGAAAGCTCCAACTGAGCACGGTGCGGACAGCCTCGGCGTTGAGCAGCGGCCACGATGATGGCGATTTGGCGGTGGCGGAAATGACACGCCCACTGGGATCGACCGTGAACTCAACGACGACCGTACCCGTCTGGTTTTGGCGACGCGCCTCGGCAGGATAGGACCGCGCTGGCATGTGGCCCGCCGCATAGCGTGCGGCGTTGGATGCTTCACGGCTGGCTGCAGCCATCTTAGGATTCGGGCCTTTGCCCTCGGCACTCGCCAAACGATCCGACTGCGCAGCGGGCGACGCATGGGCGACGGCGGCCTGCAGGCTCGGGACGTCGGGCAGTGGCGCTGACTCTGTGACAAGCGGCGGTTGAGGAGGCGAAGTGTCCATCGCTTCGGACGGACTACTTTCCACGGCGGCTTCCGCAAGGCTCGCTTCACCCAGCGTGAAGGATTCCTCGTCAGCTTGGACCTGCACGACCGGCGTGACCTTGGGTTCGGATCGCCAATGAGGGGCCGTCAAACCCACCGCGCCAAATCCCGCCACGCTCAGCCAAGTGGCCAGCGTACCGATGTTTAGCGCGTGAATGAGAGAGGTCATCGTCAGTTGTGAAGGAAAGCTAGCCACGGAAGCGCCGGATGACAATCCCGCGTCTTGCCGCCACCCAGCCTATGCGGATTTGGACAGTTTGCGGCGCGGACGTGTGAGAAAAAAGAGCAGCACACCCAGTACTGAAACCGCGAAGGTGCCGCCGGTGACCGCGACAAGGCTCCAGTCCCGCAAATCCTTGTTGGGAATAAATCCGAACTTGTGGACGATGACAAAGACGTTGGCCTCCCACTGTTTTTTGTCATCGGTCAGGCGGGTGACGCTGCCGGTGACGGTGGAAACATAAACGCGAGTGCCGAGACCATCGGCGGCATCGAAGCGATACACCGGCAGAATCCGAAAGATGCCGATGTATTCGAGATTGAAGTGCGTGAGGTAGTCGGTCTTTTTCACCGCTTTGCCGCCGAGAAATGCCGAGGCGATTTCTGCGGCATACACTTCGTCTAGTTTAGGATCGATGATTCCACTCACTGCGCTGATATAAGTGGGAGTTGCCCCATCCGCCTTAAAGATCTGGTAACACGGCTGCCCGCCGATGCTCCGCAGATTGATCGCCGCGACCGATATGCCCGCAGGAATGCGCGAGATCGCTTCGAGAGGACTGAGGCGGATCGCGGCGGCATCCAGTCCGCCGCCCGCAGGACGGGCGGCGGGTGGCGGCGCTTGGGTCCGTGACATGATGGTGTGAATGACGCCACTGCCAGATGACATCAGTAAGGTCAGGCTAAAGGCGAGGCCAAGCCAACGGTGGGCTTTACGGATCCAAGGTTTCATCGTGTTAGATAGGTTGAGTTGTGAGGATTGCGGTCTGTGTGATTACCATTTCCATTCCAATCCCGCGAAGACGCTGCGGCCATCGCTTGGCAGGAAACTGCGCGAATCGGCACCGCCTGCATTGGCGATCACATCCGTGGTGGCGGCATAAGTCCGGTTGGTCAGGTTTTTGGCCTCAACAAACCATGACACGCCTTTTTCCACACGACGGCCAAATTTGAAGCCCAGCAATGCATAAGGATCGGCTTTGAGCGTGTTGGCGTGGTCTACATAGGATCCGACAGGTACCCACTCGGTGGTAGGGCCCGCGTAGTAGCCGAGTTTGTTTTCCCAGGTCAGCTCGCTGCGGAGGACTTGTGAGGGAAGTCCGGCGAGGGTGTTGTTGCCATAAGTCACGTCGTCGTCGAATTGGAAACGACCATAAGTCCAAGCACCGCGCAAGACTAGGCGGTCCTCAGGTGTATCGTTCCACGCAGCACCGAGCAGGTCGGCTTCACTGCCAATCTCTATGCCCTGATGGGTCGTCTTATCAGCATTGGTGGTGCCAAGCGGTGCACCATGGGAGTCGTTGAGGGCAAGGAATTCACCTTGGATTTCTGAGGCATAAACCGTGGTGTCCCAGCGGAAAGCTTCATAAGATCCGCGAGTTCCCAGTTCGACCGTATTCGCCGTTTGCGCGCGGTTCGGGGTGAGTGCGCCATTGGTTTCGGAAAACGATGGCGGCTCAAAGCTGCTGCTGACGTTGCCGAAGATTTGGAAATTCTGAGCATCCCAGCGCAACCCGACTTTGGGTGAGAAGTCTTGATAGCTGCGGTCATAGCTCGCCGAGGAGGAGCCGAGGAGCTGATCATTTTTGCGATAGTCTTTAGCAGCCGTGGCTCCTACGACTCCCGTAAATCCGCTGCCAAGAGCCAGCTGATCTTCGGCGAAGGCTTCGTAGTTGATAGCTGTTTGATCGGCATCCAAAAACATGCTCCCACGTTTGCCAAAGTTGTTATGAAAAACGGCGGCGTCAATGGCTCCATAGGTCACAGACACACTACTCCGAAAGCGGTTGTCGTGGCCAAGAAGTTGGCTGGTATTTGTGAATGTCGCGCCGAACAGGCTGTCTTTTGACAATTGGTCAATGACCCCATAAAATGGCGTGATCGGGTGATCGAGGTCTTTGTACGTAAAGGCCGCAACAAATTCGAGGGTGTTATCCCCATTGGTGACGGTCGTTTTATCCGCAACCCGGAAGAGTTGGTAGTCGCGGTGATTGTCATAGCGCACGGCACCAAAGAACGATTGATCCGCTTGGGATGGATCATTTCTCATCTCGGCCTTGGTGAGATTGCCTGGAAGCTCACTCACTGTGTTGACGGCCGTGACAAAGAGACGGGTCTCGGCATGGTCCGAAATTTTCCAACCGAAGTTGCTGAATAAGCGCTGGTTGTTTTGTTCAGCGTGATCGCGGAAGCCCTGCTGGAATTGTTCCGACAGGCTGACGTAGGCGTCAAAATTGCCTTCGCTCAGCCCCTCTGCGACGCGGGCGCGGAGGTAGTCGAATAAGCCCGCTTCGAGGCGGATCGAGCCGCCCGGCGCGGTCAGTCCGGTCTTGGAAATATAATCGATCGCGCCGCCCAAAGTCGATGATCCAAGCGATAGCGCATTGCTGCCGCGCAGAATATTGATGTGGTCGGCCGCCAGTGGATCGGTCGATTGCATATCAAATCCGCCATCGGCCAAGTTCACGGGCACTCCGTCCTGAAGGAGTCGAATGCCGCGACCGTGGAAGGTCCGCTGGATGCCAGAACCGCGGATCGAAATGCGCGCTTCGTCGCCGCCATAGCGCGCTTGCGCAACGACCCCGGGCGAGAGCGCGAAGGTTTCGGCGAGGGTGCTGGCACGACCGCGCAGGTAGCGCTCAGCATCGACGACTTCCGTACCGCCAGGGGTTTTTGCCAATTCCTCGCGGCTTTCCTGCACCGTTGGAACGGTCTTGGAGGCGGGAATAGCCTGAGCCTCGACGACGAGGGGTTTGAGCTGAGTGGTGTCTGCGGCAGCACTACCCGCAAGACTGCAAAACAAAAGAATCCAGTTTGAAATTTTCATGGTCATAGAAAGAGTTAGAAGATGGGCGGCATCATTGGTGATGCCGCAGTGAGGGCGCGGCCATCTGGCTGCACAACGTCGATTCCCCGAACTGCTAACAAGCGCAGTTGGGGCATTATTAAATCACATCTCGGTCAAGCGACCCGACACGGCGGCGGAATCGGCGGTGCGTCCGCACCAATCCCCGCCGAAAAAATTGCATCCATGAACGACACGGACGGAGCAACGGCACTTGCCGGGAAAGAAAGGACGATCTCAGCGGCAGGGATCATTTCCTGCAGCATCTTCGAAGAGAGCGAAGTAGCCGGCGTCAGCGGGTTGGAGTCTTTGCTTTCCTCCTGTTTGGCGGCCTTGATCTTACAGCAAAGGGCGCAGGGCTTTTCGCCGCTGAAGGTATCCTTGAACCCTTGGGCAAATCCATCTTGGTTCGAATAATCAACCAACATCGTACTCCACGCGAAAACCTGGATCGCTGCGTGCGGGCCGCCTATTAGATGCAAGCATCCAAGAATGGCTAACAGGAGCTGGAAAGATTTCTTCAAGGCCGGAATCGCGGATCCTTCACTCGAAATCCGCCCCACAGGGCAGCCGATCTGGCTGACTGGGGTCAAGCGAAAACAGGCACGATCGGCGATGGACGTTTGACTCAGGATAGGCAACAAGGACGTCGTTCCATGTCTGCTCTCCTCTCTGCCAACGAAATTCGCCTGACCTACGGTTATCAAAATCTGCTAGACGGCGTGACTCTTGCCGTTTCCGCAGGGGAGAAGATCGGCATGGTGGGCCGCAACGGCTGCGGCAAAACCTCGCTGTTCAAGATTCTCGCCGGCCACCAGATGGCCGATTCGGGCGAGATTTCGCTGCGCCGCGCCTTGCGTGTAGGCTACTTGCCGCAGGAGTTCGAGCTCGATCCCGAACTGAGCGTGCAGGACAACATCGCCACCGGGGCCGCCGACATCGTCGAGGCGATCCGCCGCTACGAAAACGGCGAAGGCAGCGATGCGGAGCTCAACGACCTGCTCCACCTCATCGACCACACCGACGGCTGGAATCTCGATGCCCGCATCAAGGCGGCTTCCACCGCGCTGGGCAC
>JBAXLW010000035.1:0-19379 GCA_037134575.1 Verrucomicrobiota bacterium | reverse complement strand
GCGGCACTTTTTTTGCTTTATGGCGGAGAATCTTTGAGGCATTATACGGGTTATGTCTCGACCTGTCACACTTTTCACTGGCCAGTGGGCTGATCTGCCGCTGGAACAATTGGCACCCTTGGCCTATGAAATGGGCTACGATGGCCTGGAGATCGCCTGCATGGGTGACCACTTCGATGTGGATGCTGCGGCCAGCAGCAAAAACTACGTCAAGGAGCGTTGGGAGCTGCTGGCCGACCACAATCTGACGTGCTATGCGATTTCCAACCATTTTGTAGGTCAGGCAGTTTGTGATCTGATCGACGAGCGTCATAAGGCGATCCTGCCGGCCGATGTTTGGGGAGACGGCGAAGCGGAAGGCGTGCGCAAGCGCGCTGCGAAGAAGATGATCACCACTGGCAAGGCGGCTCGCGCGTTTTTCAACGTGAGGCCGAATAGCAATGGGAATGAGTCGTATCCCGTGGTGGTCAATGGTTTCACGGGGTCATCCATCTGGCACGCGCTCTATGCCTTCCCGCCGACTTCACAGGAGTTCTACGATCGGGGGTATCAAGACTTTGCAAAGCGCTGGCTGCCGATTCTCGATGCGTATGAAAAACTCGACGTCAACTTCGCGCTCGAGGTGCATCCTACCGAGATCGCCTTTGATATCACGACGGCCCATCGCGCGCTGCGGGCGGTTGGGAACCACAAGCGTTTCGGCTTCAACTACGATCCGTCACATCTCGGCTATCAAGGGGTGGACTACGTCAAATTCATTCGCGAGTTCCGTTCACGCATTTTCCACGTCCACATGAAGGATGTGTGGTGGAATCATGGCAATGGCAACATCGGGGTGTTTGGTGGGAATTCAAACTTTGGTGATGAGCGCCGCTTCTGGGACTTCCGCTCATTGGGTCACGGGGATATCAACTTCGAAGAGATCATGGTCGCGCTCAATGACATCGGCTACAAGGGGCCGCTTTCAGTCGAATGGGAAGATGAGCGGATGGACCGGGTTTACGGCGGAGAAGAAGCCGCCGCGTTCGTCCGCGGTGTGGATTTTCCGCCGAGCCTTGCTTTTATCGAGGCTGTCTCGAGGTGAAGTAAGCAGGGGTGGATTACTCAGTCACCGTCGGCTTCACATCCGCCAGCAGTGCTTCTGCCGTCAGCTCGGCAAAGGAACCGGGTAGGCCTACGTATTGGATTTTCCGATCGGTATCGAGGATGTAGACGAGGGGTAATGTGTTGATACGGTATTCTTTGGCCAGTTGATTGCCTGCGTCGGAAAAGTTGGTCCAGGTGACGGTGTTGTCGGCTTGAAGGTCGCGGAGGGTTTCCACGGGATCGCTGTTCACACCGATGACGGTGAAGGGGCGGCCTTTGAATTTCTTAGCGGTAGCGGTGGTGATGTCGATGACCCGTTTGGCTTCTGGGACCTTGCTGTTCCAGAAGAGTAGGTAGATGACTTTGCCCTTGTTCGCCTCGAGCGAGAGTGGACGGTTGGCGGAGTCCACGCCGACTAGGTCCGGGGCGACTCTGCCTTTGGTGAGGAAGCGGATGATGTAGAGTTCGTCTTCAGCGAGTTTGGCGACGGAGGTTCCATCGAGGTCGACCTCGGAGCTTTGGATGATGGCCTTGCGGAGGTAGGTCAGGCGTTTCCGCATAATTTCGCCGTCATCGCCTAGGCTTTTATACTGAATAGCGGCGCCGAGCGCCGCGACACCCTGAGTCTTGGTGTCCGGGTGATTGGCTTGAATTTTTTCCAAAAGAGCGAGCGATTGCGGATGGGTGCTGGAGGCGAGGGCTGCACAAATAGGGATGAGCTTGGGACTGCCTAGGTGGTAGGACTCGATCGCCTTGCGGATGGTTTCATTTTCTTTGGAAAAGGCGGGGGTGGTCGTGCCGTCGGCCTTGGCGGTGACGAGGCCGGGGGTATTGCGCAGGAACCACGCGGCAGGCTCGAGTGTCCATTCTTGGTCGAGTGATCCACCGATGTCGGCCCATACTTGGACGGCGGTTGCCGTGGCATCGGGTCGGCTTGCGCTGATCTTGGCGCGTTCTTCAGGGGGGGCGGCAAGGCGGAGATTGGCCGACCATTGGTTCGCCGCATCTTGATAGGCTTTCAGGATCCGTTGGGAATTCGCCGCGGAGGCGCCGGCATTGGCGAATCCCAATAGAGAGAGGAGGGCTAAGAGGCAGCTGAAGTGATTCATGACGCGAGTGATAAGGACGGTGAAAATACGAAGAAAAATGCGCGGATCAAACGCGATCGGCGATGTAGCTCGAAGCAGTCTCGCGCGCCCATCGGTCGGCCGCAACTACGGTCTCGAGATTGGTCGATGGCTGAATCTGATGGGCATCCATGACGGCGGTGACGCATTGCCAGATGCCGGGAAAGGGGAGTTTCTCGGCGCGGAAGGCATCGACAGCGACCTCGTTGGCCGCATTAAAAACCGCGGGCAAGGTGCCGCCGCGGGTACCCGCGCGGCGGGCGAGATCGAGCGCAGGAAAGTCGGCGCTGCGCGGTGCTTCAAATTCGAGTTTCGCCAAGGACTGGAAATCGAGCGGGCGCAGGCCACCTTGGAGGCGCTGTGGCCAAGTGAGTGCATACTGGATAGGGAAGCACATGTCAGTCCGGCTGAGCTGGGCGAGCACCGAGCCGTCGGTGAACTCGACCATCGAGTGGATGATGCTCTGTGGATGAACCACGACGTCGATGCGGTCCATGCCGATGCCAAAAAGCCAGCGGGCTTCGATCATTTCCAGGCCTTTGTTGAATAATGTTGCAGAGTCGATGGTGATCTTCGGGCCCATTTCCCAGGTGGGGTGCTTGAGGGCTTGGGCGAGAGTGACTTGTGCGATCTGATCCGCGGGTAGCGTGCGGAATGGTCCGCCGGATGCGGTGAGGATGAGTCGGGAAACTTCCGCTTCACCGCCGCGGTGACCATCGAGACATTGAAAAATAGCGTTGTGTTCGCTATCGACGGGCAGGAGTTTGACACCGCGCTGGTGTGCCGCGCGGGTGATGATTTCCCCAGCCATGACGAGGATTTCCTTGGAGGCGATGGCTAGGTCCTTGCCCGCCTCGATGGCCGCCAGTGCGGGCTGGAGACCTGCCGTGCCGACAATGGCGATGAGCACGATGTCGGCCTCTGGCAGTGAAGCAAGTTCGGCGAGGCCCTCAGCACCGAGATGGATTTTGACATCTTCGGGCAGCAGGGCGCGGAGGGCGGCTTCTTGGGAAACGTCGTAAAGCGCGACGTGGCGGACTCCGGTCTCACGGGCTTGGGTAGCCAGTTTTTCGATGTTGCTGGAGGCGGCGAGAGCGATGATCTCGATCTGTTCTGGCAGTTCGCGGGCCACCTTGAGCGTGGAGCTGCCGATGGACCCCGTGGAGCCTAACAGAACAACGCGGCGTTTGTGATACTGAGAACTCATGTAGCGGGAAGGAGAACCCATTTCAGATAGAAATAGAGCGCCGGTGCGGTGAAACAAATACTATCGATGAGGTCGAGAGAGCCGCCGATGCCGGGTAGCATTTTGCCTGAGTCCTTGGCATGGATCGCGCGCTTGACGATACTTTCCGCGAGGTCGCCGATGACGGCAAGGACCGAGAGAATTAGGCCGAGAACGACGACGTGGCCCCAGCTATGCAGGCAGGCGAGTTGGGTTGGGAAGAGTGCATAAAGTCCACAGGCAGCGAGTTGGGAAAAGAGCAGTGCACCGACAAAGCCTTCCCATGTCTTTCCGGGACTGACGTGCGGAATCATTTTGTGGCGACCGATCATGGAGCCAAGCAGGTAGGCCCCCATGTCGGTAAACTTGGTCACGGCAAGCAGCCAAAGCAGCACGAAGGCACCTTCCGTGCTAACAAATCCCGCGATTTGGTTGGCAGTTGGCACCACGAAGGTCACACGGGCGGTGAAGTTGAAAAGAAACGCGATGTAGACAAATCCCAAGAGATTGGCAGCTACGGCCAGAAGGGCCTCAATACCGCGGATCGGGTAGCGCAACTGCAGGGTGAATGATCCCGCGATGGCGATGAAAATGGCCAAGGCGTCGATGTCCTGTGGGATGGATTTTCCGCCGTTGAGGAAATGCCAGTAAAGACCGCCGCAGTAAATCGTCGCCAACAGAATGCCGAAGCGCGGAAAGCACTTCACCTCGGCGGCGCACAGCATCTGGAAATACTCCCGCGTGGCGATGAGCGCCAGCAGGCCGATCAGTCCCAACACGCCCCAAGAGCGACCGCTGACAAAAATCGCCGTGACAAGACCCCACAGAAAAAGGGTGCTGGCACTGCGGCGGGCGAAAACCATCGCTTTCGATTGTGTGGGAATCGTTGTTGAATCAGCCATTACCAACGGAATCCAAGACGGGATGAGCGTTTGTGGCAACTCATTCTGACCGTGTTGCGCAACCTTTTTTCGAAACCGTGGTTTGATGATGGGAAGAGACTGCAAACCGGTCTTTTAAACCAAACCGATAATCAATTATGAAAACTACAGAATGGATCACGCTAGGGGCATTGATTGGGACCTGCTCGTTTGCAGTCGCTCAAGAGAAGCCTAAGCACCCTGATGGCCCACGGCACGAGTTGCCGTCAGAAGTCATTGCCAAGTTTGACAAGGACGGTGACGGCAAACTTTCCGAACAGGAGCGTACGGCGATGCGCGAAGAGATGAAGGCCAAGATGGAAGAGCGCAAAGCGGAAATGCTCAAGAAATTCGACACCAATGGCGACGGAAAGCTCGACGAGACCGAGCGTGCGGCGATGAAAGCCGAGAGAGAAGCCATGCATAAGGCTCTTCTCGAAAAATACGACACTAACAAGGATGGCAAGCTCGACCCCGAGGAAGCCAAGGCCGCCCGTGCAGCGGGAGAAAAACTGGGGCCTCATGGCGGTCCCGATGGCCCGCATGGCAAGGGTGGTAAAGGCGGTAAGGGCAAACCAAATAAAAAACATATGAAAATTAAACCGATGCATGGCAAGGGTGGTAAAGGCGGTAAGGGCAAACCAGGTGGTCCTCCACCTGCGGACGGTCCTCCACCCGCACCGCCCGAGGCTGGAACTCCGCCAGCACCGCCTGCTGAGTGAGGAATTGGATCACGCGAGGCACGAATCATTCAAAGACCGTAGGCGAGCACGACTCGTCTGCGGTTTTTTGATGGGGGGTCAGAGCTCCTGTTCGATGGCCTTGAGGGTCAGGAATAGTTCCTGCCAGCGACGGAGGCGTGGATCTGCAGCCAGCCTTTCATGGGCAAGGTGGTTCCTAACGACTGATAGACTCGACGCGTAATCTTTAAAAACGATCCGCAGGGCGTCTTCGTAATCTGTGCGCAAAGTGCTGGCAAAGCTGCTGCAGGTATCGAGTAAGTGGTGTTGGAAGTCGGTGATGATCGATTTGCGAGTCACGACTGAAGTAAGAATGCCGCCAATGAGAAAAAATCCCGCCAAACCGCAAAAAACATTGGGCAGCCACGAGACACCGAGAGCTCCGCAAACGGCACCGATATTGATGAGAACGAGCGTCGTGAAAATGAAGGATTTGATGGCACGATTGCGACGGCGCACATCTTTATCGAGCCGGTTGCGCACCTTGAGATTGCCGATGCCGTGTCGCGCGGCACTGCCCAGACTCTGCACGAAATGGGTTTTTGCAGCGGAGAGGTTCTCTTCGAGCGAATCGGCGCTGCCGAGGTCCAAGGCGATGGTGGATTTGACCCGTTCGCCTAATTCACTCCGATGCTTGCGGCAGAATTCGACCACTTCGATCCCGTCCTGATCGGCCACCGCCTCGACGGCACTCTGCAGACGGCTGATGAACACCGCCTCAATTGCTGGCCCCGTGCGGTCTCCGACAAAAATTCGCAAAAATGACGGGATCACTCCCAATCGTCGGCGAAGGCGTTTCGAAACCCAGATCGCTTCGGTTTCAAAAACCTCTGCGACTCCGGCCAGATGCTGAGGCAAGCGGACTAGAAATCGCTCCCGAATGTCGTCGATTTCCCGCAAGATGGTGTCGAGAAATCGATCATACGTATCGAGCCGGTGGGTATGGCCTTCGATATGATCTTCCACGGCATAAAGCGCCGATGCGGCTTGGCTGCGCCAGATTTCTAGCTGGTCCTTTCGGGGGGCGGATTCGCTGATTTGCTTGGAAATGAAACTTTCCAGCTCGGGAAAGCCGCTGGCTCGGAATAAATTCCTGGTTGGCGGTGTCACTCGCTTGGCCTCGCAGGCGAGCTTTCCTGAAACGGCAAAAATCGGCAGCGTGCGGCCCAGTCGCTTCATCGAAAGATCGGTCATGTGTCCCAGAATCACGCGCACGTCATCGGCTTCGCGCTGGTCAGCTTGTTGGACGATCAAAACAGCCCGCTCCAATTCTTCATTGGAAAAGTCTGAGACCCAGTTCCATGTCGCAGGACTCCATGGATTGCTGATCGCAAGCACAATCAAGATCAGCTCGGCAGTGGGTAGGTATTGGGCTGCGGTTTCTGAATGGCCTTCGATGCTGGAGTCAGTGCCCGGTGTGTCGATGAGGTTGAAATTACTGAGAAACCCGATCGGTCGCTCACGCACTTCTAATAGCGAAGTTGCTCGCAGATCGCGCGGGACTTCGCCGTGGCGATAATGGATGACGCGATTTGTCTCGGGCGTGGGACCTGCGGGGCACAGCTCGTGACCCAAAAGCCCGTTGAGCAGCGTCGACTTGCCCGCGTTGACCTCGCCGCAGACCACGAAAATCAAGGGTGATCCCAACCCAGTTTGAAGTTCTCCGAGCGGCAACCGGTCGCTCAAATCGATCGCTGTTTCTTGCGCCAGATCTGCGATACCGCGCATCACGTCGGCAAGCCGTTCTCGTGTTGCAAAAAAACGTTCGCCGAACGGAGGAGTACTCACTGGATCGAAGAGGGAAAATCAGTAAACGGCCGGAGCCACTGCCGTTTGGTGGGCCGGGCTATCGTTTTTCATCGCCAGCAATTGAGACACCGTCACGAATTGGTAGCCGCGCAGGAGTAAATTATCCAGTGTGGCTGGCATGGCATCAACTGTCTGCGCGTGTAGATCGTGAGCCAGGACAATTCCGCCGGCAGATGCCCCGGCCAGAATCCGCGAGCTGACGACTGCCGGTCCCGGGCGCTTCCAATCGAGCGGGTCAACCGACCATAAAATCACGGGGTAGCCATACTCCGCGTGGACCATTTCGCGCTGGCGCTGGTTCAGGCCGCCATAGGGTGGGCGCATGGTCCGCGGTTGGATGCCAGCCGCGCGGTTCACCGCGTCTCGGCAACGGCTAAGTTCCGAGCGGATCTGGCTGTCGCTCAGTTTGCTCAGTAGACGGTGCGTTTGCGAGTGGTTGCCGATTTCGTGGCCTTCAGCGACCGTGCGGCGGACTACCTGCGGGTAGAGTTCGACGTTGCGGCCGATGACATAGAAGGTCGCCTTGATATTGCGAGCGCGCAGCATGTTTAACAGCCGAGGCGTGTTTTGTGGGTGCGGGCCATCATCGAAGGTCAACGCGATGTACTTTCCGGAAACGAGAACCCGAGAGAAAGAAATTCCCGATTTGCTGGAAAAATTCGTCCCCATGGTCATGTCGGGATTCGTTGGAACAGTCCCACGGATACGTGGCGTTTGGTAGCCGGTGTTGGAAGGGGTCTTGACCGCGGATGAACCGGGTTTCGCAGACGGCCTCACTGTTCCAAGCAGGGGGTCTGCTACGGCACAACTGCCAAGAGTGGCCGTGAGCAGCAAAAATCCGCGGCGTGTCAGGCCGGAGATGATCGCTTTAGGTTGGAGAGATGGACTGAGCTCCTTCGAATCAAAGGTTTTTAGAGGATTTTCCATAGAAATTGCGCGGCGAATTGATGATTTGAAGCCTGATCGGTTTCCTGGTCGATGTCACGCCTCGTTTGTCCTGAAGGTCGTGCCCTGGTTGAGAGCGTGGATGGCGGCCTTGCCAGTGGATGCGAATACATAGGACTGTCGCAAAGTTTGGCCCAGATAGGACTTTGCTGATTCGATCGCCAAGGGTAGCGAGTCGCCCAAAGCGAGAGCTGCGGCAATGGCGGCGGACAACGTGCAACCCGTTCCGTGCGATCCTGCAGCGGGAATGCGCGGTGCCACAAAGTGCGTGATCTGGGTTCCCTCTGCTAAGATATCCACGCACTCCGGCCCGTCAAGGTGTCCGCCCTTGATCAAAATTCCTGCACGGAACTTTTTTGCCAGGCGCAGCGCAGCCGACTCCATTGCTGCTACATCGTAGATCTGTTCACCCAGTAAGACCTCGGCTTCGGGTAGATTCGGGGTAATGACTCGCGCCATTGGCATAAGCAGATCGCAATAGGCAACTACTGCATCCGTCTCCAGCAATGTCGCGCCGCTGGTGGCGACCATTACCGGATCGACCACTAGCTGCACCTGCGGATAGCGCTGCAAAATATTCGCCACAGCATGGACATGGGCGGCCGAAAAAAGCATACCCGTCTTCACTACCGTGACCGGAAAGCTCTCTAGCATCAGTGAAATCTGATCTAACAAGATCTCGACAGGCACTGGGTGGATGGCGCGCACTTGGTTTGCCGTTTCTGAAACGACACAGGTCACGGCTGTCAGGCCGTGGACCTGATAGTGCTGGAAGGTTTTTAAATCCGCTTGGATGCCGGCTCCCGCCGAGCAATCCGATCCAGCAATCGTAAGAGTCACAGGCATCGCGCGGTACATGCTTTATTCATAACGACCGTATCCGTGACCGCAATCCTCACTTTTGGCATTTGTGGGAAATTCTGACACGTCCCGTGTCAAATTTCTGGGATTGCCATCGCCCTGACAAAAAGCATACCGTCCCCAACGAGAAATATCGAATGTGGAAATTCATACATGATCACTGGCGGGACGGCATCGAGATTCTTCTTCTGGCCACTTGTATCTACCAAATTTACCGAGCTTTCCGCGCCACCCGCGGCGCACAGATCCTCGTGGGTCTTGCTACGATCTTTGTCTTCTTGACCCTCGTCTCTGCCGTTTTTCGATTTGAAGTCATCCAGTGGATCATCACCCGTGCCGCCGCGATCCTCGCCTTTGCACTGATCGTCATTTTCCAGCCCGAGCTTCGAAATGCCTTGGCCCGTATCGGCAGCAACCGCCTGTTCTCATTTTCTAACACACGCCGGCTGGTCTTCCTCGAACGCTTCGCCGATGCCGTGATCAACCTCTCTAAAAAGCGCATCGGCGCGCTCTTTGCGATTGAGCGAGCCGTCAGCCTCAAGGAGCATCTGGATAGCGGCGTGGTCCTAGATGCCCAGTTCTCCCCTGAGCTCGCGATGGCTGTATTCTACCCCAAGGCTCCACTGCATGACGGTGGCATGATCATCGCCGAAGACCGGGTCGCGGGCACCGCCTGCGTCTTTCCCGTCACTGAGAAACAGATGCAAGATCGCTCGATCGGCCTGCGTCATCGGGCTGCGATTGGTCTCACCGAGCGCAGCGACGCCATTGCGGTGGTTGTCAGTGAGGAAACCGGCTCCATCTCGATCTGTGAAAACGGCGTACTTCAGCGCAATCTGAGTGAAAAACAATTCCGCGATCTGCTTGCCGCTATCTTCCTATCTGCCAAACCATCGCATGAAACTGAACTTGCCCAACAACTGGATCGCAAAAATTCTCTCCCTGATTCTGGCGACAGTCATTTGGCTGCTGATTAAAGATCACCTTGCCACGGGCGAGGGGCCGTTCGCCAAGCCTCCCCGCGCCATCGTCGTGCCCGAAGTCAAGAAGTAGACGACAGCTTTGCGATCCGCCATCAATCCACCACCAAATCGGTTTTCCAGATCTCGGGTTTAAAGCCGACCAGTACATGGCCATCGCCAAGCAGGAAAGGGCGTTTCACGAGGTTGCCGTTTTGAGAGAGCAAGGCAATGGCGTCCGCTTCACTCAGTGTCGGGAGTAGGTCCTTGAGACCGAGGGCGCGGTAATCCATGCCGGAGCTGTTGAAAAGCTTGCGCAACTCACCGCCGAGCGCGTCCAGCGCGATTTTTAATTCATCGGCCGTCGGTGGCGTTTCGCGAATCGCTTTGGTCTGGTAGCAAATTTCATGAGCGTCCAGCCACTTCAGAGCATCGCGGCAAGTGCTGCATTTTTGGTAAATGTAAACGGTGAGCACGAACTGCGTGTGGCAAACGGACGGAATCGGTGCAAGGCTGGCGCTCTGCTGATGAAATATGAATTGTTAGAACAAATCCGCCACGAGCTTCAGACGCAACTCGATCGCTTGTCCAAAGCAGCTCTAGAAGCCCACGCTGCCGCGACCGATCCCGGCAGCAAGGCTGAAGGGAAATACGATACCCGCAGCTTGGAGGCATCCTATCTCGCGGTGGGTCAAGCGCGGCAGGTTGACGATATCGCTGAAGCATTGCGGATTTTTGAATCCTGGGTGTTGCCAGATTTTGACGATGTCACGCCGATCGACGCAGGCGCATTGGTTGAAGTCGAGATGGGAGGAAGCACCGATTTTTACCTGTTAGCACCAGCATCTGGAGGATTGGTGATTGCTCACGCAGGTCGGGAGGTCACATTGCTGACGCCTGCGAGTGTGCTTTACCGCAGGCTGCAAGGAATGAAGTCAGGAGATGCCTTGGATTCGCCGATCATGCGGGTGCGGCAGGTCGTTTGATGATTTTTACCTCTCGAAAAATTTCTTAAGCTTGTCAGATTCGGGCGTGGATTTGTTTTCGAAACCCAAGACAGCAGAGGAGAAAGCGCTTTCGGTGACCCAGTTGCTGCGGCGAATGAAGAATTTGTTGGAGGTTCAGATCGGCGAGATTTGGGTGGAGGGAGAGGTTTCAAATTTAAAAAAACAAGGAAGCGGTCACTGGTATTTCTCCTTGAAGGATGCTGGGGCTCAGATCTCGTGTGCGATGTTCGGGGCCAGGAAGCGCGAGGGCGCGGAGGCGCTGGAAGATGGCGCAAAGGTACGGGTGTTTGCCGAGGCGAGTGTTTACGAGGCGCGCGGCCAACTGCAGATCATCGTCCAGAAGGCCGAACGCGCGGGGGCGGGGGACTTGCAGGCGAAGTTCGAGGCGCTCAAGCGGAAGTTGCATGGCGAGGGCTTGTTTGATGCGGATCGCAAGCAGGCGATCCCGCCATTTCCACAGGTCATTGGCATCATCACCTCTGGCACCGGGGCGGCGCTGCAGGATATTCTTAACGTATTGACCCGTCGCGCGCCGTGGGTCCAACCGGTGCTTTATCCTGTGCGCGTGCAGGGTCGGGGAGCCGAGATGGAAATCGCGCAGGCGATCGCGAAACTCGGCGAACCGGAAAAATTTGGCTGCCCGCGTTGCGATGTTCTCATCGTCGGCCGCGGCGGTGGCTCCATTGAAGATTTGTGGAACTTCAACGAGGAGGTCGTGGCGCGAGCTATTGCCGCATGCCCGATTCCGATCATCTCTGCGGTGGGACATGAAATCGACTTTACGATCGCCGACTTTGTGGCGGACTTGCGGGCCCCCACGCCGAGTGCGGCGGCCGAACTGGCAGTCAGCGACGGTGGCGAACTGATCGCGCGCCTGGCGCAAATCCGCCGCCGTATGAACCGCGCCACCCGTGAGCGTCTGACTCGCTCGCAACTGGCGGTAGAAGCTCTGAAGCGCGGAGTCTTGCAGCGTGACGGCGACAAACTTTTGCGAGAGGCGTTGCTTCGCACGGATTACGCGCGCACGCGATGGATCCAAGCCACGCGAGCTTCGCTGGACGCTTGCGCGATGCGCCTCAAGGAGGCTCGGACCCACCATCAGGCCTTTCATCCAGCAAGCGTCTTGGAACGTCGGGTCGAGGCAGTCGCCAATTTACGGGCGCGCTTTGAGAAATCGGGTCAAAATGGAATCGATCAAAAAGCCGAGCACCTAGCGCGTCTGGGTGGACTGCTGCGCACACTCGGGCCGGTGTCTGCCTTTCAGCGCGGCTTCTCGATCACGCTCGGACCGAGTGGAAAAATTGTCACTTCGGCGGCCGCGTTGAAAGCGGGCGATGTGATGCGAACCAAGTTCGCAGATGGTGAAACACTCAGCACGGTGAATCCTTAAAATTAGGTACTCTGCCTGAGGTGCTCGATCGCGGCGCGCAGATCGTCTGCCGTGACGGTATGGATCACCTTGGCGCTGCCGAGAGCTTCTAACACGACAAAGCGAATGGCTCCGGCAGAGAACTTTTTATCGCGCGCCAGCTTTTCCATCACCGATTCGGTGCTTATGCTGGCGGAAAGAACGAGTGGCAGACGGTATAAATCCAACAGCCGAATCACTTTCGCGCTCTCAGCAGGCGAGAGTCCGGCGTGCCGTTCCGATAGAAAGAGGGCTGCGCGAATCCCCAGCGAAATCGCTTCGCCGTGCAGCATCTGGCCGTAAGGCACGGATGCCTCAATGCCATGGCCGATGGTGTGTCCGAAGTTGAGCAGTGCCCGGATATCGCGTGTCTCGTACTCGTCGGCTTCCACCACGCGGGCCTTGATGGAGATGTTGCGTGCGATTAGATCCGCAGGAACTTCGCGGCCACTGGCGTCCAAGGCCGCGAGATCGTCGAGCATCGCCGCATCGCGAATCACAGCATGTTTGATCGCTTCGGCGAATCCCTCGCGAAACTCGCGGTCCGGCAGCGTGCGTAGAGTTTCCGGATCGACGAGAACCAGACGCGGCTGATGAAAAACGCCGATGAGGTTTTTGCCCTCAGCCACATTCACACCGGTTTTGCCGCCGACCGAGGAATCGACCTGAGCAACGATGGTCGTCGGTACCTGAACAAAGGGAATGCCCCGATAAAAAATGGAGGCAACGAAGCCCGCCAAGTCACCAACCACACCACCACCTAGAGCGATCACCATCGACTTGCGGTCATGCCCGGCGCGAATCATTTCGCGGCAAAGCGCTTCCGCCTGACTCATCGATTTCGATGCCTCGCCTGCAGTGACGGTGTGCAGCGTGGGTTGAAATCCCGCCGCTTCGAGCGACGCAATCAGAGCCCCACCGTGAAGTTGCGCCACGGTCTCGTCGCTCAAGATCGCCGGGCGCAGGCCGGAGAGGCCGGCATTGCGAATCGCCCCGCCCGCCTGAGCCAGTAGGCCGGCTTCGACGTGGACTGGGTACGCGCGGTCTGCGAGGTTCACATGGACGGAAGGCATGCGCAGAGCATGAAACAACTGCCGCACATGTCCAGATCATCTCCCGGATGCCTTTGCCTTATCGCGATATTTTGGCGCGAAAAGCCCGTACTTTGGACTGAAAAGGTAGGCAGCGATAAACAATAGGCCCAGCACGATCACGATCGCTGGACCGGGCGCGATTCCAAATTTCCCCGACAGCAATACCGCCGCAATCGAACCCAAGCCGCCGATCAGTCCACCGCCCCAAAACAGTGCCGAGGTTCGATCCGTGAGTAGGGAAACCGTAGCCGCTGGTGTGACAAGCAGCCCAACCGAAAGCACACAGCCCACGGCTTGTAGCGATGAGACGAGCGCCAACACCAGTAGCGTAAAAACCAAGTACTGCATGCTGCGAACCGGTACGCCTTGCGCCGCTGCCACGTTGGGTTCAAACATAGTCAGGAGAATTGGCCGCATCAGCAGATTCGTAACCAATAGTGTGAAGGAGCCAATCGCGAAGGCGATCCAGATGTCCGCGTTGCCCACGGCGATGATGTCGCCGAAAAGCCAGTGTTCGAGTTCCTGACGCGTGTCGAGTTTTGGCAACAGGGCGATGCCTGCGGCAAAGGCGGCCGTATAGAGAACTGCCAGAGCTGTGCCCTGTTCCACACGGTTGCCCCGCGCGACAGCGACGGAACCGAGCCCGACGAGAAGGGCGGCGAACATCGCTCCGAAAAACGCGTTCCATTGACTGAGTGCTCCCGTGAGGAATATCCCCAGCGCAATGCCTGGCAGCATCGTGTGCGACAGCGCGGAAACCGATAGCGCATTGCGCCTTAGCACCACAAAGCCACTGAAAAATCCATTGGCAAAGCCGATGAATCCGGCCGTGGCCAATGCCCGCTGATAGAATGGATTGGTGAGAAGATCGATTTCCATGGCTTAGGCGTGGGTGCTTGGCTCGCTGAACGTGCGGTCGATCAAGTCGGGCGTGAGAATTTCCGCTACCGGACCGAATGCCAGAGGTCTCGTGGCGAGGACCAGGACCTCGTCAAACAACTGCGGCACGCTATTCAGATCGTGGTGGGAGGCCACGACCAAACGCCCTTCATGGGCAAGTTTGACCAAAAGCTCACCGAGCAGGTGAGAGGCATTTCGATCGAGGCCGGTGAATGGCTCGTCTAACAAAAGTACGTGTGCCTCCTGCGCCATTGCACGGGCGAGGAAGGCTCGTTGCTGCTGACCTCCGGAGAGTTCGCGAATCTGGCGGTCCTGTAAATCATTGAGTGCCAAAGATTCAAGTGCCCGGTCGACCGCTGCGGTATCCTCTGCGGAAAATTTTCGCCACCAGCCGGTCTGCGGATAGCGCCCCATTTCCACCAATCCGCGCACGGTGATGGGGAACGACCAATCGACCTCCTCGCGTTGCGGCAGATACGCAAACTCGCGCGACCATTTCTTCACGGCTGTGCCTCGCCAACGGATGCTGCCACTTTCGCGCGGCACCAGCCCGGCGATCGCCTTGAGCAAGGTGCTTTTACCAGCACCGTTGGGACCGATTAGCGCCACCCGGTTGCCGCACGATGTGGCCAAGGAAACATTCTCCAGCGCGAGTACCCGCCGATAGCTGACTGAAAGATTCTCGATCACCAACTCATGGTGGTGCTCGTGGTGGGCGCAGCAGTTGTGGTGGGTTTCGATCATTCCGCAATAGGAAGTTCCAAGAAATCATCGATGTCGCCTGCGGCATCGAAGACGTGGGTCAAAGTCTCCCGTCCGGGAGGCTCCAGCGTGAGCTTGGCAAAACGGTACTCACCTACGGAGGCTGGGCTTTTCCAATGAATGATCAGCGCAATTCGTGGATTCGCTGGATCGAGTTCAAGCGTACCTGACAATGGCGAATCCGCCGCCAGCTCAATGGCCCGGCCCGCGTCGATCTTGATTTGGGCCGCAGGGGCGGAGAGTAGGAGGCGAAAGGGGACGGTAAGGGTCGCCGTCGCGGGCTTCTCGACGCTAGGCGACTGGGCGACCCGCTCTTCCGTTTTTTTCACGGATGTGAGGCGCGCAATACCCCAACCCACCCCAGCCAAGGCAAGGGCAAGAAGAACAAATCGAATCAGAGGCGAACCGCGCACGCCGAGAAAGTGCTCCAGCCTGAATCAACTTGCAAGAAACATGCAGACTGCCGACTAGTGGTGCGGAGTGTTCCAGACGCGGGGGAGTGGCTCCGGCTCACTGTCAGCTCTAGATTTTTTGGCCTTTTTGGAGGACTTTTTCCTTAAAAAGGCAGTCCATTCCTCATCGTAATGGTTGATCCACTTTTCATCGTGACAGTGGTACCATGGCTTATGGGGTTTGGTGAATTGTGCCTTATTGGCGTTGGAACGCTGCGGATTAGGCGGCGTGTTCCTTGCCCGATTTTGGCTGGGGGGATACAAGTGGGTGTTCATGTTACCTAATGTTTGAGATTAAATTAAATCATCAAAAACAGATACATGAGACATCCTCAAAATTCCACAGATTTTCTTGTCAATCGGGGTCTGCGCTCGGTCAGAGCTGAAAGCTGTCGTTGGCGGGGGTGGCGCCGATAGAGATCTGCACTTCGCCGTTGGCGGAGAGGTGGGTGAGGCAGTGGTAAACGTCCTCGGGGTCCGCGTCGATTTCGGTGGCGATCTCGTCGGCGGTCTTGGCGTAGGCGGTCAGGTGACCGCGGACCTTGTTGAGGGTTTCGAGGAAGGCTCCCGCCGCTTTTTTGCCAGCTTCGACGCCCGGTTGGTGGTAGGCATTGATGTTGACCAAGGAGGCGTAGAACGAAACCGTGCGCTCGAAGAGGGCGATCAGCAGGCCGAGCTGGAAGGGCGTGACTTCGGGGATCGAAATCGTGAGCGACTTGCGGTCCGACTGGTGAAGCGCCTTGCGGGTTCCGCGGAGGAAGCCTTGGAGATAGTCGGCGGTGGTGGTGCCCGGATCGACCTCGATGTTGTGGCCGTGGCGGCCTTTGCGAACTTCGATGAAGGTGACGAAGAAGTTATTCACCCCGTCGCGCAGCTGCTGAACATAGGCGTGCTGATCGGTCGAGCCTTTGTTGCCATAAACGGCGATGCCCTGATTGACGACCTTGCCGTCGAGATCGTGTTCCTTGCCGAGCGACTCCATGACGAGCTGCTGAAGGTACTTGGAAAACAGCACGAGGGAATCCTTGTAGGGCAGGACGACCATGTCCTTTTCGCCTTTGCCGTTGGTGGCACTGTGCCATGCGATCGCCAACTGCATGGCGGCGTTTTTGGCGACATCCGGCTTGCGCGTTTCCACATCCATGGCAGCCGCTCCGGCAAGCAGGGCGTCAATGTCGATACCCTGCAGCGCCGCGGGCACCAAGCCGACGGTTGAAAGCACCGAGGTGCGGCCACCGATCCAGTCTTCCATCGGAAAGCGGGTGATGAAGTGGTTCTGGGTGGCGTAGAGATCGAGTTTGGAACCAACGCCCGTGACAGCGACCGCGTGGCGACCGAACTCGAGACCTGCGGCATCATAGGCTGCCTTGGCTTCCAGCATGCCGTTACGCGTCTCTGCGGTCCCGCCAGATTTTGAAATAACCAGAACGAGAGTGCGGTCGAGCCCCTTTTCCTCCAGCTTGGAGATCACCGTGTCCATTCCGGCGGGGTCGGTGTTGTCGAAGAAATAAAGCGGGAGTCGGGCGTTCTGGCCGATCGCTTCGGAGACAAGCTGCGGGCCGAGGGCGGAGCCGCCGATGCCGATCAACAGGACTTGTTTGAAGTGGCCGCCCGACGGTGGAATGATCCCGCCGGTGCGGACTTTTTCCGCGAAGTCTTTGAGTGCTTCCAGCGGCTCGGTGACGGCTTTTCGCAGCAATGGGGTGGGTGCGAGATTGGCGTTGCGCAGCCAGTAGTGCCCGACCATGCGGCCTTCATCAGGGTTGGCGATGGCGCCCGATTCAACCGCCTCCATATCGGCGAACGCCTTGGCGATCCGTGGCTGCAGCGACTCGACGTAGCCGGGTGAGATGTCCATCAGAGACAGATCGAGCGAGAATCCATGCTTGGGATAACGGACGAGATTTCGGTTGTAGGATAGCCAGGACATGGTTGGTCGAGTGGGTGGTGATCGGTTAGAAAATTGCTTGGAGTCGGAATGTTAATCCCAAAAGGCGCGGCAATCAATGATGGATGATTGAAGATCGATGAAAAGTCACAGAAAGAGGCATGATCCTGGCTCATCAAGCCAGTTCATCCTTCCCATCGCTCCCCTCCGTCCCATCATCTGGAATAAATAGAGGTGACGCCCCCTCAGGGCTTGGAATCGTTTGGGTCGTGAAACCTAGGACTGGCGGACGAATCCCTCACTTCGACTGTTCCAACATCCGCAGCAACGGCAGCTCGGCGCGGGCGCGGAGCGGTTCTTCCATTTCCACGCGCGGCTGTAGCTTGTCCAGGCAGTCGCGGAGTTTCTGGAGGGTGTTCATCTTCATGTAGCGGCAGTCGGCGCAGGCGCAGCGGTCGGTGGGGCCGGCGATGAGGTTCTTGTCCGGGCACTCCTTGCGCAGGCGGTGTAGCATGCCGCTTTCGGTCACGACGATGATGTCTTTGACCGGTGCGTTCTGGCAATAGGTGACCATCTTCTCGGTCGAGCAGACCTCGTCGGCCAGCAGGCGCACGGCCTGGGTGCACTCAGGGTGAGCGACGACGAGGGCATCGGGGTATTCAGCCTTGATGCGGTTGATCGAGTCGCGGGTGAACTCGACGTGGACGTAGCAGTTGCCTTTCCACAGGTCCATCTTGCGGCCAGTCTGCTCCATCACCCAGGCGCCGAGGTTTTCGTCGGGCACAAACAGGATCGGACGGTCGGCGGGCGCGAGATTGACGATCTTGACGGCGTTGCCCGAGGTGCAGATCACGTCGCACAGCGCCTTCACCCCGCCGGAGCAGTTGATATAGGCGATGACGTAGTAGTTCTTCTCGGCGTTGGCCTGGAGGAAGGCTTCGAGCTGGGGCGCGGGGCAGGATTGCTCCAGCGAGCAGCCGGCGTCCGCATCCGGCAGCACCACGATCTTGCCGGGATTGACGATCTTCGCCGTCTCCGCCATGAAATGCACGCCGCAAAAGACGATCACGTCCGCTTCGGTCGCCTTCGCGTGGTAGGCGAGGCCGAGCGAGTCCCCGACATAATCGGCGACGTCCTGGATGTCGCCGGTCTGGTAGTTGTGGGCGAGAATGACGGCGTTTCTGGCCTTTTTAAGGGCCAGAATTTCCTCCGTGAGGTCGAGCATGGTAGGCGGATTCATGAAGCATCGTTTCAGAGATCGGCAGTCGCGGCGGCGGGGACCATTTCGATGTTGCCGGTGTGTTTGGCACCGGGCTTCACAATGAGCGAAGTGGTGCGGACCAAACCCTGGAGGTGCGCGCGCTTTTGAAGTGTCACGACTCCGGTGCAGAAAATCTGGCCGCGGACGTTGCCGTCGATCGAGGCGGTCTCCGCGTGGACAGGGTGCAGAAAATCCACGCGTGCGCCTTTCTCGATGCGCAGCGTGCGGCAAACGATGTTGCCGATGATTTTGCCGTGGCCGCGGATGATCAGATCGCCCGTGCATTCGACCGTGGCGGCCAAATTGCCCAGCACGGTCAGCTGGTGGCACTGGAGCTTGCTGCCAGTCACGCTGCCGGATTTATGGATGGTCACATTGCCACAAGTCTGCAGCTGGCGGTTCCAGCCATCGGTGATCTCGTAGTCAAGCAAGCTGATGTAGCCACTGCACATCGGGCATTGGCTCGACTGCGCCTCGGCGCTAGCGGTGGATAAATGGCCACAGTTGAAGCACGCGACCTGCCGTGGCGGCTTGATCGGGTTGAGCAGCCTCATCAAAAACGACCGCTCTGGCGGCGTGGCGGGTCCGCGGCGAATCATGGGCGCGATCGGCGCGATCGGTGGCGGCTCGGGTTCCGGATCGGAATCAAGCTTCAAAGCCGCCAGTCGGGTGACCGTCTTGCTTCTGACCACTCCTTTGCCATCTCGCACTTGGTAATTGGCGCGGCAAGCCCGGCACTGCGTGGAGACCACCAGCGCCGGCTCTTGCTGCACATTGCCGCATTCCGGACACGCCAGATCGATGCGATGACGCAGGGGCTCATCGGACATGGCGGTAGCGGGGGGTGATCGAAGCGTTCAGCTTCGATGGATTAAATGGCAGTTCCGACAAGAGTTCCTTGTTTCGGGGCTTCTGGGGTGGGTGCATTCTTCGCT
>JBAXLW010000034.1:0-19506 GCA_037134575.1 Verrucomicrobiota bacterium | reverse complement strand
AACCGAAAAGCTGTTTCACGGCCATACGGCGCGAAAGTTTCCTGCGGCCATCCGACGGCGTGCGCGAACCAAACTGCTGATCCTCCATGCCACCACTAGCCTCGACGATCTGAAATCTCCGCCCGGCAATCGTCTAGAAGCTCTTTCGGGTGATCGCCAAGGACAGCACAGCATTCGCATCAACCAACAATATCGCCTCTGCTTCCGCTGGTCGGAGCAAGGGGTGGATCAGGTGGAAATCACCGACTACCATTGATTATGAAAACTCCCACTAAAGACAAATTGGACCCACGGGTCGCTGACATCACGCCGGGCGAAATACTGGCGACTGAATTTCTTGAGCCGCTGTCGATCACTCCCTATCGGCTCGCGATGGAAACAGGGATGCCGCGTTCGCGTGTTTCGGCGATCCTCAAAGGCAATCGCAGCATCACGGCGGAGACGGCCTTGGCCCTCGGGCTCTACTTCGGCACGACGCCCCAGTTCTGGCTCAACCTCCAGAATCACTATGATTTGGACAAGGCGACCCGCGAAAGTCTGGCGAAGATCAAGGCGCGGGTGAAGCCGCTGCAGGCCGCGTGACGAACGCCACGTGGCGAATATCGAGGCGTCAACTCACCTGTTGCCGCGAAGCTCCGAGATGATTTCGGCTCCAGTCGTTGGAAGAAGCTTGTCGCCGTAGATGTTCTTCAGTCGCGCCGCAAAATCGGGGCGTTCGGCTGTCGGCGGGAAGAACGTCACGTCCGCCGCGAGAGCGCTGCGAGCATGCAACTTTTTTGCTCCACGTTCTTCGGAGATCATTTCGGTTGCCGTTGATGGTTCGCAAGCGGTTCACAAAGTCGGGCCGCTTGGCCATTGGTTTGGCGGCGGTAGGGGTGGCCATCGCCGTTTCCCTCGCCGTAACGGAAGGTCGCGGCTCGCGGCTCGAACTCTTTTTCATGGGTCACACCCTACCCTGACTGCCGCCAAAGTCAAGCCAGCGTGATCGCCACGGGGCAGTGGTCGGAGCCGTGGACGTGGGGAAGGATGTGTGCGGAGGCGACGCGATCGATGATGGGCGTGGAGACGCCGAAGTAGTCGATTCTCCAACCAACGTTGCGTTGGCGGGCGCCTGCGCGGTAGGACCACCACGAGTAGGCGTCTGTCAGATCGGGGTAGTGGTGGCGGAAGGTATCGACGAAGCCAGTGCCCAACAGCTTCTCAAAACTCGCGCGCTCCTCGTCGGAGAATCCCGGGCTGCGGCGGTTGTCCTTAGGGCGAGCGAGATCGATTTCCTGGTGCGCCACGTTCAAGTCGCCGCAGAAGATCACGGGCTTACGCGTCGCTTGTTCGGCTAGGTGCAGGCGGAATGCCTCGTCCCAAGTCATGCGGTACGACAAGCGCCGCAGCTCGTCCTGTGCATTGGGCGTGTAAACATTCACGAGGATAAAATCCGTGTATTCCAGAGTCAGCACGCGGCCCTCGCGGTCATGCTCCTCGATGCCGAGCCCGAGGGTGAAGCCGAGCGGCTTTTCGCGGCTGAAAACCGCGACGCCCGAGTAGCCCGGTTTTTCCGCCGAATTCCAGTAGGCGTGGTAGCCGCCCAGTTCCAACGGCAGCGGTACCTGCTCGGGACGCGCCTTGGTTTCCTGCAGGCAGAGGATGTCAGGCTGCTCAGTGCTGACAAATTCGCCGAAGCCCTTGCCCAACACCGCCCGCATGCCATTCACGTTCCACGAAATGAGTTTCATCGGCCGCGAGTTTTCACGTCACACCAGCAACATGCAATCCCCGTACGAGAAAAATCGGTACCGCTGCTCGACGGCTTGGCGGTAGGCTTCCATGACTAACTCCTGACCCGCAAAGGCGCTCACCAGCATGATCAGCGTGCTTTGTGGCAGGTGGAAATTCGTGAGAAGCGCTCCCACCACGCCAAACTCATACGGTGGATGGATAAAGATGTCGGTTTCGCCGCGGTGCTCTTGCTCTCCGATCCGCACTCCGCCTTCCGCGCTCCGCGCACGGAGCGACTCCAGCACCCGAGTCACGGTGGTTCCCACAGCGACGACGCGACCTGCCGCATTCACCTGCTGCGCCGTTGTCGCGCTGGCGGCGTAGCGTTCGGAATGCATCACGTGATCGGCGATCACCTCCGCGCTGACGGGACGGAAGGTGCCGACGCCAACGTGCAGGGTGAGGAAGGCGTGGCGGATTTTGGCCAACATCTCAGGAGTGAAATGCAGCCCCGCGGTCGGCGCGGCGATGGCGCCTTCTTCGCGGGCAAAGACGGTTTGGTAGCGTTCGAGATCGGCGAGTTCGTCGTCGCGGCCCATGTAGTGCGGCAGCGCGAGGTGGCCGTGTTGGTGCAGATCGACGTGGCTTTCCCAGCGGATGAGGCGGTCGCAGTTTTCAAAAACTTCCGTCACCAGGCCCGTGATTCCGCCGACGCTGACCGTGCGGCCGAGTTTCATCCGCTTGCCGGGGCGGACGAGGCAGCGCCATTCCAGCGGGGAAAGTCGATCGAGGCAGAGCAGCTCGGTTTTGCCGTCGTCGGAGAACACCCGCGCGGGGATGACCTTGGTGTCGTTCAAGACCAGTAAATCGTCGGGCCGCAGGTATTCTGGAAAATCGCAGAACATCCGGTGCTCGATCAAGCCGCTGCCCTTGTGCACCACCAGCATCCGCGAGGCCGAGCGCTCGGCCAGCGGTCGCGCGGCGATCAATTCCTCCGGCAGGTGGTAGTCAAAGTCTTTGGTCAGCAGCGGCATCGCCACATCCGTAGCCAGCAACGGCGGGAACTGCAAGAACAGCGCCTGATGAGGTGGTTTTAAGCGAAACGCGCGAGAAGATTAGCCGCAAAAAAGCTCAAGAAAACGCAAAAAGGAAGACCGAGGCATGGTTGGGAGATGCATCGTTGGGGGATCGGGCGGAGCCTCTCCAATTTTTGCGCCCATTTTTCGCCTTTTTGCGGCTAAATTCCACCGCATCTCCGCGTTTCGATTGATCTTAAAAAAGCCAAGCAAAACCCCAGAACTTGAGTCTGGCAAATCGGTCAGTCGCCGCTAGCATCGCGTCGTGTTTCAGATCGTTTTTAATGAAATCAGTGCTGCGGAGCTTTCGGCTTTGGATACTCTTGAGCAATTGGAGTTATTGGAGGAGTTCAAGGTGGGCGAGGGCGACTTAGCGAACCTGAACGAAGATCGCTTTGGCAAAATTGATCGCGACGGCACGGTTTTGTACCGCTTCCGGGCCAAGGACTTTCGCTTCTATTTCGAGATCAAGGACGCCGCGGTGGTGGTGCACCGTGTGCTGCACAAGGGCACGTTTTCCGATTTCAAGTTCCGCTCGAAGATGCCGCTGGCCGAGGACGAGGCGCTGGCGGGTTCGAAGCATTTCTGGAAGCTGATCGATGAAGGCCGCAATGCCCGTCGCCTTTGAGATCCGCCCGATTTTGCTTTCCGCGGCTCTCCGCTTTGACAATTATCGGAAATGAACAAATCGATCCTGTGTTGGATTCTGCCGCTGGTCTTGGGGGCCAGTTGGATCATTTTCGCGAATAGCGGCAGAAAAATGGATGCCATCACTCACCAGATTCAACTGGCAGAGGACAAGGGGGATCCTGAGGACGTGGTGCCGAAATTGCGCGATGCCTTGCAGGGAATGGAGGGTGAAAGAACTTTCCAGGGGATTTTGCTCACTTTTCTGAATGCAGGCGTCATCGGGGTATTCTTTGTAATTTACGTCCTGCCGTATTTCGCCCAGCGGGTGTCCCATTCGATTTTCGACAGCGCGGAGGTGTTGGAAAAGGATTTCATGCGCGATGCTCGATCGCTGGTTGCGCAAGGGGAATATCAACGCGCGATCGAATCATTCAAAGAGTGCGCTCGCGCAGAACCGCTCAACCGTTTGCCATGGATGGAGATCGGCAAAATCCAAGAGGTGTACCTTGCCGATCCCGCGGCGGCGATCGAGACACTGCAGCATGCATTGGATCAACAAGAATGGCCGATGGAGGATGCCTGTTATTTCCTGTTTCGCCTAGCTGATCTTTACTACGGGGCACAAGGCGACCGCGCGGCTGCTGTGGCGATCATGAATCATGTGATCGAACAATTCCCCGACACGCGCCACTCGGGCAATGCCCATCACAAGCTTCACGTATGGAGTCGCGGCGAGCCAAGTGAGAGCCCAGCGGTGGAGGCAGTAAGTGAGCCAGTGATTGACGAAGCCGCGAAATTGGTGGCCGAGGAGGCCGGTTTCTCCGAAAAATTGCGTCAAAAAGCCGCTGATAAACCCGACGCAGTCGACCTAAGTTAGACGCGATCATTCCACAGTAGCCTCTGTCATCCCCCCACAGAATTTGCGCGATGTTTAAACTGCGACTTGGCAAGTGTGCGGGCTTCGCTGCGTTTTGCCGACGGCACCCGCTTTTCGCGCTGTCCATCGTCGCTTCCGCCGGTGTGGGCGTCGCCGATCAACGGCTGGCGGCAGGCCTGGGACTGGTCATGGGGTTTGGCTTGTTAGGCGGCTGCTTGAGTGGCTGGCGCACGGGTCTCGCCTGGATCTGTGGTGGCGCATTGGCGGTGGGCGTATTCGCTTGGCGCCTTGAGATAAGGAAGACGGACGAGCGGCAATTGTTAGAATACACAGGTGCTGAAATGCAAGGCCGGGCGCTCAGGGATGCGAGGCCCTCTGGAAAGGGTTGGTCAGCTCTGGCGGTTTTGTTGAGTGGGAGCCATGCAGGGGCGAAAGTCTGGTGGGAAGGTCGGGGAGTGGCACCGGTCGCGGGCTCGGTGGTGAAGGCTAGCGGCACCTTTGGCCCACTGCTGCCGCCGCGAAATCCAGGCGAGTTCGATCGCTCCGCTTGGCTGCGCGGTCTAGGCGTGGTCGCGGTTTTCCATGCGGGCTGGGTCAATGGTGAAACTGTCACTGGTGACTGGGCGGCGTTTGCCGCCAAGTTTCGGCGAGGATTTCGCAACGCGGTCACTGCCGGATTGGCGGAAGATTCCCAGGCAGCGATCGTGATTCGCGCAGTCGTCATCGGCGAAACTCCGTCGGATGCGCAAGCGTTGATTGCGGCCTTTCGCGACAGCGGCACCTTGCACGCCTTTTCTGTCAGCGGGCTTCATGTGACGCTCGTGGGAAGTATCGCATGGTTCGTTCTCAGTCTAACAGGCATGCCGCGGCGGCAGGCGGTGCTGGCCTTGCTGCCTATGATCTTTGGCTACACGTGGCTCACGGGAAACAGCCCGCCAGCCGAGCGATCCGCATGGATGGCCGCCGTGTTTCTAGGGGCCTTTGTCTCGCGTCGGCGGCCGGATTTATTGAATGCGCTTGGTGCGGTATTATTCGTGGCGGTGCTGTGGGATGGCAGTTTGATTTTCCAACCGGGGGTGCAGCTGTCATACGGGGTGGTGGCGGCCATCGCCATTGGCGGGGACTGGGGGACGAGGCTTTTTTCATGGATTGCCAAGCCGCCGATGTACGTGCCGCCGCCCCTGTTGAGTCGTTGGCAAAGATTATGGCTGTGGTTGCGCATGAAGCTCGCCCAGTGTCTCGGCATTTCGGTTGTGGCCGGGATCGGATCGTCACCGCTGACCCTCTATCATTTCGGTTTATTCACTCCGGTATCCGTAGTAGCAGGCGTGTTTTTCACGCCTTTGGTCTTCGTTTTGCTCAGCGTGGCCTTGTTGTCAGCCTCGCTCTATCCCGTGCTGCCGCCGGCCGCGTGTTGGGTGAATCGGATGAACGGCTATGTGGCCGATGCCTGTGTTCTAACGGTACAGAAATTCGCGGAAATCCCTGGCGGTCATTTTCTGTGGAGGAAGAGTCGCCCGCCTTGTTTGCTCGTCTATGATCTGGATCACGGCGCTGCTGCGGCCTGCTTTTCTGGCGGCGAACGCGGTGCTGTCCTGCTCGATTGTGCGGACCGCGCCAGCTTCAAGTACCATGTTGCACCTTCTCTCCAACGGCTGGGGATTTTTCCCGACTCGGTCGTCTTGAGTCATGCCGATGGCGGTCATCTCGGCGGCGGCGCTGCCGTGTGGGCGGCATTTCCAATCCGCCAGGTTCTCTTGCCTGTCGAACGAGCCCGCAGCCGCGCTTATCAGGCATGGGTCAAAGAGGCCCCGCACGCGGGAATCCAAACGCTGCAGGCCGCAGACTTCCGTGAGTTGCCCATGCCCGACGGTGCACGTCTCGAGGTTCTCCACGTCCCAGATGGTAGCAACAAAAACGCCAATGCGGATGACCGCGTTGCGATCTTCAGGCTTCACTGGCGCGGTTGGAAGATGCTCTTCACCAGCGATGCTGGCATCGACACCGAGACTCAACTGCTCGCTGCCCACAAGGATCTAACTGCGGATGTCATCATCGCCGGTCACCACCGTCACGATCCGAGTCTCGGCGATGCCTTTCTCGATGCGGTCAATCCGCGAATCATTATCGCCTCCCATGCCGACTCTCCCGTCTCGGAAAAACTCAAGCCGGAGACGGTTGACTACTGGCGATCCCGCGGTATCCACGTCATCCACCAAGGCGAATCCGGCGGCGTTAGCATCGTCGTCGACGAGGCGGGAAATCTAAAGCTGGAAGGCTTTGTGGATCATTCGGTGAAGGTTCTTAATCGCCGTTAGCAAGCAAGGCCTCAACGATCGAAACTCGTCTTTCCAATCCTCCGTCTCCTTCGTCGTTCATTCCATCGGCTTGCGGCAGCGCATTCGCCACATCGACTTGCCCTCGCTTTCCCACAGCTGTTGGAAGTCCGTCTTTGGGTAGAAGAACGAGTCCTCAGTCCATTCGAGTCGCTCGAACTTTCCGTATTCAGCGACCCTGTCTTCCGCCCATTGGAAGTATTCCTCGTGGTCGGTCATGAAGAGGAACTCGCCACCCGGCACGAGCGCCTGTCGCACGGCTTCCAGAAAATCTAACTGCACCAAACGCCGCCGGTGGTGGCGCAGCTTCGGCCACGGATCGGGGCACAGTAGATGCAGTCGCGAGACGGCGGCTTCGGGCAGTAGCCATTCGGTGGTGTACCCGCTTTCCAAGCGGAGGACGCGGGCGTTTTCCAGATGGCGGCGGGTGATTTTTTTACAGACTTTGCGCACGCGACCGAGCAAGCGTTCGACTCCTACGAAATCACGCTCCGGATACTCCTGTGCCATCCCTAGCAGGAATGCGCCGTCGCCGCAGCCCAGATCGACCTCCAACGGGCGCTGCCCGCGGCAAATTTCCTCTCGCTCCAATTTACGGAAGTAATCGGCCGGCACGAATTCTCCCGCCAGCGCGGGGCGCGGCAGGATGTTGAAAGGCTGTGTCGCAGTCACCGGCGAATGAAGAAGTGTGGAGCGCGGGGTGGCGAGCGCGGAATCGAAGAAATTTGGGGGCGGTTTCTCCGTGGCTTTGTGGCGAATTTGTCATGGGATTATTCATGTCGGCGGGAGGGCGATCTGGTGTTTTGAGTAGTGGAGGCTTTTTAGCCTCCTACGGTTCATGAAAATCGACATAGTGACGGATTCCTTCTCCCCGGATGTGAACGGGGTGGCCATCGTGTTCACCTCATCCAGCCCGCATCGCGCAATCTCGCCAAGCGGCCAAAGCATCACTGCAAGACGGTTTTTCTATCCGACATCCACCTCGGCACCGTCGATAGCAAGGCGGATGAGGTGGTCAACTTCCTCAAGCACATTCGTTGCGACAAGCTCGTCCTCAACGGCGACATCATCGACGGTTGGGCGCTGAAGCGAGGCGGCAAATGGAGCGCCCGTCACAGCCGCGTGATTCGCAAAATACTCAAGATGATGGAGCGTGACGACATGGAAGTCATCTATCTGCGGGGCAATCACGATGATATTCTGGAGCGCTTTTTGCCGCTGGCCTTCGGCAAGCTCAAGTTCACCAAAGAGCACATCCATACGACCCAGGCGGGTCAGCGCTACTTGGTTGTTCATGGCGACGGGTTTGACAGCGTCTCGACCAACCACAAGTGGATCGCCTCGCTTGGCGCGGTCGGTTACGATTTCCTGTTAGGCGTGAACCGGGTTTATAACCTCTATCGGTCATGGCGCGGCAAAGAGTACTTCTTCTTCAGCAAGCTGGTGAACTATGAGAGATTCCTCGAATCCCTGCGGGAAGTGATGCCGAAGCGCGAAGAGCTTGCTGCGGTGTGATGAAGATTCTGGGTCCTATAGGACTTATAGGGACTGCGCTCGGCTGGTGGCACGCCTTTTGCCAGGACGCGTCGGTGTAAAAGGTTGATAGCACTGGTTAGGAGGCTGATGCGTTCCGCATCACAAGTTCTCATCAAGGCTCCGCTTCAACTCGATGAGGGCTGGTAATCTACCTTGTTTTCGACACCAACGTTCAACTTGCTTGAGATCGATCCTGTCCGGTAGACTTCGGCAAATGCGCAAGGCCTGATCAAAATTGGCGCGGGATTTCCAATGGATATAGCCAGCCAGGCGATCCTTCACACAGTCCGTTGGCGAGAGTAGGGCGCAACCACCGTCCCTCCACCTCGATCTCGTCTGGGATCACGGGGCATTCCTCGCCGATCTCTACCGGCCCCCTCGGGAAATCTAGAAACAAGTGTGGGCACAAGGGGTGCTTGAAATATCTCGATTTGCTGGGTGCAAAGCCAAGGCCTTTCAGTAATTCTTCCAGCTGCCCTCGTTGAATTTCATGGAGTACCATGTCAAGATCATCTGACCTGTAAATCCCTCCCGTGTAGATCGCGACCACTGCCCCGCCCACCAGTACCGAGCTGATGCCCGCCCCCGCAAGGTGCCACGCTACAAAGTGCCAGAGCTCTTCCTCAGTACAATTTTTCCAGTCAGGTGGATCCATAGGGAGCGTTGTGAGGGATGAATTGACTTGATTGTTGAGTCATATGACCCGAATCATAGGTCATGAATTCGACTGCACTGGAGGATTTGTTCGGCGGCAGAGCGGCAGAGGCCGTCCTTCTGCATTTGTTCCACTACGGCGAAACTTACGGTCGAGCCGTAGCGCGCGATTTTACCATTTCGCTGAATTCCGTCCAGCGACAACTCGACCGATTCGAGCGGGCTGGGGCAATCGTTTGCCAGCGACAAGGCCTGACCTTGCTTTAAACATGGAATCCAAAATCCCGTCTGGCAGGCCGCCTGCGCGATCTAGTCGGCGTGGTTCACGAAGGGATGAGTCTAAAAGACAAAGAAACGCTCTTCAAACAGCGTCGCCAGCCCAGGGTCAAGGATAAACCCGTTATTTCATAGCTTGGTAGCTAGGCCCTCCGACCCCAGATCGTTGTTTGGGCGTCTCGCTCAAAGCTGAAGATCGTCTCGCACAACATCGCAGCTTGACCCTGTAGCTCGGGAATGCCATGATTCTCTTATGGCTCAAGTCAGTGCGACCGTAACACTCAAGAAGTGGGGTGACCACGTGGGTATGGTATTTCCAGCTCCCATCGCGGCAGCGATTTCTTTGGCTTCTGGCACCCAAGTCGAGATCGACGTGATCCATCAATCCCTGGTCGTTCGCAAGATCGATGCATCGTCACGCCTTGACGAGTTGTGCTCGCGCATCACCCCACAGAATCTTCACGTTCCGGTCGATTGGGGCAGCCCCCAAGGAAGTGAGGCCTGGTGAAAACCACCTACATTCCAGATCGAGGCGATGTCGTCTGGACTGATTTTGACCCACAAGCAGGTCGCGAACAAGCAGGCAAAAGGCCAGCTCTCATCCTTTCTCCAAGAGCCTACAATTCTAAAACGGGGCTCGCCGTCATGGTTCCGATCACACGCCAAATAAAAGGCTACCCCTTCGAGGTTGCCATCGACATTTCATCGTTGAGTGGCGTGGTGCTGACGGATCATTTGAAGAGCCTCGATTGGAGGGCCCGCGGAATTCGCTTGGTTGGAAAAGTTTCCGCAGAGATTCTGGAACATGTCACCGCCAACATCGCCACTCTTCTCGCCATCTAACGGGCTCTTCGTCAGCTTAGGGCCAAGGATAAACCCGTTATTTCATAGCTTGGTAGCTGGAGCCTCTGGCTCCAGACCGTTGTTTGGGAGTCTCGACCAAAGCGGCGCAATCCGTAGGCTGGCCGCCATCGCACGGATCTGCTCGCAAGACACACCCGCCGCTACCTGGCCCACGCGGACATTTCATCAAAGCCCAGCATGAAATGCTGGGTTCCTCGAATCGCTTCGAGAAGTGATGCCGAAGAACTTGCTGCGGTGTGATGAAGATTCTGGGTCCTATAGGTCCCATAGGACTTATAGGACAAGCCCCGCCGCGCTGTCAGATTTCGGTGATGTTGGTGGGAGGCGTTTTGATTTTGCGGACGAGGCCGCTTTTCTTTTCGCTATAGCGGATGTAGCCCAGTGCGCCGTAGAGCGGGCTGTTGGGGCCGTAGCCTGGCGTGCCTTTGATGGAATCCGCCAACATCAGCAGCGAAGCTCGCGTTGCGCGATCGGCATCGTCGCGCTTGGCCTTCTTACCGATCAGCTCCAGGGTGAGAGATTCGATCTCGCGGCGCAGGCGGAGCGGTGCTTCGTTGGCTGCCTCGAACTCGGCCAGCGTCATTCTGGCAAATTGTTCGTTCGGGGCCGTCGCGCGCCAGGCGGCGGTGAATGATTTTAAGCGGTCGACGACTTCGTTGAGGGGTTTTGCCATGGTTTGATTGCAGAAGTGGGCTGCGAAGGTTCGATTTCGCGCGATGAAAGTCAATAGTTTGAATCAGGAGATGAATATCCCGGTTGGAGAGATTGGTATCCCTAGCAGGGAGATGCTACTCCCTAAGAAGGAGGCTTACCTCCTTGGAGAGTGGCTTGGGCTCTCGAACAGGGATCTTCACCTCTGAATTGGGGAGATCTATCTCCTGAACGGGGAGTTTTATCTCTCGACTGGAGAGTTTTATCTCCTGACTGGGGAGAGTTGACTCCCAGTTGGGGAGATGCGCCTCCCGAGTCGGGGTGTCGGTCTCTTTAATCAAAAAACGGATTCATCCGTTGTAATGAGGCATGGCGCTGACGATGGGAAAGCGCGGGGCGGTGTGAGGCGGCCTTGCCCTAGCTCACGGGGTGGCGAGGAACTTGAGGACGTCTTCGGCTTGCTTTTCGGTGGAGGCGCTGAGGTCGCTCCAGACGAGTTTGCCGTCCTTGAAGAGGAAGGCTTGGCGCTTGGCGAAGCCGAGGGTGGTGGGGACTGCGAAGGCGGCGATGACTTTGCCATCGGCATCGGCGAGGAGGTCGAAGGGGAGTTTGTATTTATCCTTGAAGGTTTTCTGGGAGCCGACCTTGTCGGCACTGACGCCGAAGATTTTGACGCCTTTGTCGGTGAGGGCGGCGTAGGAGTCGCGCAGGCTGCAGGCCTGTTTGGTGCAGCCGGGGGTGTCGGCTTTGGGATAAAAGTACACTAAGGTGTAGCCTTGGGCGCCGGCTTCGGCGAGTTGGACGGTCTGGCCGTCTTGGTTTTTTTGCTCCACGGCGGGCAGTGGCGCGCCGATGGCGAGAGGTTCAGCGAGGGCGGTGCCAGCGAAGAGGGCGGCGGATGCGGTGGAGAGGAGCTGGGTGATCGCTTTCATTTGTAGGAATCTTGCACCGGATTTGAAAAACGCAATCTCGAGTTGTGCAGCGGGGCGGAAATTGCGGCTTGAACCCAAGCCTGCGCTTGAGCTAGGTTGTCAACAGACGATGCCTGAGACCGGAGCGGAGCCAGAAATGATTTACGAGGGGATTCCCGCCTCTCCCGGGATTGCCATCGCTCCGGTGCACGTGGTTGCCCGCGGCTTTTCCGCGCCTGAGGTTTATGAGATCAAGGAGTCGGAGGTGGAGCGGGAGCAAGCTCGCTTCACCCAGGCGCTGGAAATCACCAAGCGGCAGTTGATCGAGTTGCAAAGCCGCTTGATGGATCTTTCCGGTGACAAGGAGAGTGGGATTTTTGAGGCGCACGTGATGATTCTGGAGGATCGGTCGCTATTGGATAAGGTGCGCGTGGCGATTTCCCGCCGTTTGCAGAACGCGGAATTCGCGTTCTACGCGGTGATGCAGAACTTTCTCGAGGCGATGCGGCGGATCCCTGATGCGTACCTGCGGGAGCGGACGGCGGACATCGAGGACGTGGCCCAGCGGGTGTTGCGGAATTTTTCTGCCGAAGGGGACACGCGCTCAATCGGCCCGGATGAGCCACACATTCTGGTGGCTTTTGACATGTCGCCGTCGGACACGGCGGCGATGAAGCACGGCAGCGTGCTGGGCTTTGCGACGGAGCAGGGGAGCGTGAATTCGCACACGGCGATTTTGGCACGGGCTTTTGGGATTCCGGCGGTGGTGGGGTTGGAGGTGTCGGTGATCGAGATTATCGCACTGACGCCGTCGATTCTCGATGGTTACACGGGGAAGCTGATTCTCAACCCTTCGCCCGCGACGCTGGAGCATTACCGGAGCCTAATGTTGGCCAAGGAGAAGATCCGCAGCTCGCTGGATGCGACGCGGGATGCGGCCACGGAAACTCGCGACGGGCGGGCACTGACGGTTTCCGCGAACATCGAGTTTTTGGATGAACTGGCGGTGGTGAGGCACAGTGGCGCGAAGGGGATCGGGCTTTATCGGACAGAGTTTTTGCTGCTCAACGGCGAGGAAATGCCCGACGAGGGCCGGCAGGCGGAAGTTTACACCAAAGTGGTGCGCGGGATGGCGCCGCACTTGGTGATCGTGCGAACGCTGGATGCGGGTGGCGATAAGCTGCCGGTGGAGCCACTGACGGATCCGGAGCCGAATCCGTTTCTCGGCTGGCGCGGCATCCGCGTTTCTCTGGCACGGCCGGCAATGTTCCGCGAGCAGATCCGCGCGGTGTTGCGGGCCAGTGCATTCGGCAAAACGGCGCTGATGTTCCCGATGATCTCGGGGCTGTCAGAAATCCGCCAGAGCAAGGAAATCGTCAGTCGCTGCATGGACGAGCTGGAGAAAGAGGGCGTGGCCTTTGACCGCGAGCTGCCGGTGGGAGCGATGATCGAGGTTCCCGCAGCGGCGCTGTGTGCGGACTTGTTGGCCCCAGAGGTGGATTTCTTTTCGATCGGAACCAATGATTTGATCCAGTACACGGTGGCGGTGGACCGGGTGAACCCGCAAGTGGCGGAGCTCTACCGACCGACGCACCCAGCGGTGATTCGTTTGATCAAGCGGACGATCGATGCGGCGAATGACAATGGCATCTGGACGGGGATCTGCGGAGAAATGGCGGGCGATATCCGGCTGACGCCGCTATTGCTCGGGCTGGGTGTGGAGGAGCTTTCCGTCGGGCCACAGCAGGTGCCGCGGGTGGGTCAGGCGATCCGCTCGCTGAGCCATGCGGAGTGTTCGGCGATGGCGGACGAGGCGCTGCGCCAGTCGCGCAGCCAGGGGATTCTGGATCTTTCGATGTCGCTGGCGCGGAAGCATTATTCGGAATTGCTGGATTGATCGACGTCTCGCGCAACGGCGCATGAAGGCAAAGTCTTTAGAGGTGGATGCCTTTCTAGCATGTGGTGGCGAACAAGACGGTCTTGGCCAAACGCATGTCAGGTGTTAGGGTGATGGCATGACGACCCATTTGAAGATCCGCCGCGCAGGAGAGCGGGGACACGCCGACCATGGCTGGCTGAATAGCTGGTTTAGCTTTTCCTTTGCGGAATACTACGACGCGCGGCACATGGGGTTTCGCTCGCTGCGGGTGATCAACGATGACCGGATCGCGCCGGGTGGTGGCTTTCCGACGCATCCGCACCGCGATATGGAGATCTTTTCCTATCTGCTGGCGGGTCAGTTGGCGCACAAGGATTCGATGGGCAACAGCCGCGTGCTCAATCCCGGGGAAATCCAGATGATGCGCGCGGGCACGGGGGTGCAGCATTCGGAATTTAATCCGTCGGCCACGGAGCCGGCCCACTTGCTGCAGATCTGGATCACGCCGAATCAGCGCAACCTCAAGCCAGCCTACACCGAGTGGGTGCCCGCCGCGGGCCACGAAAACGATATTAACACGCTGGTGATTTCGTCGGACGGGCGCGACGGCTCGGCCAGCATCGCGCAGGACGCGTCGATCTATTTGCTGAAGCTTCGGCCGGGAAACCAGACGAGCCACTCGCTGCTCCCCGGCCGCGGGTTATGGCTGCACGTGGCGACGGGGTCGCTGGTGGTGAATGGGATCTCGCTTTCCGCGGGCGATGCGGTATCTTGCGAGGCGGCGGGCGAAATCGAGATCACCGCCCCCAACGAGGCCGCCGAAGCGATTCTTTTTGACCTCGGCTGAATCCGGGCTACTCACTGGGATTTCTAACAAAATAACAGCAATCATGTCAGAACCACTTTTCCAACCGCTCCAAGCCGGGGCCTTCCACCTTGCGAATCGTCTCGTCATGGCGCCACTGACTCGTTGCCGCGCCTCCGCCGGCCGCGTGCCGAATGCGATGATGGCGGAATACTACGCCCAGCGCGCCTCGTTCGGGATGATTCTATCGGAAGCGACTTCGATCTCGCCGATGGCGGTGGGCTACCCGAACACCCCCGGCATCTGGTCGGCGGAGCAGGTCGAGGGCTGGAAGCTGGTGACCGCTGCGGTGCATCAGGCCGGCGGCACGATCCTGCTGCAACTCTGGCACGTGGGCCGCATTTCCGATCCGATCTATCTGGACGGCAAACTGCCCGTCGCACCCAGCGCAATCAGGCCCGCAGGTCAAGTCAGCTTGATCCGTCCAGCCAAGGAGTTCGTGACTCCTCGCGCCTTGGATCTCGGGGAAATTCCGGGCATCATCGAAGACTACCGCCGCGCGGCGGAAAACGCCAAGGCGGCCGGTTTCGACGGGGTGGAGATTCACGCGGCCAACGGCTATTTGATCGATCAATTCCTCCAAGACTCAACGAACCATCGCACTGACGAATACGGCGGCTCGATCGAAAACCGGGCGCGACTCCTTCTGGAAGTCACCGATGCGGTCGTCTCCGTTTGGGGCGCCGACCATGTGGGGGTGCAACTGGCACCGCGCGGCGACGCGCACGACATGGGGGATTCCGATGCCTCCGCCGTCTTCCACCACGCCGCCCGCGAGCTGGGCAAGCGCAAGCTCGCCTTCCTCTGCACCCGCGAATCGTTCGGCCAGCCCGCGCTCGGGCCATCGCTGAAGCAAGCCTTCGGCGGCGTCTACATCGCCAACGAAGGGTTCACCGCTGAATCGGCGTGCGAGGCGATTCTGTCTGGCAAGGCGGATGCCGTGGCGTTTGGCAAAGACGCCATCGCCAACCCCGACCTCGTCGAGCGTTTCCGCACCGGTGCCTCGCTCAATGAGCAGGATCCGAACACGTTCTACGCGGCTGGCCCGGTCGGGTACACCGATTATCCGGCGCTGAAGGCAGCGGTAGTCTAACCTTCCTCATGCACACTCACAGTCCAGTCATCGGTTATCTTTTGTGGATCTTCGGCTTCACGGGGGCACATCGTTTTTATTACGGCAAGCCGGTCACCGGTGTGATCTGGTTCTTCACGGCGGGCCTGCTGGGTGTCGGCTGGTTCATCGATTTGTTTTTGATTCCAGGAATGGATCGCCGGGCCGCTGTGCGCTACACCGCTGGAAACTACGACTACACCGTCGCTTGGATTTTGTTGACGTTTCTGGGTGTCTTTGGGCTGCACCGGTTCTACCTCGGGAAGATTTTCACGGGGCTGATCTGGTTGTTCACCTTTGGGTTGTTTGGCATTGGGTGGCTCTATGATTTCTGCACGCTCAACGGGCAAGTCGACGAACGGAACCGTGGTTAGATCCATCAAGAATTAAAACAACGGATGAACACAGATTTTGAAGACGATGGATCAGAGAGAGTTGGGTTTTTTTTCAATCTTTTTCGCGTCCATCTGCTGTCATCTCGGGCTGACCAAATCTCCACGCTGCAATCTCGCAGGCCGCCATCCTTTGGCTCTTCTTCACGATTGGCCCTCCACCTAAAGGCCCAGCCTCAGCCCAATGGCTCGGGGTTTGATCAGTTTTAAAAATTCGTAACGTCACGGACGCTGCCTCTATGTTAGATCCGGCCAATTTGCCAGGGCGCCATCCGCCACTCGTGTTGTGCCATTGAAAGATCACACCGGAGGGGTGAGGTCGTTGAGCCAGGATTGATGACACCCGGACTTGGTTGGTTTTTCTCTCGCTTCGGGGTGGATTTGACAAGGTTTTCCGCAGTCTGCTCCTGCGGTCGCGCCGGGGGATTCCCCGCCCTCGTCAATCATCGCGCCTTTTCCCGCACGATTTCGGTTCCGATGCCGCGCTCGGCAGCTCTCTGAATATTCGGTTTTACTCTTTTGACTGATGATTCCAGACATCGGCTGCATCTGGGTGTCATTCTTTCTAACAATCCACACTCGCCTCACGGCCTAGAAAAAAGATCGACTACGCCGCTCTAAATGACATCTTCGCGGCGCTACGCCTGATTGTGTTAGCCGTTTGATCTTGAATTCGCATCACTCTCCATAAAAACAGAAACTATTATGCAATACTTCCCCGAAGTCCCCAAAATCAGTTACGAGGGTTCCAAGTCGAAAAACCCTTTCGCCTTTAAGCACTACAATCCCGATGAACTCGTCGAGGGGAAATCCATGCGTGAGCACCTGCGTTTCGCCGGGGCGTATTGGCACGTCATGCGCAATACCCTCGCCGATCCCTTTGGGGGTGGAACGGCCCTTATGCCGTGGGATGACGGCTCGAATTCCGTCGCCAATGCCCAGAAGCGTGTGCGAGTCTTTTTTGAATTCCTCGAAAAAATTGACATCGATTTTTACTGCTTCCACGACCGTGATGTCGCTCCTGAGTGTGACACACTCGCCGAGTCCCACGCCGCGTTGGATGCGGTTGCAGGAACGCTCGCCGAGGAACAGCAGCGCACCGGCAAAAAGCTCCTCTGGGGCACGGCCTGCCTCTTTGCCCATCCGCGCTTCTCTCAAGGTGGAGCCACCACGCCGAGTCTGCCTGTCTTCGCCCATGCGGCGGCCCAGGTCAAAAAGGCCATCTCCATCACCAAGGAACTCGGTGGCGGCGGCTATGTGTTCTGGGGCGGCCGTGAAGGCTACTCCTCGCTCTGGAATACCGACATGAAGCACGAACTCGACCAGCTCGCCGCCTTTATGCACATGGCCGTTGCGTGGAAAAAAGAAATCGGCTTCACCGGAAAATTCTGGATCGAGCCAAAACCCCGCGAACCCATGACGCACCAGTACGACACGGATTCCGCCACCTGCCTCAACTTCCTGCGTGAATACGGTCTCTACGACGAATTCGAGCTCAACATCGAAACCAACCACGCCACGCTGGCCGGACACACGATGCGCCACGAACTGACCGTCGCTGCCAATGCCGGTCGCCTCGGTTCAATCGACGCCAACCGTGGCGATGAACTCATTGGCTGGGATACCGACCAGTTTCCGACAAACATCTACCACACTGCCGAAGTCATGCTCGTCGTGCTTGGTATGGGCGGATTCGAGAATGGGGGTCTTAATTTCGACGCCAAGCGCCGCCGTGAATCCCACAACCCCGCCGACCTTTTTCATGCCCACATTGGGGGTATGGACGCCTTCGCGCGCGGACTCAAGATCGCAGCCGGCATTCGCGCCGACGGCCGCATCGAGGGATTCGTCAAAAACCGCTATGCCTCGTGGAACTCCGATCTTGGCAAGCAAATCCTCGCGGGCAAGGCGTCGTTCACCGAACTTGAAAAAATCGCCCTCTCGCAGCCTTCACCCACCCTCGAAAGCGGCGGTCAGGAGTATCTTGAAAACATACTGAACGAATTGCTGTGATCACCCTGGGTATCGACTGCGGCACACAGAGTCTGAAAACCGTCGCTCTGGACGGAGACTCTGGCAAAATAATCGCCTCTGCCAGCAAAAGCTACGGCTTGGTGGAAGGGCTCCCCGTCGGCCACCTCGAGCAGGATCCCGCCATCTGGTGGGATGCCCTCGAGGAAACCGTCCTAACAGTCCTCTCCGACCTCGGCCCTCGTAAAGCTGAGATTGTTGGCATTGGCGTTTCCGGTCAACAACACGGCTTCGTGCCGCTCGATACCCATCATCAGGTCATCCGCCCCGCCAAGCTCTGGTGCGATACCTCCACCACTGCCCAGTGCGACGAGATCCGCGCCAAACTTGGGGGCCGCGATCAAACCATCGCCCTGGCCGGAAATGACATCCTGCCCGGCTTCACCGCCCCAAAAATTCTTTGGCTGAAGCAAAACGAACCAGCGAATTTTGCCAAGCTCGCCCATGTCGCGCTGCCGCATGATTTCCTGAATCTGCGACTCACTGGCACACTGCGCATGGAGTTCGGCGACGCATCCGGCACCGCCCTCCTCGATGTCCATACCCGCCAGTGGAGTGAGGAGGTTTGCGCCGCGATTGACGAAAACCTCATGGCCAAACTTCCACCCGTTGGCTCGTCCACCGAACCGGCTGGAAAACTTCTGCCCACGCTCTCAGCCGCATGGGGCTTGTCGCCCGATGTCGTCGTCAGTGCCGGGGGAGGTGATAACATGATGGCGGCCATCGGCACGGGAAATATTCGTCCCGGCTCCGTCACGGCCAGTCTCGGAACTAGTGGCACGATTTTCGCCTGCGCTTCTCAGCCAGTCATCGACCCGCAGGGCGAGATTGCTGCATTCTGCGACAGCGCAGACCACTGGATGCCACTGCTTTGCACGATGAATGTCACGGTCGCTACCGAGGCCTTCCGTAAGCTCTTTGACTGGGATCACGACCGCATGGACCAGGAAATATCCTCCGTTCCGCCAGGAGCCGACGACCTTCTTTTCCTTCCCTACCTTCAAGGCGAGCGCACGCCAAATCTCCCTGACGGCTGTGGTGTCCTGCATGGTATGAATCCCTCGAATCTCACGCCAGCCCACATGGCCCGCGCCGCTATGGAAGGCGTGACGCTTGGCATGGCCTACGGCCTCCGCCGAATGGAAGCCCTCGGCCTCAAAATCTCCGAGATACGTCTCACTGGCGGTGGCAGCAATAGCCCAGTCTGGCGTCAGATGCTCGCCGACATTTTTGGGCACCCCGTCGTCACCATGCAATGCGCTGAAGGAGCTGCCCTGGGCGCGGCTATTCAAGCCCTGGCCGCCGCCTCACCCAGCGCATCTCTTGCGGAACTCTGTGCCCGCTGCGCCCCCGTGGCCGAGGAGTCCTGCCTCATTCCCAATCCCAGCTTCGATTACCGAGCGTTGCTCGAAAAACACGAGGCTCTCTGCCGCCGTCTCTTTTCCTGAAGCATCAAGAGTCAATCAGACCAGGCCCATTAAAATCCACGCAATTGAATGAAAACACCCATTGTTTTTACAATTGCTGCCGTCAATGAATCCAGTTCGATCAACCTCACCGCAATCGACTGGGCCATCGTGGCCTTCTACGCGCTGATCATTGTAACCGTAGGTCTGCTGTTCTCCCGAAAGCCAAAAAACAGCGAGGCCTATTTCCTCGCCGGGCGCTCGCTTCGTTGGCCGATGATCGGGGGATCATTGTTTG
>JBAXLW010000033.1:0-20142 GCA_037134575.1 Verrucomicrobiota bacterium | reverse complement strand
CGGCCCTCGACGCGGCCCTCGACGCGGCCCTTGGTGAGTAGTTTTTCGGCGAGCGACATGGCGTTATTTCTCAGTTCAGGATTCGAAGCCAAACTATGGTAGATTTTCTCCGTGTCAAGATCGCTGTCGCTGTGGATCGCGTAGAGCAGCATGCGGCGGATCAGGTCTTTGGGGGCGGGTTCGAGCAGGGTTTCAGCCAGCCAGCGGAAATACTGCAAGACCTGCCGTTTTCTGGAAAGCTTCATCAACTGCAGGATCATTTGCAAATCGCTGCCGCCCTCGTCATGTGTTGGGTCGTAGCGGGTCAGGTCGAGCAGGGCGTGGTGGAATTTGGGCAGGTACGGCAATAACGCGGCGGCGAGATCATCCGGCAAATCGAACAAATCTTCAAACGCGGTGGAGACGTTCCAGCGTTCGGGGCCTTGATGGAACACAAATGGCAGGACGGGCGGCAGGGGTAGGCCGTGCTCTTTGTGGTGCTTGAAGAGAATCTCGGCGACATAACCGAGCATCCGCAGTGGCATCGTCGGATCGACGGTACTTTGGTGTTCGAGAAGCAGGTAAAACAGCGCGTCTTTGCCGCCGATTTTCACGTTAAACAACAGATCCGCAGTCACTTGCTGGAGCCCCGACTTGATGAACGACGACGGCAGTACTTTCAGCGACGGCCAATCGACTTGGGCAACGATGGCGGGCGGCAGGTGGCTTTGAAAAAACGCGATCGCCCGCGGCGGATCGGAGAACATCTCCTTGAAAAACGCATCGTTCGGGAAACCGGCGGGCATCAAGCTGTCATCGGGGTTTTCCACGATGCAGGGTAGCCGATTGCCGCTGGCAGATCAAGGGAAGTCCGCCCAAGGTAGCTGGGGCCTCTGGCCCCAGCCCGTTGTTTGGGCGTCCCGCCCAAAGGAAATCTGGCGGGAGGCGGGACGCACCAGCCACTTCCTCAAACCCGCCGCGCAGGGCCGCCAAAATAGAATGACTTTAGTAGTCGTGCACAGATTGAAAAATGTTCAATCCGTGTAAGGTGTGGACATGAGTAGACTCAGTATTGAAATCGATCCGGAGCAGCACCGGCAAATCAAGACCTTGGCCACTTTTGCAGGACTTTCGATCAAGGACTATATTCTTACGAAAACCCTAACGCAAAAGAGCTCGAAGATGGATAGCACGGGACAGTTGCTGGGTTCGCCAAAAAACGCGGCCCACTTGCGGGAGGCAATCGCTACACCCTCTACCGAGTACCTCGTCTTCGAATCCCTGAACGACTTGGAAAGTGCTCTTGGAATTTAAGCCCCAAGCGAAGAGTCACTACGATTGAGCGCCTGCTGGAGGACGGCGAGGTATTCGTCGCGCGGGAGTTGGTAGCCGCCGAATTGCTGGAGGTGCTCGGTGAGCCACTGGGTGTCTAACAAGCTGAACTGGTTTTCCCGCAGCCGCTCGACAAGGGCGACGAGCGCGATTTTTGAGGCGTCGGTTTTGCGCGAGAACATGCTTTCGCCGAAGAAGACGCCGGGCAGGGCGATGCCGTAGAGTCCGCCTTGCAGGCCATCGGCATCCCAGCATTCGACGGAGTGGGCGTGGCCGGCGTGGTGGAGCGCGCAGTAGCTTTCGAGGATGACCTCATCGATCCAAGTTTCGTCGCGGGCGGCGCAGCCGAGCATGACCTCGCGGAAGGCGGTGTCCCAGCGGATCTCGAAGGGCTTGCGCTTGAGGCTGCGGGCGAGGCCGTGCGGGATGTGGAAGCGATCATCTAACGGGATGAGGCCACGTTGCTCGGGCGAGAACCAGAGGATCTCGCCGTCCTCCGCCATCGGGAAGACCCCGGCGGCGTAGGCTACTAACAAAACTTCCGGCGGGATGATCTTCGGCACGGGCGGTTAGTCTTTGAGGAGATGAATCAAACCACGAAAGACACGAAATTTCACGAAAGGAAGACGTATGAAGATCGAATCCAAGGCCATCACTGGATCGTTGAAATCCTCATTTTTCGTGTCCTTTCGTGACTTTCGTGGTTTCTAAATTCGGATAGATAATCAGTCTAACGCGTGGCCGGTGATCGTCGCGAAGGCGTTGTGGTCGTGGATGCTCTCGTGGTTCACCGCCTTGACGGTGAAGGACGAGACGCGCTTGTCGGCGCGCAGCAGGGCGGCGGCATTGCGGACGACGTCTTCGACAAACACTGGGTTGTCGTAGGCCTGCATGGTGACGAAGCGTTCGTCGGTGCGCTTGAGCAGCGCGTAGACGGGGGCCGAGCCGGACTTCTCGGCGACTTCGATGAGGTCCTCGATGAGGATGAGTTCCCATCCCTTGGCGGTGGCCTTGGGGCGGACCTCTAAGGTCACGTAGCCGCGCTGGTTGTGCGCGCCGTATTCACTGATCTCCTTGCTGCACGGGCAGAGCGTGGTGACGGGCACGGTGACGCAGAGCACGAAGTCGTCGGTCTTGCCGTTGGAGGTTCCTTGGAACACGCAGTCGCAGGCGACCTTGGCCGGCGAGCCGGAGATGGGGGCTTTTTTGGTGACGAAGTAGGTGAACGCGACCTCGATGTGCGCCTCCTCCGCGTCGAGGCGTTTTTTGAGATCGTGGAGGATGTCGGGCAGCGTGCGCATCGTCACTTCGCCTTCGTGTTTGCTCAACACTTCGAGGAAGCGACTCATGTGCGTGCCTTTGAAATGGTGGGGCAGGTGCACCGACATCGAGATCTTCGCGACAGTGGGAAACGCCTTACCGTCCTGGTCGAGCACTTGGATCGGATAGCGCAAATCGGAGACGCCGACTTGGTCGATGGCGATGCCGCGGGTGTCCGGGGTCGCTTGGATGTCGGGCAGGGTGGATTTGGGAGTGGCCATGAGTTAGAGACTTTTTTCGTATTCCGCCCACGAGGACGAGGTTTCCCAGACGCGTACGCGGACGATGCGGACGCTGGGTGCGAGGCGGTAGCGGGTGTCGGTCCGCTGGGCGTAGGCGGTTAGGGCCTTTTCGCTGTGGTCGAAGATTGTGCGCGCCATCAGTTCGGTGGTCGGGTCCTGATTATCGAAGCCGATCACGCGGTCGCCGTAACGGGCTTTAAAATCTTCGTAAGCCGGGTCCGCGGTGTTCATGCAGAGGGCATGGTCGAAGCTGTCTAACCATTCGCCGACGGCCTCCTTGATGATCTTGAAATCGCAGACCATCTGGTTGTCATCGAGCTCGTCCGCCTCGATCACAAACTCGACCTTGCGCGTGTGGCCATGCGGGAACCGGCACTTGTCCGGGTGCTTGGTGAGCATGTGGCCATTCTCCACTTCGAGGGATTTGCAGATTCGGTATGACATGGGGAAAGTTCAGGCGAGGGTTGGCAGGGCGGGAGTCTGCTCGTAACAGGTGGGGTCGGGCAAGCTAGCGAGTGCAAATGCTTCCCGCCGTTCGACACAGGTGCCGCAGACGCCGCAGTGGATTTCCCGCCCCTTATAACAGGACCAAGTCTCGGCGAAGTCGATGCCCAGCTCCGCGCCGCGGCGGGCGATGCCAGTTTTGTCGGTGGCGATGAAGGGGCGCAGCAACTGGATCTTGGCGTAGGTGCCTTCCGTCATGGCGGCGGCCATGGCCTGCATGAACGGCTCGCGGCAGTCGGGGTAAATCGCGTGGTCGCCCGAGTGCGCGGCGATGACCAGTGCTTCTGCGTCGATGCTTTCGGCGTAGCCCGCAGCGATGGCTAACATGATGCCATTGCGGAAGGGGACCACGGTTTGTTTCATCGACTCCTCGGCGTAGTGGCCGTCCGGGATGCTGCCGCCCGACTGGAGCAGGTCGGATTTGAACAGGCGGTTCATGAAGTCTAACGGGATCACCTGATGGAGCACGCCGTTGCGCTCGGCGTGGAGTTTGGCGAACGGGATCTCGCGCGCGTTGTGCTTGGCGCCGTAGTCGAAGGACAGGCAGGCAGCGACCTCGTGGCTTTGCAGCACTTCGTAAAAGGCGGCCACAGAATCCATTCCGCCGCTCAGCAGCACGCAGACTTTCATGAAGCGGGGTTGAGCGTGTCGGGGAAGGTCGCCTCGGTGGTCAGCTGGATGCCGCCGCGCGGGGCAAACTCGCCGCGGACGACGAGTTGCTGCGGGTTCATCGCTGCGACCAAGTCGTCGAGGATGCGGTTGACGATCTCCTCGTTGAACGAGGCTTGGTTGCGGAACGAGGCGAGGTAAAACTTGAGGCTTTTGGTTTCCACGCAGGCCTCGCCGGGCACGTAGCGGATGACGATGCGGGCGCTGTCGGGCTGGCCGGTGACGGGGCAGAGCGAGGAAAATTCCGGGCAATTGAGCGTGATCCAATAGCGCCGGCCGGGGCGGAGGTTCGGGAAAACGTCGAGCTTCGCCTCATCGGGGCTGGCAGGCAGACGGTTCTCGGATTTTCCGAGCAGGGACAAGTTCTTGAGATCTTCGCGACCGGGCATGGCCGGATTCTGAAACTTCGTGCCCAAAGGTCGATTCCTTTTTCTGTGGCATGCCGGTCGACGACCGAAAATCTTCAACAATCTGCGGTTGGCGAACGCGCGAGTGGCGACTAGGTTTTTGAAGTGTCCCATGATTCCTCATCTTCCGAAGTTTCGATCTCACTCCAAGGCCAGTTGCTGTTGGCTGATCCGTCGCTGCGGGAGGGGATTTTTCATCGCTCGGTGATTTTGCTGGCGAACCACGCGACAGAGAAGGGTGCCTTGGGGTTAATTCTCAATCGCCCGACGGACAAGTCGGTCGGGGATTTCCTAAACGGGGAGGATTTCGATCTGCTGCGACAGTTAGTCGTTTACGAGGGCGGGCCGGTGGCGCACGACCAGCTGACCTTTGCCGCTTTTTGGTGGAGTCCGAAGAAGGGCCTGCGCTGGGCGTTGCAAATTTCCGTGGCAGAAGCTCTGGCCCAAGTGCGTCGGCCGGGTCGAGTGGTGCGTGCCTTCATCGGCTGCTCCGGTTGGACGGCAGGCCAGTTGGAAAGCGAACTGTGCCGCCTCACCTGGGTTCCCGCGCGTCCCGGGCCTGATTTGCTGGGCCGCAAACATGAGAGTCGCCTTTGGTTCGATTTGATGCGTAGCTTGTCGCCACTTCACCGCATCCTGGCCGAGGCTCCGCCAAACCCCTGCCTGAACTGAAGATTTGCCATGCCTGATTCGTCACTCGTTTTTAGCCCCATTCCGGAAATCATCGCGGAAATCGCCGCAGGTCGCCTCGTGATCGTGGCGGATGATCCATCGCGCGAAAATGAAGCCGATTTGGTCGGCGCCGCATCACTCTGCACGCCGGAAATGGTCAACTTCATGGCCGTCCATGCGCGGGGGTTGATTTGCGCACCGCTTGCTGCCGAGCGGGCCGAGTTCCTCGAGCTGCCGCAAATGACCCGCCGCAACCGCGAAGGTCACAAAACCGCTTTCACCGTGAGCGTGGATGCCGCGCAGGGAATCACCACCGGCATTTCCGCCGCTGACCGGGCGCTGACGATCCGCCTGCTGGCCGACCCCCACGCCAAGGCTGACGACTTCGTGCAGCCGGGCCATGTCTTTCCGCTGCAGGCGGTGCCGGACGGAGTACTGCGTAGGACTGGCCACACCGAAGCGGCCTTGGACCTCGCCGCCATGGCGGGGCTGCCTCGCGCTGCTGTCATCTGCGAAATCATGAATGATGACGGCACCATGGCACGTGTCGGCCAGCTCGGCGATTATCAACAGCGCCACGGACTAAAGGCCTGCACGATCGCCCAGTTGATCGAGTACCGCAGACGTTCGGAGAAGCTCGTGGATCGGGAGCAAACCATCAAAATGCCGACCGATTTCGGCGAGTTCGACTGTCACCTTTACCGGATCAGCACCGATGCCAGCCACCACTTGGCGCTGACCCGTGGCACGATCGACCCAGAAAAACCCACCTTGGTGCGGGTTCATTCCGAATGTCTCACAGGCGATGTTTTCCAATCGCAGCGCTGCGATTGTGGTGGTCAGTTGGCGGCAGCGCTAGAGCACATTTCCAGGGAAGGCGGCGTACTGCTCTACCTCCGCCAAGAAGGGCGCGGCATTGGCCTGCCTGCCAAGATCCATGCCTACAAGTTGCAGGAACAAGGGTTGGACACCATCGAGGCGAATGAAAAACTCGGCTACGGTTCCGACCTACGCGACTACGGTATGGGCGCGCAAATCCTTTTCGACCTCGGAGTGCGCAAGATGCGCCTGCTGACGAACAATCCGAAAAAAGTCATCGGCCTGGAGGGTTACGGTTTGGAAATCGTCGAGCAGCTGCCGATCTGCCTCCCCTCCAATCCGCACAACGAAAAGTATCTCGAAACCAAACGACTGCGAATGGGGCACACGCTCTAGTTCTTCAAAGTCGTTGTTGCGCTCTCTACGGTCATTAACAAAGTGGTGTTATGGAAATTGACGTTCAATTGGAACCCCAAAAGATCCAGCCTCACGAGCTTGAAGAAGCATTCGAGGATCCGTTTTCGGTGCGATTTTTGCCCGATGGCCCGCACAAGGGCCCGGCTTCCCGCCACTATGCATTGGGGCGTACGGTGGCAGACCGATATTTGTTTTTGTCGTTCGCGACGGATTGCAAGCCGGCACGCATCGCAGCATCCCGGGATATGACTGAAGCCGAGCGCCGATTCTACGACCGTAGATACGCAGAGCTCCGCTAACACTCCTTTTTGATTCCCATGCAAACCATCAGCCGCTGGTCCGATATTCCTGACTTTGATGACGCAGTCGCCGAGTCCCGCTTCTGGGAAGCGCACCAACTCGACGGTCAACTCATGGCCTCCTCCGTGCAAGAAGTGGATCCGCGCGATTCCACCATGGTCACCCTGCGCTTTGATCCGCGAATGCTATTGCGCATCAAGCGCCTGGCCCGCTCACGCTTTCTCAACTACCAACCGATGATGAAGCAGTGGCTGGCGGAGCGGATCGAAGAGGAAATGCGCAAGTCATGAGTTTGGCACCTCTGCTGCGCAACCCGCGAATCTGGCTGACTGGGTTACTGCTTTGGCTCGCCCTGTTGTGCGTGTCTTCCTCGTTCTCGCTGTCTGCTCCCGCAGACTACTTGCCGTCGTTCAAGCACATCGATAAGTTTCAGCATTTCGCGTATTTTTTCGGCGGCGGACTCTTGTTGACGGGCTATTTTTTCAGGCGCAAGCCGGAGCATCCGGATTGGCGGGGCATTCTCAGACGGGTGGTCCTGATCGTCGCCCTAATCGGTTGGCTGGACGAATGGCATCAGACTTTCACGCCCGGCCGCAGCGGCAATGACCCTTACGACTGGTTAGCCGATTTGCTCGGTGCGACCGCCGGTGCCATGGCTTTCCGGCGCATGCATCACCGCTTGAAATGACGGTTTTGATTTGAAAGCACTCAGATTATTGGGCGAGAATTTTTCTGTCACAGCCTGTGTGATTAGGCTTCCCAAGCTGGACGATCGTTCCTTAGTTTGAAAGGACTTGACCATGAATCAACTCGATCAATTGAAGCAGTACACGACCGTCGTTGCCGACACCGGCGATTTTGAGTCGATGAAAACCTATCAGCCGCAGGACGCCACCACCAATCCGTCACTGATCCTGCAAGCCGCCGCCAAACCTGAATATCGGCACCTCGTAGAGCAAGCGGTCCGCGAAGTCAAAGCCACTGGCGTGACGGGTGCTGCACTGACCGAAGCGATTCTTGACCGCATCCTCATTCTCTTCGGCTTGGAAATCCTCAAAATCGTCCCAGGCCGTGTCTCGACGGAGGTCGACGCCCGCCTTTCCTTCGACACGGCTGCAACCATCGCCAAGGCGCACCAGCTCATCGCTGCCTATGAAGCAGAGGGCTACTCGCGCGACCGCATCCTCATCAAGATCGCCTCGACCTGGGAAGGGATCAAGGCGGCCGAGGCACTCGAAAAAGAAGGCATCCACTGCAATCTCACGCTGCTCTTTTCCTTCGCCCAAGCCATCGCTTGCGCCGAGGCGGGCGTTCAGCTCATATCGCCCTTCGTCGGTCGTATCCTCGACTGGCACAAGGCCGCGACGGGTAAAGACTACCAAGGCGATGAGGATCCCGGCGTCATTTCCGTGCGCGCCATCTACAACTACTACAAAAAATTCGGCTACAAGACCGAGGTCATGGGCGCTTCCTTCCGCAACAAGGGCGAAATTCTCGCCCTCGCTGGCTGCGATCTGCTCACCATCAGCCCCGGCCTCTTGGGCGAGCTCCAAGCCTGTGACGAACCCATCGCCGCCCGCCTCACCCCAGCCGAAGCTGCAGCCAGTAATCAAGAAAAAATCTCCCTCAACGAGAGTGATTTCCGCTTCATGTTCAATGAAGATGCCATGGCCACCGAGAAAACGGCCCACGGGATCCGCGCCTTCTCTGCTGACATCGTCAAGCTGGAGAAACTGGTTGAAGAACTCGTCGGCTGATCCCGCTCGCGGTACCAAGCTTCTGGTTATTTCCTGCGGACTGGAGGGTGAAGGCCCGGGTCTGCGGGGACTCAGATGGCGCGGCAAACCGGATCAACCCGCAGGGGTGAAGTTTGGGGAGTCGAATGACAGGGCACGGATCTTCCCGGCCTCGTCGGCGTAGAGTAGGATCTGGTAGTTTCCAGGGTCTTCCAGCGAGACGTGGCCAATGATCGTGTCATCGATTTTGAGCGCGAATTCGGTCTTAGGCATCCAGAGATCGAGGCGGTTTGGGAGCAGGCGCTTGAGACGGGTGGTCTGTGTTCTGAGGTTTTGTGGGGTCTGGATTTGCAACTGGATTTCGTCCTGCGGACAGAGTGAGACCAAGATCAGGTGGTCACCGCTTTCAGAATCGATTTGCTTCACGGGAAGAAGTTGGTTTTTCCAGAGTGGGGGATCATTGGGTGGGTTTGATACGACTCTCTCCGCATAGCCGATCCAGGTGAGGGTTTCACCCCGGTTGAGGGTGAATTGAGCCGTTACGGGTGGGAGACCCTGCTGTTGGAGGCTGATCGAGTGCGGACCGACCTTAAGGCCGATGCCGCCGGTTTTTTGTCCCAAATCATAGCCCGCGGGATAAATGTCACTGCCGTCGATAATGATGTGGGTTTTGCCTCTGCTGGCATTGAGCAGGGAGATGACCCTCACGAAGCCGACGTCCGGCGACGGTTCTTGCTGGGCGGGGGCAGTGATGGTCGTCAAAAGCAGCAGAATCGACCATAGGCTGAGGCGGCTAGAAATCGTTTTCATGGAGCAGGGTAAGTCGTACATTTTTGGGGTTGATCGCGCCACTGCTGGTGCGTTGGCCGGGGTCGGCGAAAACGGTGAAGACCTTGCGGCTCTCGGCGAGCACTTCGGGGTCAGCGTTCTTTTTGCGGGATAGAGAAGGTGCCAGGGTTTGGCCGACCACCCAGACGCGGAAATTGCGGGAGCGGACGGTGGTGGATTCGTAAACTCTGGCGAAGATTTCTTCGGCCGCTGAGTCACTGCGGTCCACCTGGGCGCCGCTGGGGATGCTGTCTTTGTCTCCGAATGCGTACTTGCTGCCAGAGCTGCGCAAGGCGGCCAGGTCCGAGGTGCTGACGAAGGCGGTTGTCTCGCGGGCGTTGATGATTGCATCGGCGATCTTGTCCGCTTCCTCTTGAAGTTGGGTGGAAGTGAGTTCAAGCGGGCTCACGGGCGGTGCCATCAATCCGCTGGTGTCGTGATGCTCTGAAGTCCGGACTGCCATTTTCGGGTCCATGGTCAGTTGGCCGATGGCGAGGGCCCGCAAGACGTCGCGGTTTGCCGTATTGACGTTAATGTGACCTTGGATCTGAACGACGGGCCCCTGACGGTCAGTGGCCGAAGCGGAACGAGAGCGGCCGACATGAAACAAGTCCAACAAGCGATAGGCGGCTATGTCCGATTGATTCCTGTCGGTGAAGCGGGGATGTTCAGGGCGGCCGATGCGCAGGGTGTTGCCACCGCCGAAGTCTGGGCTGGAGACACTGCTGGTCTCGACATCTCCCCACGGCAGATTGGCTCCGCTGGGGAATGCGGTTTGCCACATGATCGGATCATAAATCCGGCCCAGTTCCGTGGTGCTGTAGAAGCGCCCGAGGTTGGAGAGTCGCAGCGGGGCTTCCTCGGGCGGCGGGTTAGCTAGAATCGAGGATGCCGACGGAGTGAATCTCGCATCATCCGGATGGATTCTCGGGTCGGTGGTGAAAAACGCATTCGATTCGTAGCTGGAGTTATGCCCGCCATCGGGCCACTCCGACGGCATCACCCGTCCGTAAATCGTCGGCTTGGTGGCGGAGTCGATGCTGTAAATGGAACCCCAGCGGATGTTGCGGCGGTTCGGGCTGTAATTCTCGGGGTAGGAGTTGGCATCTTGGGGCGCTGCCAGATAGTAGGACATCCGCGGGTCGCCCATGTTGTTGCGGTAGGTCCCATTGCGCGTGAGTGAATGCGCCGGAATCGTGGCTCGGACTCGTTGGCGCGGGCTGCTGATCGTATCGGTGGGGTAATTCAGGCTGCTGTTATTGCGATTCAGGCCGCCACGGGCTTGGTCGACCAACTGGCCATTCCATTTCAACTGATAGCCCGCGCCGGAACTGCCGTAGGTCTCACCATTAAGCGATAGGGGTGATGGGATATAGACCGACGAGTTACCCGCTTCGATTTGGTAGGTCACAGTTCCGCATCGAATCACGCGACATTCATTAGGCTTGAGGCTGACCGTCACGGCAGGAAACCAAGACTTACCGCCACTCACGGCGAGTGCCGGAGTGGCGTTTTTGAGGTCCGCGAGGCTGACCGAAGGATTTGCACCGAGCTGGAAACGATACGCCGTTTCGTAGGTGACCTGGGCGGTGCCGGTCACGGGCATGTCGGACATGTTCCATAGCTCGACGTAGGTCGAGGCGCTGAGAATCACATATTTTTTGCCCCCTGAGACGACGATGTTTTCCCAGCGGAACCGCATCAGGAATTCGCTGACGCATGGATAGGCATCGATGCCGCGGTAGCGACCGGCGAAAAAACTGGGTGCTGTGTCGGTATCGGCATAGTCCATGGCATTGGCCGCCAGCGTTTCGAGGTAATTGTCGGGAAAGCCTCCTTTGCGCGTTTCGAAGTTCGGGAGTGCCTGCTTGATGAAATCAGCCATTTGGGTGACGGCCTTGCTGCGGTCGGTCGCGAGGAGTTGATTGAGGTTGAGTTTGGGCTTTCCCGCCATGGCGGGACTGATGCCATCGGCGTAGGGCACGAGTGGCTGCTCCAAATAGGGACGCAGTCCGACCGAAATCCCTTCTTCGACGGCGCTGGCTTTTGGATCGCTGAGGTTGACGCCTTTATCACCCTTTCCTGAGGAGTCACGACCGAGTGGCGGCTGGATACCCGCTGCCGCTAGCATGGAGTCGGGGGAGATGAGCAGGTTCTGGTTTTGGGTGTAAGTGCGGGTCAGTGATTCCAGATCATTTTGAGAGGCGTTCGGGTCGACGGCGTCGAGAGCGATTTGATTCAGCGGCGCTTGGTTGTCGGCCTCGTCAGCGGGGTTTAATCCCGGCGCAGGAAATGGCCAGGCGGCGCGGGCATACGTGCTTCCGCTGCCGTTTTGATTGCCTGCGGTGGTGGGATCGATCCGGCTTTGAAGGTCTTCAACCCAATAGGCGTAGCGGGCGACGGGGATTCCTTTCTCGTCATTGACCGGCAACCACGCCGTGCGGACCTTGTTGCAGTAGGGCAGGGCGGCGAATTCGAATTTGTCTTTCAACAACGGATCGACGGATGGCAGTTCGAGACGATCTTTCTCGGGGGGTAGGCTGCTGGTGCTGAAAAGCGGAATGAAGCGATAGGAAAAACCGTTTTTTGCAGCGCTGCCGCGGACTAGAAATAGCTGGGCGGCGGTTTGGTTCTTGGCGTCGTATGGATCTCGGATTTTTGCCTGGAGGACAATGAAGTCGTCGTTGGCCGCCTCAAGATTGAGGATGCCGCGGACGTCCTCGAGCCCGGCACGGACGGCGAGTTCTGCGCGTTCGGTGTTCGTTGATAATCGAGCGGTGTTTTGTTCGATGCCAACGACAAGCAGACCGCCAACCGCCAGAATAAGAAGCGCGCTGACGACAAGCAGAACAACGGGTAATGTGAATCCGCTGGTTTTTGGGTGACGCGTTAGGGATTCAGGGTGTCGCATGGTTGCCAAAGCGGATGGGGGTTTCGCAAACTTCTAGGTCCGGGCTGCGCTCGGGCGTGACGGCTTTTCCCAGCTTGCTGCCGATCCGATCCCAGTCACTGGAACTCTTCAGCTGCTTCGTCAGATCGCTGCGGGCGAAAATCACTTTCACCTGTAGCGACTCGGGACCGGTTGCACTGGGTTGCTTCCAGTCGAGCCATGTGCCCTTGGCATCTCTGGATCGCGGTTGGACGGCGAAGGAGACGATTCCAAAGGCGATCGGTTCGTCCACATCCTCTCTCTGGGTGAATAGGGTGGCCACACGATTTTCGCGCAGCGCATCGAAGGTTTCACCGCTTTCGCGAAAGCCACGCATGAGGCAGCGGACGGTCTGGGAGCCAAAGGCAAGGTCCTTGACGTAGTAGTGGATCGCGCACAGGTCGCCGATCTTTCCGGCATCGGTCTGGGCGATTTCTGGCTGCAAGCTCAGAATGCCGAGACGATCCATGGCCCACGAACCTGTCGATTTTTCGAAGACCTCGTCTTGATGAAAAACGGCATTTGAGCAGTCGGAGGAGAGTTGGGGCATTGCGATTCTTAGCTCGCGGTTACTCCCGACGGATCTACGGATTTGCTCGTAGCCGTTGCCCGCCCTGCCGAGCGTTGCGGCGGCGAGAAGGAGCACGATCGAGCCAATCACCATCGTGACCAAAAGCTCGACGATCGTCATTCCGCGCCTGGGTGACTCCGTGGTGATCATGGGATGCGGGTGAAGAAGTCGATCGACTCGCGTTTCGCCGCAGGTGCGGCGGCCGGATATTCGATGGTGATGCGCGCGCTTAACATGGGAGTTGCATCGGGGATGGAGGTCGTCTTGGCGGCGGAGAGGGAAGCCACGTAGCGGATTTCCTGCCCATTGAGTCTGCGGGTTCCCTGCGTGTAATCGGATTTACCCAGTTTGCCGATGGGCTGTCCCTGTGGCGAAAATGCCAGCGCCCACACTTCGCCATTCACCGGGAAGGTTTGCTGGGCTGCCGTTGCGGTAAAAAACTGCGGTGTGCCGTCACGCGATGCTTGGATTTCATCCATGCAGGCGGCAATCATTATTGAGCTGCGGGCCTGTGCCGTGGAAGAAATTCCTGATTTGGAAGATTCCGCCAGCGCGCCAAAGACCAGCGGGATCGCGATGGCAAGAACGCTAATCGCAATCAAGGTTTCAATCAGCGACGAGCCGCGGCCCATCCCCGTTGCTTGGACGTGCGTCGCATTCATCCATCGATGGGGTAGGTTCGGGCACTGATGCGTCCGATTTTGAGGCGGTTTTCAGTGATGGTTTTTTGCTCGCCACTGCGGTTAGGTATCGCGTTGCCGTCTTGATATCTTCCCTCGGCGATCCGAAGCACCATCGGTGCTGCACCCGACGGGGAAACAAGCGCCCCCCGTGAATTGATGCCGATGAAGTGGACTTGGAAGGTTTGTTTTTTGGTCTCGGAGTTCTTCAGAGTGACCTGAGGTTGATCCAGTGGGTTCTCCAAGCCATTGAGGCCACCGCCGATCAGCACGATGCTTGCATCCATGGATTGCCAGCGTTTCAAAAGCCTCGCCTTGAGGGTCGGATCTTCGGACTTTGGATCGGGCCACGATTCCACCTCGAAAAGTCCAATCTTGCCGCGCCCATCGCTGTCTGTGAAATTCGTCGGATCCGCAATCGCCAGCACGATGTCCTTGCGCGAGGTGATCGCGGTGGTCCGCGCTTGATCGATCATGCTGGCGATCAAATCAGTCGCCACCTTGCGGGACTGGCCGGCAGTCCCTCGCAGTAGGCCGCCCCCTGCAGCCATGAGTACGGCCATGATGGCGATAACGACCACCATTTCCATGAGTGTGAATGCCGGTTTGTTGCCGGATCGATGTGATTTGAGTGGTGGGGGGCGCATCGGATCGAAGGGGGATTGCTGGATGCACGATCCAGTTCTTCATTATGCGCACAGCCCTCGAAAATCATAAATGCATAAAGCGGCTAAGCGGGGGAGGTGACGCTATTCGGACCGTACATCATACCAAAAATGGTCGGCGACTTTACGGTCACGGCCTCTGAAAACTTTCCGGACAAATGAAGGATTTCGCAAAAGATACCAGTCACCGAACTGGTCAAACTTCCGGCAGGAGGTGACCAGCGGAGTCCGGATCAGCGTGCCCCATGAGCGGTTAGACTTGCGGCCGTGGGCCTTCAGGCGGCGGGCGAAATCGACGTCCTCCACGGAAACAAACTGCACATCGAATCCACCGATCTCTTCGAAATCCCGCTTATGAAACCAGAACAGACCAAAGCTCACGCCCGTGAACGCGATATAGGGCAGGATCGATAAACCGCTGGCAATGATCCCCAGTGACCAACGCTCTGGCAGCACCACGGCGCCGCCACCGACGATCTTTCCCGTCTCGAGGTGATGGAGGATTTGTCGTAAACTTCCGGGATGCATGCGGCTATCCGCGTCACAGGTGACGATGATTTCACCCGTCGCAGTCGCGACACCGGCGTTGCGGATTTGAGAGAGGTTTTTCGCATCCTCGCGCACGATCTTGCAGCCGTGATTGAGGGCGATTTCCTCAGTGGCGTCGGTACAGCGGTTGAGCACCACGATGGTTTCCACCGTGTCGACGATTTGTTTCGCCGCGATTTCAGCGGCCTCAAGGCAGGCCCCCAGAAAGGCGGCTTCATTGTGAGCGGGAATGATGAGGGAAATTCGCGGCGTCACGGTGCTTCCTTTGCGTCATTGATGGCCCCGCCAAGAATCGAGTTGAGGATGCCTCTGACTTCTCGCACGGATGGTTTTTCTTTTCCGGTCGGCGGTTCACCTTTCTCGTCAGGGTTTTCAGAAGGGCGGGCGAGCAAGGATTGAGCGAAGCGGATGATCTTCTCCCCGCTTGCGGGAATTTGCTCGATGATTCGCTTACTCGCTGCCGCCATTAACCGATCCGTGAGATCTTCCTTGGGCTTGTCCAGCGTGCCTGTGATACGCAGTGGGGCCCACAGCAGGCCGTGATCACCGGCAATGAATACATCCGTCTCGGCGCCGGGAATCTTGGCCAGCGTGCCGGGCGAGATCCCGAGTTGGAAAGTGCCATCCATTTCCTGACCACGGACGGTGAGACTGCCCTCGATCCGTATCAGACCATCGCTGGCCAATACCAGATTCGCCAAGGTGAGCTCGCCTTTTTGCCAGTGCCAATCGGTCCGTGCGTCGTGGAGAGTGATGCTGCGGAAGCGCCGTGTGTCAGCATAGGCGGCCAGTGCATCGAGCAGGGGCAGTGCCGTGAGCCTGGCGTTCTGCAGGGTGAGCTTGCCGCTCGCCTGCGCGGTGCCCGAGTGGTAGCCGCACACGAAGTCCGAGCTCGCATTGCCATTGATTCGTTTCGCCCAATCCGCATTGAGGATTTTCTCGAGTGGGATTTCCGTGGCGTTGCCTTGCAGGGCGAACTGCTGATTTCCGAGATCCCACTCGCCGCTGCTTTGGATGCTGCCCTGACCCCACGCGGATAGCTGGGCATCCATTAGATAGACCTGTCCGTGCTGGTAGCGCAGTCGTGCCCGGTCCAGCAGCAGTTCAGGGGCGATGGCGAAGGGGAGTTGGATTTTTCCCCCATCGATCTCTGCGCGGTAGGCATCCTTGGCCCCTGCGGGCATGGCGCGCACCCGCACGCCGCTCGCGCTGGCTTGGCCCGTGGCGAGAATCGCCTTCAGGTTGAGTTCCCGCACATCGATGCCTTGGAGCTCGACCTCACGGGGGAGCCATGAAGGTCGCGGTGAAGCATTGTTAGAGCCGCGGGCGGTGGCCGGAGCGACCTGTTCCACCCGCTGATTTCGGGTATCAATCGACACGTCCAAGCGCCGCACGCTGGAACTGCCGATCTCCCAAACGCCGCGCCGCACGCCCGCAAGTCCGATCTCGGTGTGCAGGCCATCTGCCCGCAGATCGGTAATGGGTCCCGGCCCTTTCGCTTCGAATAAATCACTGCTCACAGCCAAACCATCCCAGCGAAAAGGGGCAAATTCCCCAGTCATGCCGGTACTTCGACTGGCTTTGGCAGAGAGAAACTGTCGGAAGGAATCGCTGTGCAGGTAAACCCGCATTACCGAAAATGCCGCAACCAGCGCCAGTAATACGAGTAAAAAGCCACCAGTCGCGGCTTTGCTCACGCGGCGGGGTTGGTCGGATGTTCGGTTTTGTCGCGATTGGCGGCTCATCACCACATTCTAGCTCAGCCATTCGCCACCGCAAGCTCGCGGAATGATCGATCGACGCGGATCCCCCCCTTAGCGGCTGAAAATTGCATCCATGCGGTCGAGGTATTTCGACATCGCATCCTCGCGGCTGGGTCGGTTTTCCTTCAGCCGATCCTTCAAGCGGATATAGTCGACAAAGGCTCCGCTGGTCTGGCGGGCGCGGGTGATTTCGAACCAGTCGAGGTAGTCACGGCCGCGTTGGGCCATCCGCCGCATGCTGGCGCGCCGCTCATCGAGGGCTTGGATTCGGTTAGGGAGGTCTTTGCCGCCGCCTTTGACCAGTGCGTTCAGGACGAGCTGATACTCCTCAAGGATCGGCCGATACGAGGGAAAACAGCGATAGCTGAGGCGGACGAGAGCCTGCTGGGCGATCTGCACCGCTTGGGCGCGCTCGGGTTCGGGGCACTTGGCGAGTTCCGGCCACGCACTCAGATCCTTCGGCTCGGTGATGCCTTCCGCCATGCGGAAATTGATTTTGAGCGCTTCGCCGAGTGCAGTCTCGGTTTGGACGATGCCGAGGACGTCGGTCGTGAGATTCTGACCGCCGATGTTTGCCAGCTGCAGCGCCCACCACTTGGCAAGGCTGTTTTCGGACAGGTTGAGCTCGGGAAAGTGCTTGCGCAGTAAAGCGGGCATTTCTCCTTCAAAGGCGGCGACTTCGCGCAGGAAGCTGCGGAAGCCCTCGACGCCATGAGGTTGCTGCAGCAAGGCCATCACCAGCGCACCGGAAGAAGCACAGAAGGCCGCACGCGTGGCGGCATCCATGTCATCGTAGCCAGCTTGGTTAAGGGAGAAGAGCTCTTCGATTTTAAAAAGCCCGCCGGATTTGAAAAGTGCCTCGTACAGGCGGCGATCCCCCTGGTTGAGACGCCAGACAGTGGCCTCGCGCAGTCCCGTCACCAGCCATGGCGACACGAGGAATGGGGTCTCTGAATCGGTCGTGCGGCGTCCGCGCAGGGTCTGCTCGTAAATGAGGGCAGAGGTCGCCGCCTGCATGAGAGGCTCTCGCACGATGCCGCCGCTGAGGTGGTAATCGAGCCGCAGCTCATAGCCCGCCTCACTGGCATAAATCTGCATGGCGACAGTCCGCGGTGGGCTGGGGCTGCCGGATTTGCCGTGGAGTGTGACCGTGATCGGGACTTTCCACTCATCCTTGTCCTCAGTCAGGCGCAGCAGATCGTCTTTCGCCTCCTCTGCCAGCAGGGCCACGCGGCTACGGTCGGCAGACTCGCCACCGATGATGCGGAATTGCTTGCTACTGCTGACCACCCGGTTTTGGCCCTCGAACTTGGGCGGCGCGGCCGTGTTAGAAACCCCCGTAGCTTGCGAAGGGTCCCTTGCCAAAGTAACCAAGGTGCTGAGAAATCCCAGAAGCAGAGTGCGCTTGATCATGGGCGGTCAAAGGCTCTGGCGCAGGCCCTGCGGGCTTGGCTCTGGGGGATTGAGAATGACGCGACCCTTTTCAATGCGGGTCAGCACCATGTGGCGCAGGCAAAGCTCGATCTCCTCGCGATACGCGGTGGCCAGCCGTTCATAGGCGGGCAATACCAAGACCAGCAACCCTTGCGGCACCACCAGTCTGCCAAATCGGCCACCCTGCGGCGGATTGGGGAAAGCCTTCAGATAGGGTCCACCGTGCAGTGCGACCACCGTGGCGCTGCCATCGGGACCATCCACCTGCTCGACCCCGAGAAACATCGACACCGTGAAGGGCTTACCCCACAAGCTCCGCACCAGAATCACCTCCGCGCGGCCCTTTTCGAGACGAATCCAGACGCGATCCAGCGTGACCTTCTCCCCGAGCAAGCCGCCCTGCCGGGCTGCCAAGGTCCGCCCCAGCCATTGATTGAGCTCGGTTTCCGACAAGGTTAATGGCGAGTTGCCGTCGATCGCGCTTTGAACCACCACCTTCAAATCCCGCTGCGGCAAGGCCACTACCCGCGGGTTATTCGCGCCCAGATCTGACAGCGACTGCGGCTGGCTCACCCAATAAACCGCCCCACCCAATCCGATCAACCCGACCAACAGGATCAAAAACAGCAACTTCGAGAAACATCCTCCGATCCAAGAGGGGTTTTGAGGTTCGGCCATGTGCGGATAATACTACACGCCGCCATCGGTTTGAAAAGCCCCGGATTATTCCCCCGACTTGGCAGCAGCGGGCGCACTTGCGGGCGGACTTGCGGGCGCACTTGCCGCGCCATCGGCCTTGGCCCCTGCCTGATAGGAGGACGAGCGATAGTCGGTCTGGTAAAATCCAGCGCCCTTGAAAATGATACCCCCGCCGGTACCCAGCAGGCGCTTCACCGGTCCATCGCAGTCCGACTCCGGGCAGTCCGTCAGCTTTGCATCACTCATGCTTTGAAAGATCTCGAAGCGTTTCGCGCACTGTGTGCATTCGTAATCGTAGTTTGGCATGGTCTTGAGAGGGGTGTTGTAACACGATCCGCCAGCGGCGCAACCCCGGCCTTTGAGGGAAACGTTAGAACATGGCAAAATTCGCCGCCCCTAGAGCTGCTCGCGGGATGGCCTAGCGCTTCACAGGTGCATCGATGATGCCTTCCGCAGTCTCCTGCTTCAGGCGCAGCTGGCCACAGGCGGCGTCGATATCGTGACCTTTTTCAAGGCGGAGATTGGCCGTGACGCCGACGTTTTTGAGGACTTCCTGAAAGGCGCGGCAGTGGTTGTTCGGCGGGCGTTTCCATTCCAGCCCCTCGACGGTGTTGTAGGGAATCAAGTTCACCTTGGCACCCAGACGGCGGGCGTGGCGGGCGAGAATGGCCGCTTGTTCGAGCGAATCGTTGACGCCGTGGATCAGGATATATTCCAGCGTCAGCTTCTGCGTCTTCTTCGCGTTCCAGTGGTCCAGCGCATCAAACAACTCGGCGACCGGCCACTTCTTGTTCACCGGCATGATCTGCTGGCGGACCTCGTCCGTCGCACCGTGGAGCGAGATGGCCAAGCGGATTTGCTGCGGGTGGTCGGCCAGTTGCCGGATCTGCGGGACCAGGCCGGAGGTGGAAATCGTCAGATGGCGCGCCCCGAGATGCAGCGTTTTTGGCCCCGTGATCAGCGCGATGGCTGCGAGAAGATGGTCCAGATTCGCCAGCGGTTCGCCCATCCCCATGAAGACCAGCGAATCCACCCGCTCGCCCGAAAGTTGTTCCGCCGCCAGAACCTGGCCCGCGATCTCCGAAGCATCCAGATTGCGCGTAAACCCCGCCAAACCCGACGCGCAAAACTTGCAACCATACGCACAGCCCACCTGCGAAGAAACGCAGAGCGTGCGGCGGTCAGACTTTTCCCCATAAAGCGCCGGGTTCGCCGGGATCAGCACACTTTCCACATAGCGTCCATCGTGCAGGCGAAAGAGGAACTTCCGCGTGGTGTCGGCCGAGCCCTGAGTCGTGCTGTGTTCCAGCGAGCTAAGGCGAAACGACTCGCCCAGCTTCGTCCGCAGTGCAGCGGGCAGGTTGCTCATCGCATCAAGAGAAGTGACCTTCTTTTTCCAAATCCATTCAAGGATTTGGTCAGCGCGAAACGCCGGTTCCCCCGCGTCCTTGAGCCAGGCGGCAAGAGTTTCAGGAGATTGGCCGGTGAGAGATGGGAGCATGGATGAGGTGAAAGCTAAAAGGCTGAGACGCCAAACCTAAAAGGAGCAAGCACCCCTGGCAACCCTCTAGCGTGCGTCCAATAACGAGGACTCGTTTTTCGAAGTCACCGATAAACGTCCCAGTAG
>JBAXLW010000032.1:0-21344 GCA_037134575.1 Verrucomicrobiota bacterium | reverse complement strand
TCAGTATCTCAGTATCTCAGTATCTCAGTATCTCAGTATCTCAGTATCTCAGTATATGACCTTTCATCTTTGATTTTAACCGATGTTTTAATTATTTAGCAATCGCTGTTCTTGACTTGCTAAACCGAGAGTCATCCAATCAAATCTAACAGTATAAATCGAATTCGAATCTACTACCCAATCTCCGGTTATTTGATGTCATGAATTATTTTTCTAGCATGCCCCTACGTTTGACCCACCCCAAGTGTTAAACCTTTGGCCGATCCCCACACCATCCATGCAAAAATTCACTGCAGGCGACCGCGTTGTCGCAGCCAACACCGACCTTTCCGCACCGCTATGCGGCCCAATGAACTCGAACGGACACCAATTCATTTTCCCTGACGGGGAACTTCGAGAAGGCATCGTTTACCACGTCGCCAGTGTTAGCCGCTCGCGTGATGGCCACCAAGGCCTCAAGCTAACAGGCTTGCGAATCCACTGGGCCGGGAGAGAGATCCCGTGGAACAGCAGTCGCTTCCGCAAGATCAAATCCAGTAAAAGCTGCGACCGGCGTAGCGCTAAAAGTCACAGCGAACATTGATGCTGCGCTGGGAGTGCTAGCTATTCGCAACAGGGTCGCTTATCCATCGCGGCATGTCGCAGCCATACTTGTCACTGGAAGCAGAACTACACGATGTCTTTTGGGAGACGGAGGATGACGGCTCAGAGGTCTCATTGATGGCGGCGTTTTTGGCGAAGCACCCGGGTCCAGCACTGGAAATCGGCGCGGGCTCTGGCCGGCTGATGTTTCCACTGGTGAAGCTCGGCTTTCCAGTGGAAGGGCTGGAGCTATCGCGGGACATGCTTCAACTAAGCCATCTGCGTGCCCAGCGGCTGGATATCCAGCCTGTCATGCATGAGGGCGATATGACCGTCTGGGAAAACGGCCGGAAATATGCCGCTCTCTTGGCGCCGGCATTCACCCTCCAACTCGCGGACGATCCCGAGCTGACGCTGCGGCACTGGCACCGATTGTTAAAAAACCAAGGCGGACTCTATCTGACCGTTTTCATGCCCTATGCAGAGCTACTAGGCGACTTGCCTGAAGACACATGGTATGAAGACCACCGCGCCACTCTGGCTGATGGGCGCTATGGCTTGTTAGAAACTCGACACCATCTGGATCATACCAGACAACGGATCGAGCGCGAGCATTGCTACACCGTGTCGGGAGAACCACCCTTGACCCACCACTCGCGACAGTCGATCCGCTGGTTTGAACATGCGGAGCTCGTTGAGTTGTTAGAGCGATGCGGCTTTCGGGTGAATCGGTTTTTTGTGGATTTTGATTCCGAGCGAGAGGTGAACGACCCGGACGCGATCGATTTTGACGGGATTTTGACCTACCACGCCGTTCGCGCCCCAGAAATCATGAAATCTTTTTGAATGATTTAGAGATCGCCAATCTTGACGGATAGCCCAGCTCCCCCGTAGAAGATTTCTGTGCCAAGGAATTTCATATTGCTAGCAACGTTAGGAACTTTGACAACCTCCGCCCTATGCCAGACATGGGAGCGGGAAGATGTCGGATTTGAAAGCATTCAGAGTCGTGCGCGGGACCTCGCAAACAAGCCATACGAAGCGCCCAAGCGCGACAGTCTTCCGGCGTGGATGAACGATTTGACCTACGATCAATATCGCGACATCCGCTTCAATCCGAATCAAGCGCTGTGGGCAACGGAGAAGCTGCCATTTCGCGCGATGCTTTTCCATCCCGGCTATTTGTACCGTGAACCGGTGGTTCTCAATGAATTCACCAGCACCCATCAGCAGCAAATCCGCCTAGCGGAAGCCTTTTTCAACTACGGCCCGCTGGTCACCAAGCATGGCGATCTGCCATCTGACGGTGGCTTTGCCGGATTCCGCTTGCACGCACCACTGAACAACCCCGACGTGTACGACGAGCTGGCCGTCTTCCAAGGTGCAAGCTATTGGCGCGCCCTTGGCAAGGGCCAGCACTATGGCATTTCGTCGCGCGGGATCGCTATCGACACCGGGACTGAAACCGCGGCTGAGGAGTTCCCAAGCTTCCGTGAATTTTGGCTGCGCAAGCCCGAAGCCACCGATACTTTCGCTAGAATTTACGCACTGCTTGACGGCCCATCCTATTCGGGTGCGTTTGCTTTCAAAATTAATCCGGGCAATGTAACGATTGTGGATGTGCAGGCGGTACTCTTCACGCGGCGCGCGGTGCAGCGTCTTGGCATTGCGCCGATGTCGAGCATGTTCTGGTTCGGTGAAAACTCGCGGCGGCGCTTTGATGACTTCCGCCCCGAAGTCCACGATTCCGACGGCTTGGCGATTCGCACCGGAAGCGGAGAACGGCTGTGGCGCCCGATCTCTAACGACACGGGCAAACTGGAGTTTAGTTTCTTCGACATGGAGAAATGCGCAGGATTCGGCCTGCTTCAGCGAGATCGCCGATTTTCTGCTTATGAAGATGGCGAAGCCGCCTACCACCACCGCCCCTCACTGTGGATCGAGCCGACTTCCGATTGGGGTCCCGGTCGCGTGATGCTGATGGAAATCCCAACCACCGATGAGCGCCAGGACAACACCGTAGCCCTGTGGGAGCCCGCACGAACTCCCCAGCCCGGCGACCGGATTGAGTTTTCCTACCGCCAACACTGGACCATGGATGAGGACCCGGCACTCGCCGATGGACACGTCGTCGCTACCCGCACCGGCCTGCACGAATGGGAGCCCCAGCAGCGCACGATGGTGGTCGAATTCACCGGCAATGCCCTCAATCAACCGAGCGAAATTCCGATCACCCCGTTCGTCCAAGCCAGCGGTGCTGGGGCGGGAAACGTGAAGATCATGGACGTCACCATCCAGCAGATTCCCGACTCCCGTTGGCGCGTGGTATTTAAGATTACCCCTGCGGCGGAAGGCGGCAAACTTGCGGATCTGGGCCCTATCGAGCTTCGTTGCTCTCTCAAACGCGGAGAAAATTTCCTCACCGAAACATGGGTCTACCGCGTCACTCCCTAGAGACTCTACAGCCCCTCAGCGAGCAAGAGCTCAATGAGTGGGAAGAAGCCTACGCCGCCGTAGAAGCCTACCTGCAAGCTTTGCGTTTGAGGAACCGCTTGCTGGTCGCAGAGTTGGTGCGCGGCATTCTCTGGCGCGCCTCTGCCCGACGCCTCAATGAACCGGACAAGCCTGCGCGATTTCTGGCGATGGAAGAGGCGCTCTCCGAGATCGCAAATTGGACGCAGGACGTGCTCGATGTGCCCTTGGAAAATCGTCGGCTTGCCGCACGCGGACGCCTGGCACTTTTGCTCGCAGGCATGCCGGGCCAATGGCAGGGTGTCTTTCTAACACCCGCGCCCTGGCCGCCTGAATTTGTCGAGGCCATGAAGCGATCCTACCTCGCCGCCGGTCCGCAGTTTGCCGAGCTGACGATGGTTCCAAAACCACTAGAGCTCAATGCGATCGGCAGTGGTGCCGCCCAATGGTGGGAAACCATGGACCGCAAGCCGATTGTCCGGTTGATGTTCACCGGTTTGCTACTGGCGGCGATTCTAGTCATTGTGTGGTTTACCCTTTTCTAATGGAAAATCCCGATTTACCCATCCGCGAGACCACCGCACCGTTTTTCAGTCGACGCCGCACGCTGCTGCGACGCACCTTGTTTTTTAGCTGCGTCCTCGTCGTCAACCTTCTGTCCAGCCTGTGGCTTGCCGATTTGTTTTGGCGGATGGGATTTCAGAAAGCGCACTATCCGCTGTTAGCGATCTTTGTGATCCTGAACGGGTTGTTAGTCCTTGGGTCGCTCCATGCGATTTTCGGTGCGTTTGACATGCTGCTGGGCCGCAAGCGATCTGTGAGAATCACCCAGCTCGCGGACGGTAAAACCGGCCCGCTGCAGAAGCGCCACGCAGTCGTCATTCCGGTTTATAACGAAGACAGCGTCCGAGTCTGTGCCCGAATCGAGGCGATCTATCGGTCGATCGAAGCCACTGGCAGCCTGGAATCCTTTGATTTCTTCATCCTCAGCGACACCCGTGATCTGGACTTGTGGGTCATGGAGGAGACCTCATGGACAAATCTTTGCCGCCGACTCGGCGGATTTGGCAGGATCTACTATCGGCGCCGTAAGACCAATGAAAACCGCAAGGCGGGTAACATCGGCGATTTCGTTCGCACTTGGGGCGGCGGTTATGAATCGATGCTGGTGCTGGATGCGGACAGCTTGATGGACGGCGCAGACATCGTGAAGATGACGCGAGTGATGGAAGCCTATCCACGGCTGGGGATTCTCCAGACGCCGCCGAAGTTGATCCGCGGGGCATCGGTCTTCACGCGACTGCAACAGTTCGCCATGCGCCTTTACGGTCCCCTCTTCATTCGTGGCCTGAACTACTGGCAGCTCAGTGGCGGCAGCTATTGGGGTCACAATGCACTGATCCGCATGAAGCCATTCTCCGAGTTTTGCGAACTCCCTGCCTTGCCGGGTCGCGAACCGTTCGGCGGGCGAATTCTCAGCCACGACTTCGTCGAGGCCGCACTGATGGTCAGCCAAGGCTGGGAAGTCTGGCTCGCTTGGGATATCGAGGGCACCTACGAGGAGGCCCCGCCGACCTTGGTGGATCACCTGATTCGCGACCGCCGCTGGTGCCAAGGCAACTTGCAGCACCTGTGGCTAATCTTTGCCCGCAAGCTGCCCTTTTCCGTGCGGATGCATCTCTTCATGGGGATCATGGCCTATTTGGGCAGCCCGCTCTGGTTCTTGTTCCTCGCGCTCGGAACCTGGGTGGCCTGGGATCGCTACTCCAGCGAACTGAGCCAACTGCCCTTCGAAAGTTATGCCGCGCGCTGGTTCCATGTCGATGGCGTGGAGCAAAGCCTCATCCTGACTGCGGTGATCTTCTCCCTGCTGTTTCTGCCGAAAATCCTCGCGGTCACGGGTGCCATTCTCACCCCCAGCATTCGCCGCTCCTTCGGTGGCGTGATTCCACTGGTAGTCGGTTCGGTTTTTGAAACCTTGGTTTCCATGTTGCTCGCCCCCTGCATCATGGTGGCCCATACGATGATGGTCATGAGCATCATCCTCGGCCGGGCCGTCGGTTGGGGAAATCAAAACCGCGAAACCGATGGCACCGCCTGGGGCGATGCCTTCCGCTTCCATGCCGTTCAAACCACTCTCGGTCTTTTCTGGACGGTCACCGCCCTGAAAATCAGCCTCACCTTCACCGCCTGGATGATCCCCATTCTCGCAGGCTTGGTCTTCTCTGCCCCCGTATCCGTCTGGACCAGTCGCTCCCGCTATGGCCGTGCGCTTGCCAGACGTAAAATCCTTTCGACCCCGGAAGAGCTCAATCCACCCAGCGTCATCCGACTCGCCGACGCGGCCACAGCAGCGGTCGATCCCGCGCTGGACGCCACTGTCGAGGCCCGCCGAGGAATCATCGCCGCGGTGGTCGATCCGTACGTCAATGGGGTGCACGTCTCCCTGCTCGATCTCTCGGAACTCTCAAAAGCCGACGAAGCCCTCGCAGAGCGCTGCTTGCAAGAGGGGCCAACCGAGCTTTCCAAAAGCGAACTTTCCGAGTTGCTCTACAACGGTCCGGCCATGCTCATGATGCACCGCGCCGTCTGGCTGAGGTCTGCAGAAGCCATCCACGGCATCTGGACGCAGGCGGTCGATAGTTATCGCCGCCGCCTTGACCTGTCGTCCATGATCTAACTCCCTGATCCCGTGCTCCAACCCAATCCAAACCTGAGTGACTTGGTCAGCGATGCTGCCGCCGGTCTGAAACAACGTTTCCAAGCCGAAGCCATCATCACCGCCGCTGCACCGGGCCGCGTCAACTTGATCGGCGAACACATCGACTACTGCGATGGCTTCGTGATGCCCTTTGCCATCGATCGCTACATCGTCATCGCCGGCCGGCCCAATAGCAGCCACGAAGCGCGCATCGCCACGGCCATCAGCGAGGATATTGCCACCATCGATCTAACGGAACTCCAGCAGGTCAGCGAGCCCAAGTGGGCGAACTACCTGCGCGGCGTCATTCGCGGCTTTCAAGATCGCGGCCACACCATCCCGGGCTTCGACGCCTTCATCCTCTCATCCGTGCCGGGTGGCGCGGGATTGTCCTCCTCTGCGGCACTGGAATGCGCGACTGCAACGTTCCTTGAAGGCCTGCTGGGCATCCACCTCGACACCCGTGAAAAAGCCCTGCTTTGCCAAAAAGCGGAACACGACTTCGCCCACGTTCCCTGCGGCATCATGGATCAGTTCGCATCGGCTTTCGGCCAGCCAAACCGCTTGGTTCTCATCGACTGCCAATCGGGTGAGCCTGAGATGGTGCCCTTCGAAAACCCCGACCTCACCGTTCTAATCTCTAACACGCTTGTCAGCCATGAGCTTTCAGACGGAGGCTATGCCGCCCGCCGCAAGCACACGGAAGACGGGCTTTCAATACTCGGCAAGGCGTCGTGGCGCGACGTCGTGACCAGCGATGTGCAAACGCATTGGGAAGCACTGGGCGAACCGGTGAACCGCCGCGCTCGCCACGTTGTCGGAGAGATTTCCCGCACCATCTCCGCGGCATCCGCGCTCGCCCGCAATGATTTCGAGGCGCTCGGCCCGCTGATGGCTGCCAGTCACGACTCCTTGCGCGACGACTTCAATGTCTCTTGCAAAGAACTCGATATTCTCGTCGAGATCGCGCGCAACATCGGTCGCCAAGGCGGCGTGATCGGCGCCCGCATGACCGGCGGTGGCTTTGGTGGCTCGACGGTCACGCTCTGCGAATCCAGCAAAGCGAGCGAAATCGCCGCCACCCTCAGCGCCGAATACGAAAAAGCAACGGGCATCCAACCGCAGATCTTTGCCTCCCGCCCCGCACAAGGCGCGCACTTGATTCAGTGATCGGCGCCGCGCGAGCAGAGCTTCGCACGGCCTTAATGACTGGTGCAAGGTGTGGATGGAAGGTTTCCAGCACGGGTTGAAGTCGCCACAGCACCGCGAAGGCTTCCCCAAGCAGGGCGCGGGCTTCACCGTCAACTTCGGCAAAGGCAACGACGGGTTCGCGGACTTCTCCAAGCGATCAATCGACTTCTCGATCGAGTGCGATCACTTCATCCAGGAGATGAGACACCGCATTGCCCCACTCTTCGAGTCGATCCAGAGCTTTTAATTGAGCTACTGCGTCATCTAGCAGGGTTTATTCGAGAGAACCAACCTGAATCATCGCTTGATATTCTGCTAGCATGGCTGGCAGCAGAGTTTACTCGAGGAAACCAACCTGAACCGACGCTCAATATTCTACTAGCATGGCTTGTAGCAGGATTTCATCCGGAGAATGGACCTGATCCACCGCTGGATATTCACCAATCAACGTTCAAAGCAGGATTTCAATCGTTGGATGAAGCCCAACCCACAGTGGATGAAGTCCAAGCAGCGGTGGATGAAGTCCAAGCAGCGCTGATTGGAGTCCAAACAGCGCTGATTGAAAGGTTGCAGGTGCGGCGCAAGGTCTCCGCAAGGCCGCGTACGGCTCAACGAACGGACAGCGAGGGCTTGGGAGTCAACCAAGGAAGAAATGCATCGTCACCCCAGCCCCAAGGAGAATAAAAAGAAGGGGTCCGACTGATCCACTCTCCAGGAAAACCCATTAACCTTAGAGCGATTTCAGTCGAACCACCTTGTCTTGCGACATGGATGATAGAGCATTCAGCGTGCCAACTGTTGTTGCGGCAGAGCTCATTGTTTAAATAGTCCCGTCTTTTAAGAAAGCGGCCGATTGATCTGAATTTGCGGGTTCTTACATTTCGGGATTTCCGTTTTGGGGGTTTCGGGGTTTGATGGCCGGCATGGACTATTCTTCGCTCATTGCCAAACGCCGCGACCGCTTCTCGGAGCTGGAAGAGGCGGTGGGTGATCCGGAACTTTTTGCCGACCCCAAGCGCGCGACGGAGATTCTGCGCGAACACGGCAAGCTGAAGCAAACGCTGGAACTCTGGGAGAAAATCGAAGCGACCAAGCGTCATCTGGCCGACAATCAGGAGCTGGCAAAGTCGGACGATCCGGACTTTGCCACGATGGCGGCGGAGGAAATCCCTGGGCTCGAAGCAGAGATCAGCAAACTCGGCAGCGAGCTGCAGTACGCCTTGCTGCCCGCCGACCCGAACGAGGACCGCGATGCGCTGATCGAAATCCGCGCCGGAGCGGGCGGTGACGAGGCGTCGCTGTTTGCCGCTGAGCTGATGCGGATGTACCAACGCTACGCCGACCTGCGCGGCTGGAAATGCGAGCACTTGGAAAGTAGCCCCTCGGAAGTCGGTGGCTTCAAGGAGGTGATCCTCAAAGTGACCGGCCAGGAAGTTTTCCGCTACTTGAAGTACGAATCCGGCGTGCACCGCGTCCAGCGCGTGCCCGCTACCGAGACCCAGGGCCGCGTCCACACGTCCACCGTCACTGTCGCTGTCCTGCCCGAGGCGGAGGAGGTCGACGTTGAACTGAAACCCGAGGACCTGCGCATCGAAGTTTGCCGCGCGGGTGGTGCCGGCGGCCAGCACGTCAACCGCACCGAATCCGCGGTGCAGATTTTCCACCTTCCCACCGGGCTTTATGTCCGCTGCGAAGACGGCCGCTCGCAGATCAAGAACAAGGAAATGGCGCTGCAGATCCTGCGCTCCAAACTCTACGAACAGAAACTCCGCGACCAGCAGGAGGCCTATTCCAGCCACCGCCGCTCGCTGATCGGATCGGGCGATCGCTCGGAAAAGATCCGCACCTACAACTTCCCGCAGTCGCGGATCACCGACCACCGCATCGGCTTCACCTCGCACAACCTAACAGGCGTCGTCGCTGGTGACCTCACCGAGTTCACCAACGAACTCCAGAAGACGGAGATGGACGAGCGCCTCGCCGAAGCAGGGCTGTGAGACATGGCGTGTCTCTCATGGAGCGCCGGCTTTAGCCGGCCACGCCGACTGAAGTCGGCGCTCCGTGGGTAGCAGCTCTATCAGGCAGGCGAGCCGATGGCACCTGCAATCGGGCCTGAGTCTTCAGGACTGCGCTCTTCGGCAGCCTTGGCGACGGGCTTTTTCTTGAGCTCTTCTGGCACCGGTGGCGGCTTGGGCGCAGTGGGTGGGTTGCGCATTTCGCCGAAGTCGATGATGTCGCGCAGGTGGACTGCGTCGAGGGTTTCGTACTCGAGCAGGGCCTTGGCGATGAGCTCGATCTTGTCGCGATTTTCGGTGAGGATGCGGGTGGCCGTTTCGTAGGCATCGTCGATGAAGTGTTTGATTTCTTCGTCAATCACCTGCGCGGTGTGGCCGCTGTAATTGGCACGGCGGCCACCCATGTCGCCACGACCGAGGAAGACCGGGCCATCGCCTTCGCCGTATTCAACCATGCCGAGTTTGTCGCTCATGCCCCATTCGCAGACCATGTGGCGAGCAAGCGAGGTGGCCTGACGAATGTCGCCAGAAGCCCCGTTAGAAACGTCGTTGCTATTGAAGCCTTCGGCAATACGGCCACCCATGGTGACGATGAGGTTGGCAAGTGCTTCCTTCTTTTGGGTCGAGTACTTATCGCCTTCGGGCAGATACATGGTGGCACCCAGATAGGGACCGCGCGGAATGATCGTGACCTTGTGCAGCGGGTTGGTGTGCGGCAGGACCATGTTGAGATAGGCGTGCCCGGCTTCATGCCAAGCGGTGCCTATTTTTTCCTGTTCGGACATGGCAAGGCTTCGGCGCTCGCGGCCCCAGCGGACCTTGTCGCGTGCCTCCTCCATTTCATCGAGCGTCACTGCATTGAGTCCGCGACGAGCGGCAAGCAAAGCAGATTCGTTGACAAGGTTCGCCAGTTCAGCCCCCGAGAACCCAGGAGTACCGCGGGCAATTTTGGAGAGATCCACCCCTGCCGCGAGTTTGATCTTCTTGACGTGAACGCGGAGGATTTCTTCGCGCCCATTGACGTCGGGCAGGGAGATTGTGACTTGGCGGTCGAAACGGCCGGGACGCAGCAACGCAGGATCGAGCACATCAGGACGGTTGGTAGCGGCGATGATGATGACGCCTTCTTGGGTGTCAAAGCCGTCCATCTCGACAAGGAGTTGATTGAGTGTTTGTTCTCGCTCGTCGTGACCACCACCCATGCCATGGCCGCGGTGACGTCCAACCGCGTCGATTTCATCGATGAAGATCAGGCAGGGCGCGTGCTTGCGGCCTTGCTCAAACATGTCGCGGACACGCGAGGCGCCGACGCCGACAAACATTTCCACGAAGTCGGAACCTGAGATCGAAAAGAATGGCACGTCAGCCTCACCCGCGATCGCGCGAGCAAGGAGAGTCTTGCCGGTTCCCGGTGAGCCGACCATCAGTACGCCTTTGGGGATGGCACCGCCGAGTTTTTGGAACTTTTTCGGATCGCGGAGGAAATCGACGATTTCAAAGAGCTCTTCCTTGGCTTCTTGAATGCCGGCGACGTCTTTGAACGTGACCTTGTTGCGGTCCATCGTGAGCAGGCGGGCCTTGCTCTTGCCGAAGGACATCGCGCCGCGCCCTGCAGACTTCATCTGCTGACGGAATAAGAAAAATAGAATCCCGATGATGAGCAGGAATGGCAGAAAGGTGAAGAGCGCGCTGCTAAGATAGTCTTTGTTGCGCTCGTAGATTGCCTTGTCCTTGACGAGTTTATTGAGGTCCTCGCTTTGGATCGACGTCGAGACGGGAACGCTGAACGCAACGGCGGGCAATGCCTTGCCAAGGGTATCGGTCGCAGGTGGCGAGTCAGCGACGATCCTGCGCGTGCCAACGATCACTGCATCGTCGGAGCCAGGCGTGGTGATCACACGCAGTGAATTTGCGGGGTCATTGAGCTCGACCGATTTCAAAGCCAAGGATTTGCGCAGCTGGGCAAACGAGAGCGTCTCGACGTCACTTTCCAGAGGCAGGTCGGCGCGATTGGCGACTTGTTGGATGCGAAGGTTGTCGCCCAGCAAGTCGTTGATCTCCTGGCGCTGGAGCGCAAAGTTCACCAGCACGCGGAAGTCTTTCTTCGGCGAATCCCCCTTAGGGGCTTGGATTTCTGGGGTGATCCAGCCGGTGATGGTCGCATCAAAAGAGGTGTCGGTGGTGATGACCTTTAGCGGCTGCTTGGGATCATCGACAACAATGCGCTCTTGGTCCCAGGCTTGGTGGAACTGGGAATAGGTCAGCGGCTTGACCTGCTTGTTGGAGATGGGGTTGAAAAACGCCACGCCGAGAATCACGGTGGCCAAACTCAAGAGTCCGAGAAGACGCCAGTTGAAACCACCGGCGTCGCCCGGGGTACGATTCGGCTTATTGGATGGAGGAGATGAATTTGGTTCGTCTGACATGATTGATAGAGGAGAAAAAAACCCGGACTTGCCCAGCAGACCGCTTACGAAGCGTGCGACCGGGTGCCCTCAGGGAATGATTGACGATAGCCCAAGAGTGGGAAAAGCAAACCCTTTTTGCACAAGCCTTGCCGATGGGCCGCGCGTCTGGCAAGAAAGCCGGTGTGGAACCACCCGTAGCCCAGAAAGAACCGCAGCAAAGTCCGTGGCGCAGAATGCGCACGCTCGGCTGGCTGCGTGCCATTCCAGGGGTGGGACGGCTACGTGCCCTACGCCCCGGGACGGATGCACATGTCGGCGTTCTTGTTGATGCCTTCGTGGCGTTTGCGACCCTGGATGACGTGCTCAGTTCGCTGGAGGCGGACTTGATTTTGGACATGCTGCGCTGTGCCTTTCCCGAGGTGGACCACGGCTGGCTGGCCAAGCGCTTGCAGCGGGCGGTCGCAAATCCACAGCCCCTGCAGTCTTTGGCGGTCGAACTCAAGGACAGCTTTGACGACGCTGGAAAACTGGCCTTGGGGTTACAGCTTTTCACGCTGGTGGACGCGGCGGGACGTTCGGAACGCAACCGCACCAGCTTCGAGATCTTTATGCGGCGCCTAGGGCGTCCAGACTACGGGGTGGCGATTCTGAGCGAAATGCGCGGCGAGTCCACCCAACCCAGCACCGAGGAACTTCCCTTCGAGCGTTTGATCTTTGGTCGAGACGGCGCCGACGTCTTGCTGCCGCCTGCCGCGAGCGATCACGAGTTCCGAGTTTACCGGGCCGATGATTTAATCCTCGTTAGAAACACGGGCAATGCGCCGCTCTGGATTCGTGGGCGCTCGGTGGAGACGGGCTCGTTCCTGCGCATGCGCGAGCGCCAACCACTGGTGGTGCCGGGGTGGACACTGAGCCATGAGGATCTGATGTTTTTCCTCGATGTGAAGCGCACGGGAAACCGCCCGTCGATCTATCTGGAATCTGGCGACGGCGGGCTGACCGCCGAACGGACGCGCGGACGCCACAGTGCACTGCGCGTCAGCTTTGGTCTGCAAGCCGAAGTGGAAGCGCTGCGCAACACCGAGCTGCACGCGGGTAGCCGCGGTCCACTGAAAAAAGGGGATGTGGTCAAGTGTCTAAATCACGAGCGCTTGGGCGATGCGTCGGGCTTCAGCCTTGCCATCAACGAGCTGAGGCGCAAGGCCACCCAGTCGGGACGGCGCTTCCGTTTGGCGGGAGACCGACAAGTCTACCTGGTTTCTAACGATGCCTCCGCCCTCTCCCCCGGCGACCTGCTGTTAGGCCCGAATCTCTCGCCCAAGGCGGTGCTTTTCATCCGCTACGATGCCGAGCGTGCAGAAGGTGAATTAGAGATCCGCGAGAGCTATGGATCGATTCTCGTGGATGGCGTTGCCGTGCGCCAGACCGCGCCGTTACGCGACGGTTCATTGATCCGTCTTTCCGGGAGCCAAGCGGTCCGCTGTCGCTTCAGCGAAGGCTTTTTGGACGAGGAGCGGACGCTGATCGAGACGCTCCACGTGGAAGACTTGATCCATGACTTCGGACCGGATTCGCGGGCCTTGGATCACTTGACTTTTGAGGTGAAGCGCGGCGAGATGCTTTGCATCATCGGCCCGAGCGGTAGCGGCAAAAGCACCTTGCTGGCCGTTTTATCCGGCCAACGTGAACCAACGCGCGGCAAGGTCAAACTCAACGGAATTTCGCTTTATGGGCGAAGGGAGCAACTGGTCCCCTTCATTTCCCACATGCCGCAGGAGGAGGCGCTCAATCCGCAATTGACGGTGCGCGAACACCTGCGCCACGCCATCACGATCCGCCGTCCCGCACTTTCCCTAGCCGAACACGAACGGCGCGTGGATGGTGTGCTGGCAGAGCTAGGCCTGCAGTCGATCGCGCACCGCCGGGTCGGTGCGCCGGGTGAAAAAACGCTCTCTGGCGGCGAACGCAGCCGCCTGAACTTGGGCGTAGATTTAGGAGGTCGGGCCGAGGTCTTTCTCTTCGACGAGCCCATATCGGGTCTCTCGTCGAAGGATTCCGAGCACGTGGCGGAGACGCTGCGTTCTTTGGCACGGGAAAAAATCGTGATTGCTTCATTGCACCGTCCGGGCGCGCCGGTCCTGCGCTTGTTCGATAAAGTTCTGTTACTCGATAGCGGCGGGCGACTGGCCTACTTTGGCAGTCCAGCCGCCATGGTCGGATACTTCCGCGACGCCTGCGAGGAACTGGCGATTTCCCATCCGTCCATCGCCGCGAAATCACCGCTGGGGGCCGACTTTGTGTTCGACGTGCTCGAAACACCGCTCAGCTCGATCGGTGGCGGATCTAACACAGGCGCGGCACGACGTTTCCCATCGTCGTTCTGGCAGGAGCGCTTCGAGAGCCTGGACTTGATGCAGTCGCTGCAAGCCAGTGGTAGCCCCATCTCACAGCTTGCCGAACTCAAGGCGGGCGGGCGACTGCCGGTGCCACCCAAGCCGGTGAGAAGGCTCCAAGCGGTGATCGCAGTGTTCGCGACTCACTTTATTCGATCCCTGCTTTCGAAGCTACGAAGCCGCGGCACGATCTACAGCACCTGCCTGGAGGCTCCCCTGCTAGCCGCTTTAATCTCCATCACCTTGCGATCTTCCCCCGAAGGAGCCTATCAGTTTTCCACTGCACTGCACATTCCTGCTTACCTGTTTTTGAGCGCCACGGTCGCGATGTTTCTCGGGCTGACCAACTCAGCGACGGAAGTGCTGCGCGACCGCCCCATTCTCCGGCGTGAGCGCAACTGCCAGCCGGGTGCCGGCCCCTACGTAATCGCGAAGTTTACCGCACTGGGACTGATCGCCGGAATCCAGTGCTTCACCTATCTGTTAGTAGGCAATTACTATCTCGATATCGACGGCATGCTGCCGGAGCTATGGTTGTGGATGACTCTAACGGCATGGACTGGCACGGCAATGGCGCTGGTTGTTTCCTCGATCGTTAAGTCCGAGCGCGCTGCCCTAACAGCCGTGCCGCTTCTCCTGGTTCCACAAATGCTTCTAGCGGGAGCATTGGTGCCATATCGTGAAATGAACCGAGGACTGTTCTCTAATGCTGGGCAAATCCGCGACCGTGGTGGCATTCCGGTTCCCGCAGCTATCATGCCGCTGCGTTACGCCTACGAGGCGATGGTCGTCGCCCAAGCCACCCGCAATCCGTTCGAGTCGGAGCGCCTGCGTCTGCAAGAGCGCATCGACCGCGTACGCAAACTCGACACTCCCATGAGCGCGCCCCAGGCCGAGCGCTTTGATTTGATCAAGGAGGGTCTACGGCGCTTACTGGCCTCGGGCGCCACTAACCCAGAGGACGCATTGAACCTCATCAAACGGATTCGGCGTATCGCCATGTCCGGCACCCGCATCGAAGTCGAGAGCATCAAGGTCTGGCCGGAGAACGACCGCCACGCCCTCCCCGCATCGGAGTTTTTCGTCAACGGACGCATCGACCTACTCGTACGAGAGGCCGAAACATTTCGTAACGACTATCGCGACCAGGTGCGCCGCATTGTGTTCTACGCTCTCAAAAAACCCATCCCCTTTGTGAAATCCAAAGCTGAGGATTCGACCCTGAAATATGTCGAACGGGACGGTGAGATCGAAACCCAGAAGTTCTGCGGAATCCTTCTGGCGGGAATCATACTAGGCTGCGGTGTGATCACCACTCGCATCATCTCTCGACAAAATCGCCAGACCCACTAGCCCGCCAAGAGCGACGATCTCAAACCTCAGACTGGCTGATCGACGCAACTTTGGAAAACGCCTCCCTGATCGAAGAAAGGGCAGCGGGATCAGGAGCTTCGGAGATAATGAGCCCTAGGAAAAATGAATGCTGCGCGGTGGCGAATGGAATGATTTGCAAGATCATACCGGCAGCAATTTTCAGGTAAACCGGTTCCAAGGACGCATTCACCCGACGAGGAGCTAGCGCCAAACTGCGGGCTAGGAAATGGAATTGCCCGTGGCCGCCCTCGTCGAAAATAACGCTTGCCTCATGATCGAGAATGAAGACTCCCTTCGCTGAGTGATGCTGTTTTGCCCAGTCGCAAAATCGCTGGCTTCTCTGCGCAGGAGAATCGGCGGCTACGGGGAGTTGAGAATCCGCTTCGTAACCGATGAAGCCATCATCAAAACCATCGCTCGCCATCGACGATGCGGGTTCAAAATTAGGTTGTAAGAGTCGGTCGGCCAGTTGACGGACTTCAATAGGGTCAAGCCAGGTATCAATCGAGTCCATGATCTTAAGCGGTTCGGATGCCACCGTTTGGTTTGAGTTTGCTTTCCACTTCGGCACGCAGCGCATCAAATATCGCCTGTGCACGGACACCTTCATCGAGAACTCCCACGGGCAAGCCACGGGCACTGGCTCGGACAAAAAGCCCGTCCCGGGGAATCTGAGTTTGGAAAACCATGGCTGGGGGCAGCAGTTGGCGCAACGCGACTGCAGCCCCGGTGCTCTCCATCAGGTCTTCCTGAACCATGGTCAAACAGACGCCAAGGACGCTGAGCCGTGGATTCATCACCCGCAGGCGATTGAGACCCTCAAGTAATTTCGGGACCGATCGAATCCCCAAGGGCTCCGACTGCTGCGGAATCATGATCGCGTCACTGGCCGTGATCACATCGCCCGTCAGCCCAAAAAGCCCCGCCGCGGTGTCGATCAGGCACAAATCAAAGCCTTGGCCGGAAACCGCAGCCAGAAAGGTTTTGATACGAGCCAAATGCGCACCCATGCCACTACCGCCCGCCTCATAATCACTACCCTGCCCGCTGGGCACCAGTGAAAAGGTCTTTAACCGCGTCGGCACGATCAGCTGCTCGAGCGGGATCTGAGGATTCGCCAAATAGTCGTAGAATCCAGCAAGCCGGCGCGATTGCCGCGTGAGGGAAAGCCCTACGGAACCTTGAGGATCGGCATCGACGAGCAGAGTTTTGACTCCAGCACTGGCAAAAGAGTGGGCTAGATTGATTGAGACGGTGGTTTTACCCACCCCTCCTTTTTGGCTGGAAACGGCAATACTTATCACGTCAAGCTGGGAATTGTTGCGCAATCGTAGCTTCGCCTTGCCACATCGGAAGTCTTTTCTTAGGAATCTAGTGATTCATATCCTGAATAAAACCCAAATCGCTGTTCATGAATTCCCAATTGAACCATAGTCGCGCAATAGCAGCGGCTATTTTATGTGGCATCACTCTCGGAACTGTGGGATGCCGCAAAAGCCAGCCATCAAGCGTTACCGCCGCCGTGACTTCCCAGCGCATCGCCTCGCAGCCTCAACCGAACAAACTCGGCGCTCTGCCCGGAGCCCTCTATCAAAGTCAGGCCAAGTCCCCAATTCATTGGCAGCCTTGGACCAAAGAATCACTTGAACAAGCCAAGTCCAACAACCAGCTGATCTTTGCTGTGGTTGCGATACCACAGCAAGTGGACTTCCAGAGCGTACTGACCGCTCTGGCTTCGGATGCGACATTGGTTTCAAAGATCAATCAGAATTATGTGCCGATACTCATTGATGGGGATGCCGCGAGAGAAGTCGGCCTTCTAACCGCCGATCTTTGTGCTGAAATCAAACAAGCACTTCAACTCCCCTTGTTTCTTTGGATGACGTCGGATGGCAACCCGGTCGCATGGATCCCAGTCCCAAAATCCTCTCTCTCTGAGGTGGGCAACCTGTTCAACAAATCTCACCACATGATCAACCGGATGTGGTCGGAAGACTCGAGCTACGCCATCAAAAACAGCCTCTTGGATAACTCCAATCGACGGGTTCGCATTGCTCAGCGAAAAAACACTTACGTCATGAGTACCCGGCCGGCGGAAGACTCGCTCCGCTGCCTGCGCCAGCTATCTTCCTTCTACGACCCATATACACAGAGCTTTTACGAGGCGGGTGGACTACTCCCATCAGGGGCTATCGACCTGCTCGCTTCGGCTGCGATTCATCCTGGAATCAGCGACGATCTGCGCGCGCGATGCTTAAAAACCACCCGCGCCTTGCTCACCGATATCCTACCAAGCCCGATGATCGACCCGCTGGATGGTGGGGTTTTCGCTTCACGGCGCGGCAATTCTTGGTGCCTGCCGCTCTTCACGCGCGACTGCAGTTCGCAGGCCCGCGCCGCCGTCGCGCTGATCAATGCCCATCGGGCGACAGGTAATGCCGAGGCGTTGAAAAAAGCGCTGGGTGTGATCCATTACGCTGAAGAAACTTTTGCCACTTCTGAAGGCCTGTTTGCGATAGGACTGGGCAGCGATTTTGAATCGAAAGCATGGCTGTGGAGCGTCGAGCAAGTGAACCAAACCCTCTCGCCCGAGGACGCCACGTGGTGGATCAAGGCGACGGGCATGAAGGATCTTGGCAACTTGCCATCGGAAGTGGATCCGCAGCGCGATTTTTTCCGCTACAACAGCCTAGGGCTTCAGCAATCACCGGCACAAATCGCCAAGGATCGATCTGAACCCCTTGAGACCTTTACCCCCCGCTTTGAAGACGCTCGGAAAAAACTTCTCGCGGCCCGCAACGCCCGACTCGGGGAACTCAACCGCGACGAATGCTCGCACGCCGGAGCCTCGTTCCGCATGATTTCGGCCTACGCGGCAGCTTTCGGAGCGACGGGCGAGGAGTCCTACCGCGAAAAGGCCATCACGCTGATGAATAAAACCCAGACCGCCTTCAGCGACGGGCCTAGGTTGCGCCTGTTTTCCAAGGACGCCCCGAAATCCATCGGCGAGGGCCGCGCCTTCCTCTATGGCTTGGCCCTACAGGCTGCGCTCGATCTTGCCGCGATCACTTCCAATGATGCATGGATCGACTGGTCGGAAGACCTCGCGACGACGGCCGCAGAACTTTTCACCGATTCCGCGTTCCTCAAGGAATGCCCGGACGATGCCAAAATCATCGATCTGCCCGTGACCGATCTGGTGATGCTGTTTGACGATTCCACTGCGGGATTGATTTCATTTGCAGAGTGCCGCCTAGCCCACCGCAAACGACCGCTGGTAAAGAGTTTCAGCGACCTGGCAATCCCATTACCCACCTACACGATCGACCGCCCGATGCTCCACACGGACGTACTGACCGCCACGATCGCCCGCGAGTTCCGCGTGACGATTGTCGCAGGCACTGACATCTCGCCCGCATTAAAGCTGGCCAGCGAGCGGCTCCCCATGAGGATGATTCAACGACGCAATTCCCTATCCCAAGACGAAGTGCCGGCTGGATCGGTCATGGTGATTCTTCCCGATGGCCAGAAACGGACGGTCGCTACCCCTGAAGCACTAGAAGAAGTGGTCTTGCCCTTGTCGGCGAAATTGTAGATCTTCGCCCCGGTAACGGTCATTCAGACCGCCTCTAACTGCTTCCATGTCCACGCCCCGCACCGCCAACCGCAGCCGCAAGACCGCCGAGACATCCATCGAACTGTCGATCGACATCGACGGTTCGGGTGTTTCACAGATCGATACCGGCATTCCGTTTTTCGATCACATGCTCACGCTGTTTTCAAAACACGGCCTCTTTGACCTGAACATCAAAACCACCGGTGACATCGAGGTCGATTATCATCACACGATCGAAGACACCGGCATCGTGATCGGCGATTGCTTGCGCGAAGCACTCGGCACCAAGGAAGGAATCCGTCGCTATGGCTGCGCCTACCTGCCGATGGATGAAACCCTCGCCCGTGTCGTGGTGGATCTCAGCAATCGCCCGCATCTGGAATTTCGAGCACCCGCCGGAACCCCTTCGGCGCCGAACATGCCCTTTACGCTGGTCGAGGAATTCTGCCGCGCTTTAGCTTCCAATCTGCGTGCCAACATCCACGTCGAACTGCTTTACGGCCGCGATGGCCATCACATCGCTGAAGCCATTTTCAAAGGCCTCGCCCGCGCCCTCCGCGACGCATGCGAGCGCGACTCGCGGGTGAAAGGCATTCCCAGCACCAAGGACGCACTGTGAAGGTCACGCTCATCGACTACGGCGCTGGCAATCTTCGCAGCGTCGCCAACGCCCTGCGCGCCATCGGCATCGAACCGAACATTGCCGCGAGTCCGGAAGATCTAGTAGAAACAACCCACCTCGTGCTTCCCGGCGTTGGCTCGTTTGGCGATTGCATGGAACAACTCACCCGCCGGGGCTTATTGGTCCCGATTCGCGATTGGGTCGGCATGGGGAAACCCTACCTCGGTATTTGTCTGGGCTATCAGATTCTCTTCGACTCCAGCGAGGAGAGCCCCGGAGTCGCTGGGCTGGGCCTTGTTTCTGGCACAGTCCGCCGCTTCACCCAGACGCCGGGCCTGAAGATTCCTCACATGGGCTGGAACTCCGTGATCCCCCGCCAGGCAAATGCAGGCAACTGGGCGGGTCTGGATGCCGAGCCGTATTTCTACTACGTCCACTCCTACTTTCCAGTGCCAGAAGATTCTACCGTGGTCGCTGCAACGACGAGCTACGGACAAGACAAGTTCGCCGCCGCCATCGAACTCCCGAACCTCCTCGCCTGCCAGTTCCACCCCGAGAAGAGCCAGGAAGTCGGTCTGCGCCTCATTCGTAACTTTCTCGGCCTCTGATTGCGGCTTGAGTTTTAAAAAGCCGCCAGACAGCCTTTGCCCACTGCTATGAAACTTCACGTCCCGCTCGTTGCGTTTTCGCTTATTGCCAGCCTGTGCGCAGCCGAGGCTCCTAAAATCTTTCAAGGACTGTTGGAACCAAACGTTCCTGTCAAAGGCCAGATCGGCGTGGTCCTGCCTCCGCCGGAAATCGACAAATTCGTCGCCAAAGTCGAGGCCGCAGCGCGCAAGGACCCGAAGTGGTTTCAAGAATTCTCCGGTCAAGCCAAGCCTGGCACCCCGCTGCCCTACGACGAACGACTCGGTCTAACCAAGCCGGAATACGACGAGTATCTCGCGCTCTGGAACAAACGCGAGTTCAAGCCGGTTGAAGAGGTGGTCCTGCTCCTGCGCCCGACTGCCGGCGACACTTGGGCGGTCACCTCCACCGGCGGAGCCGGTTCGTTATCCACCCTGCGCTATTCCGCCAAAAGCGACAGCTTCCGCTCGCCCAATGGTGAGTTGAAACGCATCGAAGACATCAAGGCTGACGCATCCAGCATCCTCGGTGAATGGACCGGGCTCGAATGGAAATTCGAAGAAGAAACCGGCCTTGGCAAATCCAAGGAGAACTTTGCGATCGGTCGCTTCGCCAACAAAAAATTCGGCATCATCGTCTTCCGGGCGCAAGAACTCTCTAGCGAAGGGACGCGTTTGCTCGACAAGAGCCTGGTCATCCGTTTCCCCATCGCTCAGGCCAAGGCTGCCCCCGCTCCGAAAACGGCGCCTAAACCCTGACCCATGAGGATCATTGCTGGAAAAGCCGGTCGCATCGCGATCAAGGTCCCCTCGGCGGTCGCGCGCCCTACCACCGATTTCGTACGCCAGGCGATTTTCTCGATACTCGCCGAGCGCGTGGAAAACGCGCGCGTTCTGGATTTATTCGCCGGCTCCGGCGCACTCGGGCTCGAGGCTCTCAGCCGCGGCGCGGCGTTCTGCACCTTTGTCGACGAGTCACGACACGCCATCAGCACCATTCAGGAAAACCTCAAGAAAGCCAGACTCAGCGGCGGACAGACCGTTAAATCCGAGGCGATCCCATTCCTCAAGCGCGACGCCGCCAGCTATGACCTGATCTTTGCAGACCCACCGTACTGGAAACACTACGGCGACACCGACCACGTCTCTGACTTACTCAAAAGCGACCTGCTGGCACCGCGGCTTGCCACCGACGCTTGGCTGATTGCAGAAATCTCCTCACACCTCGCGTCGCCCATCTCAGAGAATTTCTCTCTGATCGCCCGCCGAGAGTATGGGAACAGTACTATCGTGATTTACCAGAGCGCCATCCGCCTTTACGAGCCCACGATCGCGTCCTAACCT
>JBAXLW010000031.1:0-21348 GCA_037134575.1 Verrucomicrobiota bacterium | reverse complement strand
GGTTGGGCGCACTGCATTTCAGGTTGGGCGCACTGCATTTCAGGTTGGGCGCACTGCATTTCAGGTCGGGCGCACCGCATTTCAGGTTGGGCGCACTGCATTTCAGGTTGGGCGCACCGCATTTCAGGTTGGGCGCACTGCATTTCAGGTTGGGCGCACTGCATTCCGGGTTGGATGCACCGCATTTCAGGTTGGGCGCACCGCATTCCGGGTTGGATGCACTGCAGTCCGGGCCGAATGCACTGCATTCCGGGTCTGGCGCACCGCACTCGATCCCTTATTATGCCACCTCGGCAATGACCAGCACCTCGGCGAAGGGTAGATCGGCGAGTAGGGCGAAGGCTTCGTGGCGGGTGAGTCGGGCGCGGGTGGCAGCGGGGCTGGCCATGCCGCAGAGGAAACGCGCGAGCTGGCGCGGGGTGGCCAGCGCGGCGTGTTTTTCATCGACGAGGTTTTTCACGGCGCGGATTTCCTCGTCGGTCGCGCGGCGGAATTTGCGGCGCTTGATGACTTTGGCAGGCAGACCGCGGCAGCGGTCGCAGTGGCCACAGGCCTCCGGCAAGGTCTCGCCAAAGTGTTTGGTGAGATAACCGGTGAGGCAGCCGCGATAGGCGGACAACCCTAACACCTGACTGAGCCGCGCGAGATCGGCCAGCTCGCGGGATTGGAATTTTTCGACCAATCGCTCGCTGAGCTGCTTGAGATCGCCGGGGTCTTTTTTGAGTTTGTAGCCGTGGCGGACGCCGGAGACTCCGAGCGTGATGTCGCCCGCCGTCTGCATGCCGTTGATGGCGGAGACGATTTTGTCGCGGGAAGTGCCGAGCTTTTCCGCGAGCAGGGTCGGATAGAAATAGAGCCACCAGCGTTTGAGTTCGCCGGAATCGAGAATCTGTTGGATGAATTTCCGCTCGGCGGGTGCGCGACCGGCGAGGATTTTCTCTGGGGTGTTGAGCAGCTTCGCCCGATAGGTGGCGTAGAATGTGCCGGTCGCCTCGATGATGCCGTCGATCTCCAGGTAGGTCATCACAGTGGCGATCACGCTCGGGCGGATGTCGCAGAGGGTGGAAAGATCGTAGGGTGAGACGTCGAACACCGGGCCGAGCCGCAGCACGCGGTCGATGAGATTGCCGAGGGCGCGGGGTGAGGGCGTGTCGGAGTAGATGAAGTTTTCCAGCACCGTTAGATCGTCGCCGCAGGCCAGCATTTCGCAGATCGCGGACTGACCATCGCGGCCCGCACGGCCGATTTCCTGGGTGTGGTTTTCGAGGCTTTTCGGCAGGTTGTAGTGATAGACGGCGCGGATGTTCGACTTGTCGATGCCCATGCCAAAGGCAATGGTCGCCACGATGATGCGGGTATCGCCCGCCATGAACGCGCCCTGCGCATCGGCGCGGAATTCGGCAGGCAGACCGGCGTGATAAGCGCGGGCGGAGAGGCCGCTTTTGGCGAGAAAGGTCGCGACTTCCTCCGCCGTTTCCTGGCGGGTGACGTAAACGACGGCGGGCCCATCGACGGTGCTTAGTTTTTCCAGCAGCAGGGATTTCCGCTCCTCGGCGGTGCAGGGCGTGACGCGCAGGTCGAGATTCGGACGATGAAAACTTAGCTGGACATGGTCCGCCGCGGCGATGCGGAAGTGCTTGCGGATTTCCCGCGCGACCTTGGGCGTGGCCGTGGCGGTGAGACAGAGCACGCGGGGGATCTTGAGGCTGCGGCAGATCTTCGCGAGTTTCAGATAATCCGGCCGGAAGTTGTGGCCCCACTCCGAGATGCAGTGCGCCTCGTCAATCGCAGCAAGCTGGATCGGCAGGCGCTTCAAGCGCTGGCGAAACGCCTCGTTGGCAAAGCGTTCGGGCGCGATGTAAAGCAACTTGAGGCTGCCCGCATCGAGCCGTGCGTAAACGTCGCGGACCTCTTCGGCGTCGAGCGTGGAGTCCAGCCGCGCCGCCGAAATCCCCTTGGCGACGAGCGCATCAACCTGATCTTTCATCAGCGCGATCAACGGCGAAACCACCAAGGTGAGACCGTCTAACAACAACGCAGGCAGCTGATAGCAAAGCGACTTCCCGCCGCCCGTCGGAAAAACCGCCAGCGCGGAGCGGCCCTCTAACAACGCACGGACCACCGGCTCCTGCCCGCCACGGAAGGCAGCGTGGCCAAAATGATCGCGGAGGGTCTGCAGCACCCAAAGACTTTCTGCCTCACCCGCGGAAGAGGCAAGCGCGGGCTTTGTTTCCCCTGAGAAATCGAAATGGATAGGTCTTATATGTCCTATAGGACCTATATCAACGCCTCTTCTCTCTTGAAGCTTGGCAATTGCTGAGAAATGTCGGAAAATGCGGCATGTTCAGTGCCAGCCAACTTACCCCCCCACAAAAAGACGCGCTCAAACAATGGGCCGCCGAGGGAGCCACCATGTCGGATCTTCAAAGCCACATGAAGGAAGATTTCGGCCACGCCCTCACTTACATGGACACGCGCTTTCTGATTCTCGACCTCGGCATCGAGCTGATCGAAACACCCAAGGCGGAACCGAAAAAAGACGAGAAGCCCGCACCAATTCCGACCGGCCATGTGAGCACGACAATGGACACCCTGACGCTGCCCGGCGCCATGGTGAGCGGCAAAGTAACCTTCAGCGATGGCGAAACGGCCGTCTGGCTGCTCGACCAAACCGGTCGGCCCAGCCTTGACCCCGACACCTCCGGCTACCGCCCGAGTCAGGACGACATCATGGCCTTCCAAACGCAGCTGCGCGATTTGATCCAGAAGAGCGGCCTTTAACCGCTCCGCGCGTCTCGACTTATGCGAGATCCTTCACCTGCACCTGCGCCCACCATTCCTTGAAGGCGGCGAGGAATGCGAGGTGATCCACGTTGTCCTGATAGGCATCGTGTTCGGCGAGGGTCTCGAACTGCATCGTCAGCGCGTAGTCCCACGACTGGTCCAAGACGGGACGGGCTGGCACCTCGGCGGGCACCGCCCAACGACCATCCGCTACCAGGTCGATTTCCAACAAATCCGCCAACCCTTGCTCAAAAGTCGCGCGATCCGCGTCGTTTTGGCGCTCTTCCTTCAGCCAGAAATAAACATGATGATCCATGGCAGATGGAAATAAGGCCCACCGCGACTCGCGGCAAGTCCGAACCATCGCGGAGATTTCGTTTGCGAGTCGCGTCGCGCACCATCAGATTACTGACAAGTTCTATGATTCGTTTGATTGCTGCCATTTTCTTGCTGATTCACTTCGCTCCATTCGCCGTCGCACAGACGCCTAGCGCGCCGTCGGCCATTTACAAATCGGTGCTGCGCGTCGAGGTCGCCAGCCAGACTTCGGACTACCAAACCCCATGGAACTCCGGCCGCTTCGGGGGCGGCATCGGCACGGGCTTTCTAATTGGTAAAAACAAAATCCTGACCAACGCCCACGTCGTTTCCGACGCCAGACGCGTGTTGATCACCGTCTATGGCAGCCCGAAGAAGTACCCGGCAAAAATTGATTTCATCGCCCACGACTGCGATCTGGCACTGCTTTCCGTCGAGGACTTCAAGGACTTCGAGTCCTTTCCCACCTTTGATTTCGGCGGCATCCCCAGCTTGGAATCTCAGGTGCGCGTGATCGGCTACCCGATCGGCGGCGAACGACTGGCCGTTACCCGTGGCGTGGTCTCTCGCATTGATTTCCAGCCCTACTCACATTCCCGCGCGGATACCCACCTGGTCATCCAAATCGACGCCGCGATCAATCCCGGCAACTCGGGCGGCCCATGTGTGCAGGATGGCAAGGTCGTCGGGGTCGCATTCCAGGGACTGCGCCAAGCCGACAACACGGGCTACATCATCCCCACCCCGGTGATCCGCCGCTTCCTCAAAGACATCGAAGACGGAAAATATGACTCCTACGCCGACCTCGGGATCAGCGAGTTCCCCCTCCACAATCCGGCGATGCGCAAGGCGCTGGGCCTACCCAATGACGGCCGGGGCATCCTCATCACTGACGTGGTGGCCACCAGCTCCAGCGACGGCGCGCTGCAACCGCGGGATGTCCTCATGTCACTGGACGGCAAGCCGGTGGACAGCGACGGGATGATCAGCATCGATGGCGAAGAGGTGAATTTCAACGAGATCGTGGAGCGGAAATTTACCGGAGACAAGGTGGCGGTCCACTTCCTGCGCGACGGCGTCGCCAAGGATGTCGATGTCACCCTCAAGCCGCTGGAATGGTCGCGGATGTATGCGATCCAGTACGAAAAGAAGCCGCGCTACTTGGTCTTTGCGGGCTTGGTCTTCCAGCCGCTGGACACCAATCTTTTTGCGGCGGCAAAGTTTGACGACATCACCTTGCGCCGACTCTACACCGATTATGTGCCGAAGGGATTATTCCAAAAACACATAGACATCGTCGTATTAACTCGCGTGGAAAGTGACCCGGTGACCAGCCAGCTTTCCGACTTCACCGGCTTTGCCGTGAACAAGATCAACGGCGTGGAAGTCCGCGATCTGCCCCACGCCTCCGCGTTGCTCCACCCGAAGGAGATGCCGGAATTTTTTGTCATCGAGCTTTTCGGTGCCGAGCGACCCGTCGTGATTCCATCGGCCAAAGTCGCCGAGGCAGACGAGCGGATGAAGGCAAACGGCATCACCTATTTGGAAAACCTGGAAGACTGAATCATGCCCCGTGTCGCCATCGCTCTGGGGTCGAATCTCGGAGATCGCCTCGCCAACCTGATGGCTTCCCGCGATGAACTGAAAAAAATCGCCAGTCCCGGCGAGTCGTCGTTAGAGGCATCCACCTATCAGACAGAGCCGCTGCTCTGCCCGCCGGGGTCGCCCATGTTCTACAACTCCGTGATCGAAATCGCCTTCGATGGCACGGCCACTGATCTGTTAGCCATCACCCAGTCGATTGAGAGAAAACTCGGACGCGCCGCAGCGCCCGAGCGCAATGCCCCGCGAATTATTGACATCGACCTGCTCTATTTTGGCGACGAGGTGATCGCCACAGACGACTTGGAACTCCCCCACCCGCGCATTGCGCAGCGGCGGTTTGTGCTGCAGCCACTCGCAGAAATCTGCCCCGATCGGATCTTGCCCGGACAAACCCAAAGTATCGCCAAACTGCTGCACGACCTCAAAACCGACGAAGCGCCGCTGATCTTTGTAAAGTAGCAACCGCTCTGGAACGCTGGCTTCGCCGATTAAAGGCGCTCCAGCAGGATTTCTTGACCCAAGACAACAAGATCGACGCTGCCCTTGAGCGTTTGGTCGATGAACGGGGTGTTCTGGGATTTCGACTTCATGAAGTCTTTCGTGAAGGTGGTTTCCGCTTCGGTGTCGAAGAGGATGAGGTCGGCGGGCTGGCCGACTTCGATCGAGACGGCGGGCAGGCCCATCAGGCGGCGCGGCTCGGCGGAGTAGCGTTTGACGATGAGATCCCAGCCGAATTTACCGGTGGCGACGAAGTGGTGATAGAGCGAGACCAGCGCGGTATCCATGCCGGTGATGCCGTTGGGCGCGCTGATGAAATCCTGCGATTTCTCGAACGGCGTGTGCGGCGCGTGGTCGGTGGCGATGAGGTCGAAGACGCCGTCGATGAGGCCTTGGAGAAGCCCTTCATTATCCGCCTGCGTGCGCAGCGGCGGATTCATTTTGTAGTTCGTATCGTAGTCGCCGATGTGCTCGTCCGTGAATAACAGATGGTGCGGAGAAACTTCGGCGGTGACTTTGACGTCGCCGCGTTGTTTCCACCAGCGGATCGTTTCCATACCGAGCTTGCTGGAGACGTGCTGGATGTGGATGTGCGCACCGGCGGCGTGGGCCAGGCGGATGTCGCGGTCGATGATGATTTCCTCGGCGCAGGCGGGCGAACCTTTGATGCCGAGACGGTAGCTAACAGCTCCTTCGTTGAGCGCGCGTGGCCCAGCGAGTTCGGGCACCTCGCAGTGGCTGGCGAAAAACATGCCGAACTCGGTGGCGTATTCCATCGCGCGCAGCAGCACCGCGGGATCGCCCGTGGTGTCACCGTCGTCGGTCAGCATAGTCACGCCGAGCGCACGCATGCCATCGATGCCTGCAAGCTCTTTGCCGTGGCGGCCCTTGGTCACGCAGCCGGACGTGTAAACCGGAATGCGGGACGTGCGCTTGGCGATGTCGAGCACGTTGGCCACGACCGTGGCGGAATCAATCGCGGGGCTGCTATTTGGCATCATCACCACGCCGGTGATACCGCCGTTGATCGCCGCTTCACTGCCGGATGCGATTGTTTCCTTCGCCTCGAAACCAGGCTCGCGGAAATGGACGTGAGCATCGAACATGCCGGGGGCCAACACCCGGCCGCTGGCGTCGATCACGCGCGCGCCATCGGGGGCCGTTAGACCTTGGCCGATTTGTTGGATTTTTCCGTCGGCGATGAGCACATCCGCTGCCGTGAGATCCGGAGAGTTTTCGGAGGCGATGCGGGCGTTGGTGATGAGGAGTGTCATGGGAGAGGAAGAATTAACCGCCAAGGCGCAAAGGCCGCCAAGGGACGCAAAGTTTTTAGGAGATAGTGGATGATAGGTAGTTCACAAACTGGGAAATCTATTCGAGCGATGTTGGGAAGCTGCGAATGCGATTCAACCACGAACGAGGATGGCGTCTTTGATGAAAAACCGCGGAAATCAAAACCGAAGCCGTAACAGGATCGTAGCGATAGAGAATGGAGTACGGAAAGCGTTTCACTCGGCATATGCGATCTGGCCCGTCAGCCACACGAAATCGCAATGGATCTGAGACGATAGAGGCTACAGCCCTGTCAACCTCAGCAATGAAATCGTCACCCAAGCCTATATCCTGATCTTCATACCAAAAGGCCGCCAAACGAAATTCATCGTAAGCTTCAGGATGGAATCGGAAACTCATGCGCCGCGTCTTTTTCCGGAGAGGGCTTCACGAATCATCCTGAGGGCTTCATCGCCCGGAATCGCTTTTACCACTCCTGATTCAATTTCGGCAGCACGTCGTTTGGCAATTTCAAGCTGCTCTGCTAAGATTTCAGGATCGTCGTAAACACTCTCAATCAGCCTCTCCCCCAAGGCGATACGCTCTTCATCACCAAGAGCCATGGCCGTTTCAAAAAGTTGTTCTGCGATGGCTGTCATGAACTTAAATTAAGACTTGGAATACGGGGGTCAAGTGGTTTGTCAGATCGCCAATTCCGGCTTCAGCCAGTAGAGCACTGCCATTCGGACAGCGATGCCGTTTTCGACCTGGTCGTTGATGAGGCAGCGTTCGTAGTCCATGACGGCGTCACAGAGTTCGACGCCGCGGTTCACGGGACCGGGGTGCATGAGGTAGAGGCCGCGCTGGCGGATCTCTTCGAGGCGAGCGTCGTTGATGCCGTAGAGTTTATGATACTCGCGCAGGCTCGGGAAGTATTGGGCATCTTGGCGCTCCATCTGGACACGCAGCAGATAGACGACGTCGGGCGACCAGGCCATGGCCACCTTGTAGTCGGTGAAGCGGCGGATATTTTCGGGGCCACTGCGCGGAACGAGCGAGCCGGGGCCGAGGTAGGCGACGTCGACACCGAGCTTTTTTAGGATGGTGCTGGTCGAACGGGCGACGCGCGAGTGAAGGATGTCGCCGACGATGAGGACCTTTTTGCCAACAGGGTCGGGGAACTTTTCCTTGATCGTGAAGGCGTCTAACAACGCTTGGGTGGGATGGGCGTGTGCGCCATCGCCCGCGTTGATGACGCAGGCTTTGGTTTGTTTGGCGATCATGCCGGGCAGGCCGGAGCGGCCGTGGCGGACGATGATGTAGTCGGTGCGCATCGCCTGCAGCGTCTCGACGGTTTCGCGGACGGACTCGCCTTTGGTGATCGAGGAGTGGGCAACGTCGAAGTTGGTGACATCCGCGGAGAGGCGCTTGGCGGCGACTTCGAAGGAGGAGTGGGTGCGGGTGCTTGGCTCGTAGAAGAGCATCAGCACCGACTTGCCTTTGAGAGCCGGAACTTTCTTCACCGAGCGCGTGAAGAGCTCTTTGAAAGGAATCGATTGATCGAGCAGATGTTCGATTTCTTCACGATCGAGCGACGAGATGTCGAGTAGGTCTTTACGTACCATGCCGGAGTTGGGGAAAGTAATAGAGCGCACCGAAGACGATGACAAGCAATGCCATCATCGCAATGAAGGCCGCGTGGTGCCGCGAGTAGGTTTTTTTGAAGAAAATGAAGGTGGCAACGATAATTGCGGCGATGACGCAAACCGCAGCCATGCGGATATCGATTCCATAAAAATAAATCCCTACTGCGGGACCGATGACCGCGAGGTAACCGAGCCCAATCCAGACTGGGTGCGCGATCCGCATTTGCGGATGCAGGGGCGGCGCGGTCATCTGGATCGCGTCTTGGCGGCGGAGTTCCAGGATCTCGTCATCGCTGCGACGGTAGCTGGGCAGTTGGGAGTCAGGAGCCGGAACGATGGGGCGGGCGACGGGCGGCGGAAACTGCTCGGACTTGCGCAGCGAGGTGACCGGTTTGGGTGGTTTGACCGGCAGATGGGGGAACGGCTCGGGGATCGTGGCGGCTGTGCTTTGAGGATCGATCGGAAGACTTAGGATTTCGGCAGGCAGCGTTTCCTCACCCGGCGATTCGCCGGGAATACCGAGGGATTCGCGGAGCTTCGCGACTTCCTCGGAGGATTTTTTGCGCTGCGGCAAGAGACTCATGGTTTTTCCTTTTCAACGATTTGAACCTGGTCCAATCCGTCAGTGCCTACGAGTGAGACCTTTACGCGATCCTGACGGCGGGTGTCGAGAACGATACCCACATAGTCTGGCTGGATCGGCATCTCGCGGTGGCCGCGGTCGATGAGCACCGCCAGCTCGACCTTGGCCGGGCGACCGTAGTCGGAAAGCGCATCCAGCGCGGCACGGATCGTCCGACCGGTGAAAAGCACGTCATCGACAAGGATGATGTGGGCACCGTCGACCGGAAACGTAATGTCGCTTTCTTGAAGCCGTGGGTTTTCGTGGAGATGCTCGAAATCATCGCGATAGAGCGAAATATCCAAGACCCCGAAGGCGAGCTCGCGGTCTTCTTCCGAAAGCATGGTCAAAATCCGTTCCGCCACTTCATCTCCCCGGCTGCGGATGCCCACCAGCGCGATTGGTTGATCGCCATGTTTTTCGCGGATCGCCTTTGCGAGGCGCTCCACACCCGCGGCGATGTCATCGGCTGTGAGTAGATGTTCCATAATCGTAGAGGATTAAAAATTAAGAATGCCCACATCGCGACGGCGTTGCAATCCCTCAAATCCGATCTGGTCGGCGGCTGTATGCGCTCGGGCGACGGCTGCCTCACGGGTGTCGCCACCCGCCACAACAGCCAGCACACGGCCGCCGTGAGTTTCCCATACCCCATCGGCGGCGAGGCGGGTGCCGGAATGATAGACGCGGGCGTTGCCAACTTTCTCGATCCCGGAAATCCGATCGCCGTTGCGCGAGGTCTCGGGATACCCCGCGGAGGCGAGGATGACACAGACGCTCCAGCCGTCGTTGAAGGAAATCAGGTCGCGGCGGAGCTCGCCCTTCGCGCCAGCCAGACAAAATTCCGCCAAGTCGCCCTGAACCAAGGGCATCACCGCTTGGCACTCGGGGTCGCCGAAACGGCAGTTGTATTCGATCACCTGCGGGCCGGTCGGCGTCAGCATGATGCCGAAGTAGAGGAATCCTCGATACGGCAAGTTTTCGCGACGCAGCCCATCGACCGTCGGTTGGACGATTTCTTTTTCGATGCGCGCCAGAACCTCCGGCGAGACGAGCTTGCGACTGGCAACCGCCCCCATGCCGCCGGTGTTCGGCCCTAGGTCGCCGTCATTGGCGCGCTTGTAATCGCGGGCCGGCGTGAAAATGAGATATTGGTCATCCACGATCGCCGCGAAAACGGAAACCTCGGGACCCGTCAGGCATTGCTCCACCAGCACGCGCCCCGCACCAAAGCGGCGCTGCGTGAACACCTCATCCAGAAAACTCAGGGCGGAGGCCTCGTCCGGACAGACTGCCACGCCCTTGCCTGCAGCGAGACCATCGAATTTCAAAACCGTCGGGTATTCTCCGGCAATGGCCGCGACCGCTTCTTCCAGCGTATCGGTGGCCGTGGCGCGGGCGGTTGGAATGGCATTGCGAACCAAGAACTCCTTCGCGAACTCCTTGCTCGCTTCCAGTTGTGCCGATTGTTTCGGCGGCCCCCAGCAGGGAATGCCGTTGCGCTCGCAGAGGTTGGCCAGGCCCTCGCCTTTCACGAGGTAACTTTCCTCGCCCGCGACGCAGAGGTCGATCGCGTTGGATTTCATCCACTCGATCAGTGATTCCAGACCATCGGCCGCGACGGGCTTGGCCAGTTGAAAAATCGCCTCGCTACCGGGGAAGCAAAACAACTCGGGCTTGCCCGGTGATTCCGCGAGTGCCCTAACCAGCGCGTGTTCGCGCCCACCTTTGCCAACGACCAAAATTCTCATCCGCGGAGGTTTTCGCGAAATTTTGCCGCAGACTCAACCCTGAAACGCATCTGCGGTGGAACAAAATCCACCATCCCCCTCAGCGAATGCTTTCGCTCAATGCATCGTCGCCGCTGTGGCGAGAATTTCCTCCACCGGGGCCAAGCGGCCGATGCCTTCATAGCCGCAGGCGAGATCCCCTTCCGCGGGGCCGACGAAATGACAACCGTCGGCAGTCAGCTGGGCGATGTTGCGCTGGGTGGCGGGGTGCAGCCACATTTTGCCATTCATCGCCGGTGCCAGCAGGACGGGCGTGCTGCGCGGCAGGGCGAGGTAGATCGACGCGAGCGGGTCCGGGGCCAGGCCGTTGGCAAAATTCGCCAGAACATTGGCGCTGGCGGGTGCCACGACCAACAAATCCGCGCGGTCGGCCAGCTCGATGTGTCCCGGCTTCCACGATTGTTTTTCATCCTCCAGCGTGACCAGCACCGGCTGGCGGGTCAGCGTCTGAAGGGTGAGCGGGGTGATGAATTCGGTCGCCGAGCGCGTCATCACCACTTGGACTTGGTGGCCCAGCTTGATCCACTGCGAGGCAAGATCGGCCGCTTTGTAAGCGGCGATGGACCCCGAAATACCAAGGACGATGTTCATGCCGGAGAGTCTGCTAGGTTTTACCGGGGCGCTCAAGGCTAGATATAAGTCCTATGGGACCTATAGGACCTATGTCCAATCAACGCAGCATGGACACTGCCTTGTGGGTAGCCGCAGCCAGTGCTTCCACATCTGCTTGGGAGTTATAAACCGCAAACGAGGCCCGCACCGTGCCGCTGATTCCAAAGCGCGCCATCAACGGTTGGCAACAATGGTGGCCCGTGCGGACAGCCACGCCCATTTGATCGAGCAAAGTGCCCAAATCGTAGTGGTGAACGCCGTCGACATTGAACGAAAGCGCACCCGCCCGGTCATCGGGACCGTAAAAGCGGATCCCCGGCACCGCGGCGAGCGCCTCTGCGGCAGATCGAATGAGCGCCTTTTCGTGCGCCTGGATGGCCGTCAGGCCAAGGTCATTCACAAAATCGAAGGCGGCGGCAAGAGCGATGGCTCCCTCGATATTCGGTGTGCCCGCTTCGTATTTGAAAGGTAGGACGTTGTAGGTCGTCTTTTCGAAAGTCACCTCAGCGATCATCTCGCCGCCCCCGCGCCACGGCGGCAGGGCATTCAACAGCTCGGCGCGGCCCCAGAGGACGCCGATGCCCGTTGGCGCGTAAACTTTATGGCCGGAAAAGACGAGGAAATCGATGCCCAGCGCCTGCACGTCGACGCGGGTATGGGCGATGGCCTGCGCCGCATCGATCATCACCCACGCGCCAACCGCTTTCGCCGCTTGCGCCATTTCCTCGACTGGGTTGACCGTGCCGAACGAATTCGAAATCCAAGTCAGAGATAGCAGCTTGGTGCGTTCATTGAGTAGCGCGTGGAATGCCTCTTGATCCAAAGTCCCGTCTTCGTGGCAGGGAATCACCTTGAGAATCGCGCCCGTCCGCTCGCACAGCATCTGCCACGGCACGATGTTGGAATGGTGCTCCAAGGTTGAGATCAGCACCTCATCGCCCGGCTGAACCTGGCCCGACAGGGACAAGACATTGGCCACCAGATTGATCCCGTCCGTGGTGCCCGATGTAAAAATCACCTCGTCAGAACTCGCTGCATTCAGCTGCGTGGCTACCGTTTGGCGGGCTTTTTCAAAGCTTTCCGTGGCCAAGCGGGCGAGGTGATGGGTCCCGCGATGGATGTTGGAATTGATCGCCTCATAGTAATGGCGGGATGCCAGCAGCACCGCCAGCGGCTTCTGCGTGGTCGCCGCATTGTCCAGATAGACTAAAGGCCGTCCTTGGATCGTTTGATCGAGGATCGGAAATTCGTGAATGAGCGAGTCGTGTTGAAGCATGGTGTCGGGCCGCATGGTAGTTTATGACGGGGCGAGAGAGATCGCAACGCCAGAATCGACCGTCGCAAAAACATCTACCCTTGCGAAGAAGGGCTGGCCGAGGTTTCATCTGCCTCCCACGAGCATGTACCTGCTGAAAAAAGTCATCCAGCTCCGCGAGCACTCACATCCGGAACACGAAAAGCCGTTTCTCGAGCATATCGAGGATCTGCGGGCGATGATCACCCGCATCACGATCACACTCGTGATTTCCACGCTGCTGTGCTTCACCTTCAACAACCGGATCATGGATTTCTTCCGCTACCCGGTGGACCGAGTGATGGTCAACAAGCTCAAGGCGACGCTGCCGACGGATGCCCCGCGCCCGCTGACGGTGGACGTCTGGGAAAAAACCCGCAAAGTCGAACACGCGGCGATGAGCCTGCCACCCGACCAACGCGAAATCTTCTATCGCTCGCTCGGCAGTGACGAACTCACTTTCCACGCCAAATCCGTCAGCCTGCTGCGCGCCGCCCTCGTCCTGCCGGAGGAAAAGCGCGACGCCTTTGTCGATTCGCTGGCCGAAAGCGACGAATTCAAACACCAAGTCAAGGCGCTCCTCAAAACCAAACCCGCCACCGACAGCGACGTTCAGGGCAGCCTGAAAATGATGTCCGCGCTGAAGCCGACCGAAGGTTTCATGCTTTCGATGAAACTCTCCTTCGTGGCGGGCATCGTCCTATCCTTCCCGCTGCTACTGCTTTTCATTCTCCAATTCATCCTGCCCGGCCTGCACCGCAACGAAAAGCGCGCGCTGTGGCCCGCGATGGTCATCGGCTTCGGGCTCTTCATCGCCGGCACCACCTTTGCCTACTACCTGGTGCTACCGCGGACCCTGCAGTTTTTCTACGAATGGAGCGGCGACATGGGGATCTCCAACGACTGGCGGATCGGCGAATACATCTCCTTCGCCACCCAGTTCACCCTGCTCTTCGGCGCGTCTTTCGAGCTGCCGGTGGTGGTCATGGTCTTTGTGAAACTGGGACTGCTAGGCTATGAAACGATGTCCAAGACGCGTTCCTACGCGATCGTGGCGATCTTTGTCGCCGCAGCCGTCCTGACGCCGACCCCCGACATCCCCACCATGCTGGTGATGGCGGCACCGATGATCTTTCTCTACGAAATCTGTATCTGGCTGGCCTACTTCGACCGCAAAAAAGCCCGCATCCGCGAAGAACAGGAAGCCCGCGAAGCTGAGGAGCGCAAACTCCGCCGCGAGGCCGCCACGGAAAATACCTCCACCGATGAAGCGGGTGACGATGGCTGGAACGACGACGCGCCACCCCACCTTTTGCCGACCAGCGACGAATTACCGCTGATCGACAACGAAAAAGACCGGCCATCCGACTCATGAACCCGTCCACACCACCCAAAGACGTCAGCGCCCGCTCCCCCTTCGCCGGCTGTGCCATCCTCATCACAGCCCTCGTGGTGATGGTGTTTCTGATCGGATTTTCCGTTGCCACCCTCTTCCGCCAATCCAGTGCGATCGAAAAGTTCACCGCCACCACCCCGGTTCCCGTCGAGGTCTCGTCGATCGAAAACCAAGAAGCCGTACTCAATCCGCTGACCGAACGCATCGAGGCCTTTCGCCAGCAACTTCTGGGCAACCGCGAAACCTCGCTCGCGCTCAGCGCCGACGAACTCAACCTCGCCATCGCCGCTTACGCCCCCTTCAAAGAACTGCGCGGCACCTTCCGCGTCGTCAGCATCGAAGGCGACACCCTGCGCATCGCCATTTCCTTCATGCTCAATGGCAGGCCGCGCCTCGCCCGCAAAGACGAACCGAGCTGGATCGCCTCCGACTGCCGTTACCTCAACGCCACCCTCATCGCCCGGCCAAAGCTGCTCAAACACGAGGTGGTTCTCGCGGTGGAACGCATCGAAGTCCCCGGCGTGCAAGTGCCCCAAGGCTTCATCGGCCAGTTTTCGCCCTACCGCGTCATGGAGCGCTACCTGACCGACCCGGTGATCGGCCCGGCGATGGCCAAGTTCACCCGCGTCGAAGTCAATGACGGCAAAATCGTCCTCTCCCGCAGGCCCGACGAAGTCCCCGCCGACCACGTCAGCAACGCCCAAGTCGATTCCGCCAGCAGCCGACTTTTCACCGTGTTAGGCATCGCCGCCGCAATCTTCCTCGCTTTTGCCGGCGTTATCGTGTTCATTGGAGTTCGTGCGAAGGCCCGCAAGGCCCGCGAAACGCCCCCCGATGCTTGAAGACGATTACACCTACGTCATCCGCAAAGCCCTGCGCGGTCACGGACTGACGCCCGCAGACGCTGCCCGGCAGGCGGGACTTTCCGAAAGCGAAGTCCTCGCTTTTGCCGATGGCGAATTTTCCGCAGAGACCGCCCACCGTCTCGCCACCGTCCTCGGCCTGAAACCCGACGCGCTGGCCCACCACCCCGACTACCTGCCCCAGCCGCTGAAGTTGCCGAACATCCACCGGCTCGACTTTCCGTTTGACGGCGAGCGGGTCAATGCCTGGCTGATCTGGACCGACGACACTGCGATATTATGCGATACCGGCTACGAATCCACGGCCTGCGCCGCCGCACTGATCAGACTCCACGTGCCCCGTGTCGATGAAGTGTTCATCACCCACGCCCACCGCGACCACGTTGGCGGTATTTCCACCCTGCGCGGCCAAGACTACCGCATCCACGGCAACCACATCGAAAACGCCCGCCCCATGAAACCCGGCGACGCCATTCCGTGCGGTCCCCTCACCGTGCGCGCCTGCGACTTATCCGGCCACGCCAACCCCGCACTCGGCTACCACATCGACGGACTCGCGCAGCCCGTTCTGGTCACTGGCGATGCCTTGTTTGCAGGCTCCATGGGCGGCTGCACCACCCCCGCCATCTACCAACACGCCCTGCAAACGCTGAGACAGGTCCTCACTCCCCTGCCCGACTCCACCGTGATCCTCCCCGGCCACGGCCCAGCCACTACACTCGGCGAGGAGCGGATTCACAACCCGTTCCTATCATCACATCCCCAGTAGAAAGGGGCCCGCACACGCGGAAGATCGATCGGCACTGTCTGCAGATCGATCGGCACTGTCTGCAGATCAATCGGCACTGTCTGCAGATTCATCGGCAATGCTAGCGGATCAATCGGCAATGCTAGCGGATCAATCAGCAATGTGAGCAGATTAATCGGCAACGTTAGCGGATCCATCGGCAATGTCAGCCGATCCATCGGCAAGCTTGTTAAATCGATTAGACACGTGGTCCAACGACCTGCGCCCTCTTCCATCGGCCGGACTCTGGCGGAAATATGCGTCGGATCAGCGCTCCAGATACTTTCTGGAACCCAGCACGTACTTCTCCGCCCAGCCCTTGACCTTGGACTGCTCCTCCAACGACAGCGTGCGCACCACTTTCCCCGGCGAGCCCAAGACTAGCGAGCCCGGCGGAATGATCGTCCCGCCCGTCACCAGCGCCCCTGCGCCAATGATCGAGCGCTCCCCGATCACCGCCCCATCCAGCACGATCGCCCCCATGCCGATCAACACCTCGTCCTTCACGGTGCAGGCGTGCAAAATCGCCGAATGCCCCACCGTCACCAATTCACCAAGGTAGCAGCCGTAATCGTCCGCCAAGTGGATCACCACATTATCCTGCACATTCGAGCGCGGCCCGATCACGATCTCGTTGATGTCCCCGCGCAGCGTGGCGTGGTACCAGATGCTCGATTCCTCGTGCAGCGTCACCCGCCCGATGACATCCGCGCTCGCGGCAATGAACGCGCTGTGATGAATGGATGGGGCAAACCCCGCAAATGTCTCAATGGCCATGCCCCAACCTAGCAGAACCCGCCCGCCACCGCAAGCCGGCGTACCATCACGCTTCCATCAACGCCACCGGGTACTGGAGGCAAAGCCGATCGGTCGTGATGAAGGTCAAATCCTCGCAATGAGCTTGCGCGAGCAGCAGGCGATCAAACGGATCGGCGTGAATCGCGGGAAGGAGATGGATTTGGCTGGTGTGATGCCAACTCACCGGCAGCTCGATAAAGTTTTCGGCGATGAGCGTTCCTACGAATTCATCGGGCAGGACGAGCTTTCCCTTTCCCACTTTCAGATTTAGCTCCCACAGGGTAGCGGCACTTATAAATACATCGTTTTGCGGAGCAATAATCGCCTGCCTGGTGGAGGCGCGCAGACGCTCCGGCCAAGTCATCGCCCACAGGACTACATGAGAATCCAGTAACAACCTCATGACCTATGGAGTGTCGCGACCTCCGCCGATCGAACCGCAGTTGCTGGATGGTAGAGTGGCCCATCAATACTGGCTACCATGTCCAGGTCAGGCTCCCAGCAATCCGCCGACTCCATGACTTTGCCGCTCAGCAAACCCAGCTTGCGGGGAGAATGCGTCACTTCGTAACGGACCAAACGCGCAACGGGTAAACCCGCTTTCGCAATGACGATATCCTCACCAGCAGCCGCTTGATCGAGAAGCCGAGACAAATGCGCCTTCGCCTCATGAGTATTTACCATAATCATCTTAGCCAAGCTTAGTCCATCCATCGATTTTCGCCAGCCTTTTCTGGGATGCAACTCGTTTTCAACAACGCGTCAGATCAACTCGCGGGCCAGCGCGGCAGCGCCGATAGTCCCTGCCTCGTGGCCGAATGCGGCGGGCAGCAGCATCAGGTGGTCTTTGAACGGTCCCGAAAGTTGGGGCAACAGATGCGCTGTGAGCGGCTGGAAGAGAAGATCACCCGCGCGCGCGACTCCGCCGCCGATCACGATCGCTTCGGGATTGAGCAGCCAGCAGCAGTTCATGACGGAAGTGGCCAGCATCCTGCCGATCGTTTCCCATTGGGCCAGCGCGATGGGATCGCCGTGGTGGGCGTCAGCAGCCAAGGCCGCCGGCGCGCAATCTTCGGGCGATTTCGGGGTGCCTGCCGCGGTGTAAGCCTCGTACGCCATCGCGGTGATTTCGCTGTTGCCGATGTATTTTTCCAGCGCGCCGCGGTTGCCATAGTGTCCGGCACGCCCTTGGTAGTCGATGGAGGTTTGGCCGACTTCGCCCGCGCCGTGGCGTGCGCCGCGCAGCATCTGGCCGTTGGCGATGATCGCCCCACCGACACCCGTGCCCAGCGTGATGAATACCACGTGCTGAAAACCGCGACCCGCCCCGCACTTCCACTCGGCAAAGGCCATGCAGTTAGCATCGTTATCGACGACCACGGGCAAGCCGGTTTGCTCTTGGAGGATCGTCTTGAGAGGCACGGATTCCCAGTCTCTAACGTTTGTTAGATTGTAAACCAGTCCCTCTTCAAAATTGACGAAGCCCGGCATCCCCACACCGATCGCGGCGATGTTGGGATGGCGCGTCCGCAGGTCTTCCACCACGCGGACGATCGCCCCGATCAATTCCCCGTGCCCCGCGTACTCTTGGGTGGCGATGGGTGGGGCTTGGTCGATGATATGGCTTTGGGAAACCACCGCTATTTTCACGGTCGTGCCTCCAAAATCAATGCCGATGGTGAGGGAGCTTTCAATCATATCGAGATTCAAGATAACAGTTTCCGTTCCAACGGCACAGCTTTTTCGTTAGATCATCCCGCCAGAAAGACCCGCGCCGCGACCTGCCGCAGCCCGTCGAGAGTGATATCGGGATCGACGATGTCGATTTCAGACACGCCGTGGGCAATCAGCGCGGCGTCGCCACCCGTTGCGATGATTCGCGGCTTGCCCGAAAGCTCCTTGCAGATGCGCGCGATGATCTCCTTTACCAGCCCGCGATAGCCGAAGACCGCGCCGACCTGCATCGCGTGGACAGTGGATTTGCCGATCGCGGAATCGGGCTCGGCGAGTTCGATCTCGGGCAGCAGGGCGGTTTGGCGCGTGAGGTAGCCCGACATCGCCCCCAGCCCTGGTGCGATCACGCCGCCGCAATACGCGGGTGCGGCGGAAATGACGTCGAAGGTCACCGCCGTGCCGAAATCGATAATGATCGCGGGAACGCCGTGGCGGGACAACACTCCCGCCGCATTCGCCAGACGATCGGCGCCGATCTGCGACGGTTGCGGATAGTCGATTGCCATCCCTAACGAACTCTGGGCGGTGAGGAAATGCAACGGCCACTTCCCCGCGAAGTAGTCATTGAGAGTCGCCGCCTTTTCGGGGACGACGGAGCAAATGATGACCGCTTCAAAGTCCACCCCGGCTAACAGCCGGGCCAGCGACTCGGGCGAGATGTCCGGCGTGGGCAGAACTCCGGACCACGGCAGCAGCCGCTCGGCATCGCCGAGGGCGAACTTCGTCCGCGTGTTAGAATTGTCGATCAGTAGCCAGGCCATGCAGTTACCATGAGTGGGTGGTGAAGTTTTTGGAAGCGGGGGTTTGCAGCGCAGGAATCCCTTGAGTGGATTTGACGGAGAGCGTCCCATCATTCAAATGCAGCACGAGGGGCCCGGCAAGATCCGTCGCTTCGAGCCAGAACTTGAACCAGATGTCCGTGGGCGATTGCCTCTCCACCCCGGCAAAGGCCGTATCCGCGGGCTCGTGTTTTACTCCAGCGGCAGTAGTCAGATAGACGGGCTTTTGCAAATCGTGGGCCATCCCTGGATTCACCTTCAAGTGCACATTGACCCAGTAAAACGATTGGTCGCGGGTCACCAAGGTTTCCACCACCTGACAACGCGCGGCGGGATCGGGCTGCGAGGCATAAGGCCGGAGCCAGCCCCACGCCGTAAATGCGGCAGCCAGTAGCAGCGCCGTCCACAGTGCCAATCTCAAATGCTTTCCAGTCACGGCGATAGAGGAACCTGCGCGAAGCAATGCTGCAAACGAAAACGGGCGGACCATTGCTGGCCCGCCCGCGTGAGGAATCTCAAATTGTGACCGATTAGATGTTGTAGCCTTCTTCGCCGTGGTCGCTGATGTCGAGACCTGCGGACTCAGCTTCTGGCGTTGGGCGGAGACCGATTGCCAGTTTCACGATCATGGCAATCACCACCGTGCCGACAATCGAGATCACCAGAGTGATGCCGACTGCGATCAACTGCTGACCGAGGAGTCCGCCATTGGCAACCAGCTTGGCCAAGCCGTTGGTGGCTGCGTAGGTGTTGGCCTCCGTGAGGTTGCCATTGACCGAGCTAGTGGCCAAGATACCCGTCAGGATCGCTCCGAGGGTACCGCCCACTGCGTGAACACCGAAGGTATCAAGTGCGTCGTCATAACCGATGGCGCCTTTGACATACATCACGAAGATGAATGGAATGATCGCAGCGAGCACGCCGATGATGATCGAGCCCGTGGCATCCACAAATCCGCAAGCAGGGGTGATCACCACCAGACCCGCAACCACACCCGAGCACATGCCGAGGATCGAAGCGTGACCCTTGATCACTTTTTCCAAGATGGCCCAGACGAAGCCAGCCGTGGCGGCAGCGAGTGTAGTCGTCATGAAGGCGTTAGCGGAAATACCGTCAGCAGCCAGTGCGGAACCGGCGTTGAAACCGTACCAACCGACCCAGAGCATGCCGGTGCCAACCATGCAGAGCACCATGCTGTGGGGGGACATCTTTTCTTTACCAAAGCCCAGGCGCTTGCCGAGGATGATGCAAAGCACCAGCGCACTCCAACCCGAGGTCATGTGAACCACGGTACCACCGGCGAAGTCGATGGCTGCGATCTTAGCATCGCCGTTCCAGACACCGTTCATCAGACCGGTCACGCCCCAAACCATGTGGGCCATTGGGATGTAGATCACAAACATCCAGATAAAGATAAAGGCCATGATGGCGGAAAACTTCATGCGTTCGGCAATCGCACCGATGATCAGCGCCGGGGTGATGATCGCGAACATCAACTGATACATGGAGAACACGTTTTGTGAAACCCAGTAGCAGTAGTCGGTGTTAGGAGCGCTGGTTACGCCCTTGAGGAAGAAGAACTCAGATCCACCGAGGTACGGCGAACCGAAACTCTTACCGAAGACCAAGCTGTAGCCGACGGCCCACCAGATCACGGTCACCATGCCAGCGCAGCCGAGGCACTGGGCCAAGACGCTGAGGACGTTTTTCTTTCGAACCAGACCGCCGTAGAACAGGGCGAGGCCGGGAAGAGTCATGAATAGGACCAATGCCGCGCAGGTCATCATCCAGCCGTTGTGGCCCGGACCGGCGATACCCACTGAAGCCGATGTGAGACCTTCTGGAACCGCATCCTTGCCGTCCTTGTCCTTCGCCGTCTTGAGCGTGGTGCTGGGGTCGACGTTATTCATGTATGCCTCAAGGCCCGCGATGCGCTGCTCGAGGCTGGGCGCAAGCTTCGGCGCTGCGGCAGCCTCAGTGGCTGGCGGACTCACGGCGTCCTGGGCAGAGGCAGGAACGCACAAGGGAATGGCGATTAAGGCGATTGCCGCAGCCGCGAGGGCCCGCATTTTATTGAGATGTCGATAGGTCATAATGGTCAGGGTTAATCGGATTGTAGATTGCTTGGTCCCGACGATTCCAAATCTTCGAGGATTGCGCCAATTGTCTAAGCAAGTGCCGTGCCAAGATCATAATCCCGTTAATTCCATCCGTTAAATTTCCCGCAATGCCTTGTATTCACTGAAATCTAACCTTTTAGCTTGCACCCCCCCGGCCCGATTGCTAACTCAATGGCGATTCGGGACGCAGATCTTTGCTAAAAAAACTCTGGACAATTCGTTAGGAAAGCTTAAGCATCTCTCTAACGGAACGTTTCAAGCAGGCTTTTTGGCATGCGAGATGCTAACTCCGAGATGCTCCTCACTGTTCCGACTACCGGTTCAGCAAGGACGCAAGCAGCAACCGAAAACCAAAAAATAATACAATGCAAAACTACTGCAAAACCATTGGCGCCTTGGCCGCTGCCTCCGCCCTTGTGGCCGGCAACGC
>JBAXLW010000030.1:0-22016 GCA_037134575.1 Verrucomicrobiota bacterium | reverse complement strand
AAAAAAATGAAGAGCTTGAAACAGGATTGGCCGCCACCCAACGGGTGATCCGAGCCATTTCTTCAACGCTTTGATTTTTCGTGAAGTTTCGTGTCTTTCGTGGTTTCTATTTTCCCTTTTAGATTAAATTGCGGCGACCCACTTCGCGATCTCGGCCTTGACGTTGGCGATCGACGGCGCACCGGGGTTGGTGCGGGCGGCGAGGGCACGTTCTAGCGAGAAGACGTCCTTGGCATCGGGACCGTAGGCAGGGTCGATGGCGGGAAGATCGAGCTGGTCGAGCGGGGTCTGGGTGGCGATCGCTTGGGCGACGGCTTTGCCGACGAGTTCGTGGGCGTGGCGGAAGGGGACGCCTTTTTTCACCAGGTAATCGGCGAGATCGGTGGCCAGCAGCATGGGATCGGAGGCGGCGGCGTGGCAGTTGGCCTCGCGCAGTTCCATCGCGGAAATCATCTCGGTGTTGACGGCGAGGATCAGGCGCAGGGTGTCGACCGAGTCGAAAAGCGGCGGCTTGTCTTCCTGCAGGTCGCGGTTGTAAGTGAGTGGCAGGCCTTTGACGGCGACGAGCAGGTTCATCAGATTGCCGACGAGGCGGCCCGTTTTGCCGCGGGTGAGTTCGCAGACGTCGGGGTTTTTCTTTTGCGGCATCAGCGAGGAGCCGGTGGTGTGGGCATCGGACAGCGAGGCGAAGCCAAACTCGGCGGTGCACCAGAGGATGAGGTCTTCGCTGAGGCGCGAAAGGTGAACGCCGCAGAGCGAAATCACGAACAAGAGCTCGGCGATGTAGTCGCGGTCGGCGATGGCATCCATCGAGTTGTGGGTGACGCCGTCGAATCCGAGTTCGGCGGCGATGGCGCGGCGGTCGAGATTGATCGTCGAACCCGCCAGCGCACCCGAGCCGAGAGGGGAGACATTGAGACGTTTGCGGCAATCGACGAGACGGGATTTGTCGCGCTCCAGCATCTCGACGTAGGCGAGGAAGTGGTGGCCCGCAGTCACGGGTTGGCCGCGCTGAAGGTGGGTGTAGCCGGGAATGACCGTGGCGGCGTATTTGTCCGCGCGGTCGAGCAACGCCATTTGCAAGCCCGTGATCGCTGCCAACATTTCGTCGATTTGCGTGCGGGAGTAGAGGCGGGTGTCGGTGGCGACCTGGTCGTTGCGCGAGCGGGCGGTGTGGAGCTTCGCGCCCGCCGCACCGATCCGCCGCGTCAGCTCCGACTCGATGTTCATGTGGATGTCTTCCAGCGAGGTGCGGAACTCGAACTTGCCCGCGACGATGTCGGCCTCGATTTCGCGCAGGCCGTTTTCAATCTCGGAGAACTCGGCCGCCGTCAGCAATCCCGCATTCAGCTGGGCACGGGCGTGGGCGATGGAGCCCGCGATGTCGTGCGGGAACAACCGCCAGTCATACGAAATGGATTCGCCGAATTGCTGGACGAGTGACGAAGTATCTTGGGAGAAGCGGCCTTTCCACATGGCAGATGAGATTTTGGACAAATGGGTGCCGCCGACCTGAATGGCCGCGACGCGGTCGATTTGAACCGTAAACCCGCGCAGATGAAACAGCAATTTTCCCGATGCCCCATTTTCGCGGTCACGCCCACGATTGAATGTGCCCCCGTCGTGAGTCGAACACGAATCTAGAGTTTAGGAAACCCTTGTTCTATCCATTGAACTACGGGGGCATGGGTGCCGGCCAGGGCGAGCGATGAATAGCGGCGCGGGCGCAGGCAGGCAAGTCAGTTATGAACTCCGGGGAAACGTTGGGCGGAATAGATGCCTTTGGAACCGCTGCAGCGGTAGGCGATGATGCAGGCGGCCGCGAGGTAAAGGCTGTTGCCGGCGCCAAAGAGCTCGATGCCGAGGAGGGTGGAGGCCAAGGGGGTGTTGGTGGCTCCGGCAAAAATTGCTACAAAGCCCAGCGCGGCGAAAAGGTCGACGGGCGCGCCGAGGGCCAAGGCGAGGAAGTTCCCCAAGGCGGCGCCGATGAAAAACAATGGTGTGACTTCGCCGCCCTTGAATCCCGCGCTGAGGGTGATGACGGTGAAGATGAGTTTCCATGCCCAAGCTCCGGCAGGAATCTCGGTGGAGGTAAAGAGGGCGGGCAGGGTGATGGCGTCGGGCCGATCGGACAAGACGCCGAGGCCGAGATAGTCAGGGGTGCCAGCGAGTAAAAACAGGCCGATGACGAGGATACCACCAACCACGGGGCGGAGTTCGACGCGGGGAATGTAGGTTTTGAAAGCATCGCCCAAGCGGTGCGACAGGGTGGAGAAAAGCGAACTGGCGAGGCCAAATGCAACGGCGGCGAGGACGACTTTCCCCATCAGCCAGACGCTTGGCAGCAGGCCCGCGGCAGGTACTGCGACGGTGTAATGGGTGTGGCCAACGCCCCAAGCGCGGCAGGTCCAGTCGGCGAGCACGGCGGCAAAAAAACAGGGGACGAGTGCGTCGTACTGGACCCTGCCGACGATCAACACCTCCAATGCAAAAACCGCGCCTGCGATGGGCGTGCCGAAGATGGAGCCAAATCCCGCGGCGACCCCCGCCATCAGCAGGATGCGGACGTAGGCGGCATCGAGCTTGAAAATCCGGCCGAAAGTGGCGGCGATGCCGCCGCCCATTTGCAGCGCGGTCCCTTCGCGCCCCGCCGAGCCGCCGAAGAGGTGGGTGACGAGGGTGCCGATCAAAATCAGCGGAGCCATGCGGCGCGGAACCCCTGCGCCGGGTTGGTGGATTTCGTCGATGAGCAGATTGTTGCCGCCGCTCGCGGATTGGCCGTAGAGATGATAGAGCAGCCCCACACAAAGACCGGCAACGGGAAGGAGGTAAAGCAGCCAAGGCTTGCCGAAACGCACCAGCGTCACAGCGTCGAGAGCCCAAAGGAAAAAGGCGGAAGCCGAGCCAACCGCCACGGCCAGGAGAGCGAGGATCGCAAGCCATTTTGCGGCGGCAAGGTTTTTGGAAGGAAGCCGGGTCATCAGGCGGCAAAAATCTGACAGATCGATCAGGAATGAGTAGCACCAAATACCTATGGGGCAAAGCGATCGACGGGTGGAAGATTTCAGCCGCAAAAAGGCTTAAGAAACCGCAAAAAAATTAAGATGACGATTGGCTTAAAGACGAATTTCATCTACCAAAGATCGGACTACATCGTTTGTTTTTCTTGCGCCCCTTTTTCGCCTTTTTGCGGCTAAAATTCTTCAGCGAGTTAGAGGCGACTTATTCTGCCAGCGTTCGACGGCGAGGCGGATGCCGGCGGCTTTGTGAAGGGTTTCCTCGTATTCCTTCTGTGGGTCGGAATCGGCAACAATGCCGGCACCGACTTGATAGACGAGGCGGTTACCGCTGCGAACGAGAGTGCGAATGGCGATGCTGAGCGAAGTCTCGCCATTGTAGCCGAGCCAGCCAATGGCACCGCAATAGACGCCTCGCGGGGCTTGTTCGAGCTCTTGGATGATTTCCATGGCGCGCTTTTTGGGGGCGCCGGTGATGCTGCCGCCGGGAAAGCACGCGGCAATGGCGGCCAGCGCATCGACGTCGGGCCGCAGGGTTCCCGTGACGGTGGATACGAGGTGATGGACTTGTTCGAAGGTTTCGAGCTGGAGCATCTCGGCCACTTCGATGCTGCCGAATTCACAGACTTGGCCAAGGTCGTTGCGCAGGAGGTCGGTGATCATGACCAACTCGGAGATTTCCTTGGGAGAGGTCTGTAGATCAAAGGCCGAGCGGCGATCTTCGTCGGGATCAGCGAAACGCGGGCGGGTACCTTTAATGGGCCGCGTCTCGATGCCGCGGCCGGAGATTTTTAGGAAAGTTTCGGGCGAGGAGCTCAGGATTTCCCGGCCATCCAGCGCGAGATAGGCGGCCATTGGGGCAGGGGAAACCTCACGCAGCATTTCGTAGAGGCCGAAGAGGTCACCCGTGACCTCCGCCGCGAAGGCGTGGGAAAGATTCGCCTGATAGATGTGGCCCGCTGCGATCCACTCTTTGATCCGGGCAACGCCATCGGTGAACTCATCGCCACTGAGTAAGTGCGCGAATTGGCTGATTTCGGCCGAGCTGGGGCTTGCAGTCAGCTCCTCGGACAAATGACCGGTTTCCCACCACGCGTCATCGCGGTGACTGTAGACCAGCATTTCCGGGTAGTCGCCAAAGACAAAGTCCCCTTCGTAGTCGATCCAGCCGCACAGCCCGCCACAAGGGAATCCGTGATCCCCTGCGACTGTCGGTCCCTGTGCCAAGGCGGCTTGGAGGATCTCTAAATCCCTTGGCTCGCCAATCTTTCCGTGCAACACGCGCTGCGGCCGGGCGGCGATGACCGAGACCGACTGACGGCCTCCCGAGGGGACGCCCGCCGCCGTGTCGAAAAACACCAAGCCCTCCAGATGCCTCAACTGCCCAGCCACCTCAATCGGTGACAGGCCATCGAGCCGAATCGGCCGCGCCACGGGTCGCATCTGGGATTTCGCCATCGCGGGGACGAGCCAAATCTCCCCGCAGCGATGAAGCAAGCCGGAACGGTTATATTTGGATTAAGCGAAACGCAGAGATGCCGAGGTCGCGGAGAAAGACGCGAAGGATTTCTGGATATTTTTTGTGGGCCGAGGCCCGAGATACTTCTCCCTCTCAGCGTGCCCTCTGCGGCCTCTGCGCCTCGGCGTTTCGCTCATCTTTACAAAAACTCCCCATGAGGCGAACGAAAAAGACCTACGAAACTGACTCTAGGATTGCCAAATCGCCGTGACCGACTAGGAATCTGCCCCCGGCGCGAAACCGTCGCCCGCCAACTAGAAGCCACTATCCGTTATGAAGGACCTTAGCAAATACCGCAACATCGGCATTTTCGCCCACGTTGATGCGGGCAAAACGACCACCACCGAACGCATTCTCAAACTCACCGGCAAGATCCATAAAATCGGTGAAGTGCACGATGGCGCATCCACCATGGACTTCATGGATCAAGAAGCCGAGCGCGGCATCACCATCCAGTCCGCTGCCACGACTTGCTTCTGGAAGGGCCACCAATTCAACGTCATCGACACTCCCGGCCACGTTGACTTCACCATCGAAGTTTACCGTTCGCTCAAAGTTCTCGACGGCGGTGTGGGCGTGTTCTGCGGTTCCGGCGGCGTTGAGCCACAGTCCGAAACCAACTGGCGCTACGCCAACGATTCCGGCGTTTCCCGCGTCATCTACGTCAACAAGCTCGACCGGATCGGCGCTGACTTCTACCGCGTCATCGCCCAGGTCAAAAAGATCCTCGGCGCGCAGCCGCTGGTGATGGTCCTGCCAATCGGCACCGAGAGCGACTTCGTCGGCGTTGTCGACCTGCTGACGATGAAAGCCCACATCTGGGACGAATCCGGCCAACCCGAAAACTTCAAAATCGAAGAGGTCCCCGCCGACATGTTGGACAAGGCAAAGGAATACCGCGCCCAACTCATCGAGACCGCCGTCGAACAGGACGACGCGATCATGGAAGCCTACCTTGAAGGCAAAGAGCCTTCCATCGACGAGATCAAGAAGTGCATCCGCAAGGGCACCATCGATCTCGCGTTCTTCCCGACCTACTGCGGTTCTTCGTTCAAAAACAAAGGCCTTCAACTCGTGCTCGACGCCGTTGTCGACTACCTGCCATCGCCAACCGATGTCAAGCCACTCCCCGAAGTGGACGCCGAGGGCAACGAAACCGGCAAGTTCGCCATCATCGACCCGACCGCCCCGTTCCGCGGTCTGGCGTTCAAGATCATGGACGACAAGTTCGGCGCGCTCACCTTCACCCGCATTTACTCGGGCACCATCAAGAAGGGCGACACGGTTCTCAATTCCTTCACCGGCAAAACCGAGCGCATCAGCCGCATGGTCGAAATGCACGCCGATGACCGCAACGAAGTGGACGTCGCCCAAGCGGGTGACATCGTCGCCCTCGTCGGTTTGAAAAACGTCCAAACGGGTCACACCCTTTGCGACGAGAAAAACCCGGCCACGCTGGAGCCAATGGTGTTCCCAGATCCCGTCATCTCCATCGCCGTTGCTCCGAAGGACAAGGCCAACGCTGAAAAGCTCGCCAACGCCATCGGCAAGATGATCCAGGAAGACCCGTCATTCCGCGTCGAAACCGACGACGAAACCAACGAGATGATCCTCAAGGGCATGGGCGAGCTCCACCTCGACATCAAAATCGACATCCTCAAGCGCACCCACAAGGTCGAGGTCACCGTCGGCGCGCCTCAGGTCGCCTATCGCGAAACCATCACCAAGATGGTCAACGACAGCTACACCCACAAGAAGCAGTCCGGTGGCTCCGGTCAGTTCGCAAAAATCGATTATACCATCGAGCCAGGCGAGGTCGGCTCCGGTTTCATCTTCGAATCGAAGGTCACCGGCGGCAGCATCCCGAAAGAATTCATCCCCGCCGTCGAAAAAGGCTTCAAAACCTGCGTCGATAAAGGACCGCTTGCCGGTTACCCTTGCTTGGACTTCAAAGTCATCCTCAACGAAGGTGGTTTCCACGCCGTGGACTCCAGCAACATCGCCTTCGAAATCGCCGCCAAGGCCGCGTATCGCCAGACCATGGTCAAGTGCGCTCCGCAGATCCTTGAACCGATGATGAAACTCGACGTCTTCGCCCCTGAGGAAAAAGTCGGCGACGTCATCGGTGACCTCAACCGCCGCCGCGGCATGATCCAAGGCCAGGAGCCAACTCCAGGTGGCATCCGCGTCAAGGCAGAGGCTCCGCTCTCCGCCATGTTCGGTTACATCGGCGACCTTCGCACGATGACTTCCGGCCGCGGCCAGTTCTCCATGGAGTTCAGCCACTACGCCCCATGCCCACGCAACGTCTCCGACGACGTCATCGCCAAGGCCAAGGCCAAGGAGGAAGCCCTCCGCGCAGGAAAATAAGCAGAAGCTGTTTTTCTCAAAAAACCGTCGTCCACACACCTCGTGGGCGGCGGTTTTTTGCGTTAAACCACCGATGTCTTCGTAATTCGCCTGTTGTTGCTTGACCCCGCCGCGCGATCTCGCCAATTTGCCGCTCCGCCGATTGCCCCGATGGCAGCGGCATGCCCTAACCGAACCAACCAAACGCTCTGCCATGGCCGCGAAGATCTATACCACCAAGGACGCCCCGATTGCGCCTCTCAAGAAGAAAACCCTCGCCGTGATCGGCTTTGGCTCGCAAGGCCACGCCCACGCACTCAACCTCAAGGACAGCGGCCTCAATGTCATCATCGGCCTCTACCCGAAGTCGAAGTCCCGCGAAGTTGCCAAGAAGCTCGGCTTCGAGGTCATGGACACTGCCGAGGCGGTCAAGGCTGCCGACGTGATCTTCGTCGCCACCCCAGACACCGTGATTCCTGCCGTTTACAACAAGGACATCGCTCCTCACCTCACCAAGGGCAAGACCCTGCTCTTCTCCCACGGCTTCGCCGTTCACTTCAAGACCATCACCGTTCCTAACAACGTTGACGTCATCCTCGTCGCACCAAAAGGCCCTGGCCACACGGTCCGCTCGCAGTTCGTCGCAGGCAAAGGAGTTCCCGGCCTCATCGCCATCCACCAGGACGTTTCCGGCAAAGCCAAGAAGACCGCGCTCGCCTGGGCCGGTGGTGTCGGCTGCGCCCGTGCCGGTGTCTTCGAAACCAACTTCCGCGAAGAAACCGTCACCGACCTCTTCGGCGAACAAGTCGTCCTCTGCGGCGGCACCACCGCCCTCGTCAAAGCAGGCTTTGAAGTGCTGGTCGAGGCTGGCTTCCAACCCGAGATGGCCTACTTCGAGTGCCTTCATGAGCTCAAGCTCATCGTCGACCTCATGAACGAGCAAGGCATCGCAGGCATGCGTTTCTCGATCTCCGAGACCGCCGAATACGGCGACGTCACCGTCGGCCCGAAAATCATCGACGCCTCCGTCAAGAAGCGCATGGCCGCCCAACTCAAGGCCATCGAAAACGGCAAGTTCGCCAAGGAGTGGACCGCTGAATACGCATCCGGCAACAAAAACTTCAACGCCATCCGCAAGGCCGAAGCCGCTCACCCGATCGAAAAGGTCGGCGAGAAACTTCGCTCCACGATGAGCTGGATCAAATCCAGCAAGATCAAAAAAGGCGCCAGCCAAGCGAGCTTCACTTCGTCCTCGAAGTAAGTTCCCGGCTTCCACCTCTAGCGCCCGCCTCCTGCCAAGGAGTCGGGCGTTTTTTGCGCACAACATCTGCGGTGGGTTGCCCTAGAACTTTCGGGCGCACTGCATTTCAGTCCGGGCGCACTGCATTGCAGTCCGAACGCACCGCATTTCAGTCCGGGCGCACTGCATTTCAGTCCGGGCGCACCGCATTTCAGTCTGGGCGCACCGCATTTCAGTCCGGGCGCACCGCATTTCAGTCCGGGCGCACTGCATTTCAGTCCGGGCGCACCGCATTCCAGTCCGGGCGCACCGCATTTCAGTCCGGGCGCACCGCATTTCAGTCCGGGCGCACTGCATTTCAGTCCGGGCGCACCGCATTATCGGTGGGCAAGACGTGGACGTGCGCGGCGCTAGCGTAACCCTTTAACCAACTACCCCCGCCAGAAGCGCGTCTGTGAATTTTGATTTATTGACAATGTTGCGCCAGAATTTAGTCTCAATCTCGTCATGCGCAAAAAAACACTGATCACCGTCCTATTGGTTGCCGCGAGTTGTTCTCTCTCACACGGGGCTCCTAAGAAACCCACCATCGGCGGTCGTCTTCAGGTCCTTTCAGCCGTCACGGGCAGAGAGGTCAGCCAAGCTAGGATCGGAAGCCAATTGAAACTCATTTTCAGTGAGACAAATCTTCACCTTCTGGCCAACCAAAACGTCACGATCAATTACGTGCTGTCAGCCACTCCAGAGGGCTCAAAAACTCCCATTTCTTTCTCAGGAAAAATAACATGCAAGGCCACGCTGCTGCCGTCCGACGGAGGCGCCGCAGCCACGTCCAACGGCATAGCCTTTTTGAAGGGCACCCAATCAGATGAGCTTATCGTAAGCATTCCAGAATATATGCCCACGGGCAACGCGACATTGACGGTTTCCGTTGCGGCACCCGGCGTCGGTACCGTGGCCCTATCCAAAACGATGAAAATCACCCTTTGATTCGCGATGAGTTACCGCCTCGCCAAGGAAAGTCTTGGTCAAAATTGGCGGATGGCGCTGTGTGTCGTATGGGTGTTGTGCGGCACCAATGGCTCCGATGCCTCGGAATGCATAAAAAAAGAACCGATCGCCCCAATCTTTCAGCCTGGGCTGGTTTTCTACAATTTCCGGGTTCTTCCCAGCACTCTGAAGGCTCAAGACTTCACCGCAGCGAAAGCTGAAGTTCAAAATCCCCCTAATTTACTACGGATTACGGATTTGAATCTCGCGGAGAGAGCGCAAAATCTGAAGCCATTTAAGCTTCGCGCCAACAAAGCGGTTTACGATCTTGAATCGGGAGTTATTCAAGCAAGTGACGGATTTCTGGCAAACCGTGGCGCATTAAGCTTTGAGGGTTGCGAGCTTTGGAAAGAAACCCAAAATCTCATTTTCGACGCGATCGGCCACTTTGAGATTCAACTGGCAAAAAGCACGCCTTTGGCCGCTCCACCGAATCGAACGAGAAGTTCGAATTTGTCGCCGTTTTATTTTGAGCATCTGACTCCTTTAGGAGCGAAATTGCCGCATCCGATGGCACCGCTGGAGCTGGTTCAAAACTTCGCCCAAGACCTTAGCTCTTTTGCCAAATGCTGGAGATGGACAGGCGCATGGGGACTGTCGATGTGCGAAAACTCCAAAAACGCCATCGCACTAATTTCCAAAGACGGTGGGCATGTTGATCTTCACCGAAACCACGTCCAACTCGCCGGCCCGGCTGCGATCATCCACCGACAGTTCATTTTAATCAGTACGGGAGAAGTCCAGATAAGCCAAGAAGGACTCGCAGACGAAAACTTTATGAAGTTATCGAGCCAAGGAGAAATCCAGGCGTGGATGCACGCGCCCGGATCGGATGAACTTTGGATCCGCTCAAATCAGTTCGACTGTGTGAGTGACCCGCAAATCATCCAATTCATGGGTGGCCCCATCATGGTAGGCAGCCGAGGCGTCGTGATGTCTGCTACTGAAGATTGGCAGTACGCAAGGGTCTTTCCTGGAGGACGAATTGTCCTGAGTCCAGGAAATTGGAATACGACCGGATCGTTGATCCAACGCTCACAATAAGCCGGAATGGCACGGGTCCTACTGTCATCGCCGCTGCTTCGACACCAACCACAAGCGCGCGTGTGCAGAATCCGCGAAATGGATCCCTGAAACGCTCTCGAGCTCTGATGCCGCAATGTCGCGAATGATTTCCGATGGATTGGATAGGGCATCCGCATTTAATGAAAGATTGAGCTCGGGATCGCTTTCCCGACTGAGCGCCAGAGACCACTGAGCCAGCTCGATGCTTCCCGCGCGACACCATTCGGCGAGAACATCTTTCACATTGGCAAGCTGCTGAGCTTCCGCCAGAGCCGCCAATTCGTCGTAAATCGCGCCGAAATCTTCAGCAAGTTTCAAATCTTCGAGACGACGCGTCGATAAATTTGCACGATTTGATGAAGAATTCCGCCTGAGGGCTCGCTCTCGAATATCAGCCGGTCGATTCCTGCGCGCAGATGATGTCGAACTTTGCCCCCCCGCTTCGGGGTGAGCTGCCATAAACGGTCCGCGATCTGCTCCCGCTTCTTTTTTTGACCATATGACAAAAAAACAGGCAGCTGCGATGCCGATAAGAAAGCAGCCACTTGCAATCGGCCAGTTGATTCGAATGGAGGTCATTTTCTTAGGATTGCCTATTGAGCATGATGGAAGAGAAAACAGAGTCGATGGCAAAATGCGATTAGGCGCAACTTAAGATACCCTCTCCACCCTGCACAATTGACATCAGTGCTCGGTTTGAGAGACTTCGGCCATGTACGAAACCTCTGGCAAATTGAAATGGATCGGCACGACTCAGTCGTTCGCCAGTGGCTTTACCAAGCGCGAGTTCGTGGTCACGACGGCGGCCGATAAGTATCCGCAGGACCTCAAGTTTGAAGTCGTGAAGGACAAGTGCTCATTGCTGGATGCTTTCGATCTGGAGCAAGACGTCGCGGTAAACTTCGACATCCGCGGTAACGAGTATAATGGCAAATACTACGTCAACCTCGCCTGTTGGAAGATTCAGGCCGGGGGTGCTGGACCAGCGCCAGTGCGACGGGCGGACACAGGTGCCGCAGCGAGTGGCGCGGAACCTTCGTTGTCAGACCTGCGGGATGACGGCGATTTCGACGACGATGTGCCGTTTTAAATAGTGGCGAGGCGGAGGCAACGAATCGGTTGCCAGCGCGGCGGATCTGACTATGCTCCGCGCCCCGGCAAAAGACGCCGACTTTCATAAAATGAATCATCCCCATGTAGCGATCGTTGGTGCGACGGGTGCCGTCGGCGTAGAAATGCTCCTTTGCCTGGAACAGCGAAACTTCCCGCTCAGCAAGTTGAAGCTGCTCGCTTCGGCGCGCTCGGCTGGTAAAACCATGACATTCCGCGGCGAAGAGATCGTAGTGGAAGAGCTGACGCACGATTCATTCGGCGACGTGGACATCGCGCTGTTCAGCGCAGGTGGCGGAATTTCGCTGGAGTTCGGGCCATCGGCCGCGGCCGCTGGCGCGGTGGTGATCGACAATTCCTCGGCATTCCGGATGGATGAAGGCGTGCCTTTGGTGGTGCCCGAGATCAACCCGGAAGCTGCCAAAAACCGTCCACGCGGCATCATTGCCAATCCGAACTGCACGACGATTATTTCGCTGATGGCGCTGGCTCCTTTGCACAAGGCGTTCGGCCTGAAGTCGATCATCGCGTCGACTTACCAAGCGGTCTCCGGCTCGGGCGCGCAAGGGATCATCGAGTTGGAAGAACAAGTGAAAGCGATCACTCACGGCAAAACATTCACCCCGAAAGTCTATCCGCGTCAGATCGCCTTCAACGTGATCCCACAAGTCGATTCTTTCACCGACAACGGCTACACCAAGGAAGAACTCAAGATGCTGCACGAAGGGCGCAAGATCATGGGGCTGCCCGAGCTACGGGTTTCCTGCACCTGCGTGCGTGTGCCGGTCTATCGTTCGCACTCGGTTTCGATCACCGCGCAATTTGAGCGCCCCGTCGATCCCGCCGTGGCGCGCGCTGCCTATGCGGGCAAACCGGGCGTGCAGGTGATAGACGATCCGGCGAACAAGGTTTTCCCAGTGCCTCTCGACACGACGGGCAAGGATGATTGCCTCGTCGGCCGCATCCGCCAGAACCTCGTGTTAGAGAACGCGCTCGACCTCTGGGTGGTGGGCGACCAAGTGCGCAAGGGCGCTGCGCTGAACGCGGTGCAAATCGCGGAGATTCTTTGAAGTTAGATCCACGACCATGGATCTCAAAACTTACCTCGCCACCCGCGCTGCGGAAGTGGATGCGGCGCTGGATCGCTTCCTGCCTAAGGCGAAGGTGCGCCCTGCGACGGTCCACGCGGCGATGCGCTACAGCATCTTCGCGGGCGGTAAACGGCTGCGACCGGTGCTGTGTCTCGCAGCCGCGGAAGCCTGTGGCGGGGAAGTTTCTAACGCACTCGCTCCCGCTTGTGCGCTGGAGTTGATGCACACGTATTCGCTGGTCCACGATGATTTGCCAGCAATGGATGACGACGATCTGCGCCGCGGTCGACCGACCTGCCACAAGGTTTATGGCGAAGGCATGGCGGTGCTTTGCGGCGATGCTTTGCTAACGGAATCGTTCATCGTGCTCGCCCAGACCGCCGCGACGAAACGCTACGGCACGCGGGACTATGTGACGGAACTGGCCGTCACCGGCGGCAGCCAGAAGCTGATCGGCGGGCAGGTGATGGACCTCGAAGGCGAAGGGAAAAAGCTCACCAAGCGCGATCTCGTCCGCATTCACGAGGCCAAAACGGCTGCGCTGCTCACTTCCGCGCTGCGGCTAGGCGGCATGACCGCCAACGCGACGCCAGCCAAGTTAGAAGCGCTCACGAATTTCGGTTACGCCCTCGGCCTCGCCTTTCAAGTCATCGACGACATTCTCGACGTGACCCAAAGCACTGAAGTGTTAGGCAAAACCGCGGGCAAGGATGAAGCGGTGGAAAAATCCACGTATCCCGCGATTCTCGGACTGCAAGCCTCGCGCAAGGAAGCGGCAAGGCTCACGAAGGCGGCGATGAACGCGCTGAAACCCTTCGGGAAAAAAGCCGCGCGCTTGCAGGAGATCGCCAGCCATATGCTGGATAGAAAATACTGAAGCGGCGGCGTGAAAACTGGTTAGCCTTGGGCCAAGAGCTTGCGGAAGTAGGCGATTGTCGAATCCAGACCTTGGTCGAGCGAAATCGTTGGCTGCCAGCCGAGCTCCTTTTGAGCCAGCGTGATGTCGGGCTGGCGCTGTTTTGGATCGTCACCCGGTAGCGGGAAATACGTGATCTTCGACGGACCACCGACCTTTTTCAGAACCAGCTCGGCCAGTTGCAGCATGGTGAACTCGCCAGGATTTCCGATGTTGACCGGGCCGGTGATGCTCGGGTGATTCATCAAGCGGATGAAGCCTTCGATCAAGTCGTCCACATAGCAGAACGAGCGGGTCTGGCTGCCATCACCGTAGATGGTCAGGTCCTTGCCTTGGAGGGCTTGGACGATGAAATTAGAAACCACGCGGCCGTCGTCAGGCAGCATGCGCGGGCCGTAGGTGTTGAAAATCCGCACGACGCGGATGTCTACGTTGTTCTGGCGGTGGTAGTCGAAGAAGAGAGTTTCTGCGCAGCGTTTGCCCTCGTCATAACAGGCGCGGATGCCAATGGGGTTGACGTTGCCGTGATAGGATTCCGGTTGGGGATGGACGTCGGGGTCGCCGTAGACTTCCGAAGTCGAGGCTTGGAAGACCCGCGCGCCCGTGCGCTTGGCGAGGCCGAGACAATGGATCGCGCCCATGACCGAGGTCTTGGTGGTCTTGATCGGATTGTGCTGATAATGCGGCGGCGAGGCGGGGCAGGCGAGGTTGTAGATTTGATCGACTTCGTATTTGAACGGCTCGGTCACATCGTGGCGGACGAGCTCGAAGTAGGGGTTTTCCAACAGGTGTGCGATGTTGCGTTTGCGGCCCGTGAAGAAATTATCCATGCAGATGATTTCGTTTCCTTCGCGGAGAAGCCGTTCGCTCAAGTGGGAGCCCAGAAAGCCTGCTCCGCCGGTAATTAGGATGCGCATGCGGGAAATTCAGCAGCTAAGATCGACGAACTCAAGAAAATCCGAAAATATCCGTACCGCGTATATCACCAGCAATTGCGGCGAATTTTGCTCGATGGCCCCACAATGAGTTCAATTTAGATTGAACTTTTCTGGGAATTTTTCTTATTCTTACGGCCATGCCCGATCTGCTCAATGGCGATCAACACGAACTCGACCCCTTGGAGCGCCAAGTGCTGGCGGTGTTCGTGGACGGAGTGCGTGTGTTAGGCTTGCCCCGTTCGATCGGCGAGATCTACGGCTTGCTGTTCATTTCCCCGTCGGCGCTGGCCTTGGATGATCTGGTACTGCGGCTCCGCATCAGCAAAGGGTCGGCCAGTCAGGGGCTGCGAATGCTCAAAAACCTAGGCGCGGTCCGCGAGGCCAACGGCGGCGAGGATCGGCGCACGTATTATGAACCTGCCATCGAGCTCAAGCGCTTGGTCGGCGGCTTCATCCGCGAGCAAATCCGTCCGCACCTCGACAGTGGCAAAACGAAAATAGACCTCCTCGCGGAAAGCGCCCGCAGCCTGCAGGACCCGGTACGCCGCCAATTCCTCAGTGACCGCATGGAACGCCTCGATACCTGGATGACCAGCAGCGCCAAAGTCCTTCCCTTTCTCCAAAAACTACTCGGCCAATGACCCCCCCTACCCTACCCCTGTCCAATCTTCCCGAATGGTATTGCGTTCGCTGCCAACCGAAACGCGAACACATCGCCGCAGGACACTTGCGCGAACTAGAAGAAATCGAAGTTTTCTGCCCACGCCTGCGCTACCGCAAGGCCACCCGCCGCGGTAAAATCTGGTGGGTCGAGCCGATGTTCCCGGGCTACGTCCTCGCGAAGTTCAACATGGACGAGATGGCGCGAGCCGTTACCTACGCCCACGGCGTGAGTGGTTTGGTGCGCTTCGGTTCGCACATCCCGCCCGTGCCCGAGTCGTTTGTGGAATCGTTGAAAAATGAAATTTTCAATCACCATGGTGGCGAGGAGGAGGAGCTAATGACGCTGAGCCCGATCATCCAGATCGGCGATGAAGTGGAAGTGGCTCATGGACCACTCCAAGGCGCCCACGGAGTCGTTGTGGCCGTCCCATCCGCCACCGAACGGGTGAAAATTCTCATCGAGTTCCTCGGATCGCCTCAGGCCGTCGACGTGGATCTTTTTTCACTGCTCCTGCCGCGGAGACCCGTTGTCCAATCCAACTCTTGAAAGCTGATCCTTCCATCGACTTTCTGATCATCGGCGCGGGATTTTCCGGGCTGGTGACGGCGGAGCGACTGTCCGCTGCGGGCTGGAAATGCGTGGTGGTGGACCGCCGCAGCCACCTGGGTGGAAACGCCTACGACCGTAAAAGTGACGTGGGCGTGCTCATCCACCCCTACGGGCCGCATTACTTCCGCAGTAACTCGCCGCGGATCGTCGACTATTTATCAGCTTTCACCGAGTGGCACGCGGTCAACTACACGATCAAGAGCCACACCCGCGGGCGGCACTGGAGCTTCCCAATCAACCTCAACACCTTCGAGGAATACCTCGGGCGGCCCGCGAGCACGGAAGAATTCACCCGCTGGCTGGAGCAGACGCGCCTTCCCATCGCCGATCCGCAAAACTCGGAGGAGGTGATTCTTTCCCAAGTCGGCCGCGAGCTCTATGAACTTTTTTTTGAGGGCTACACACTTAAGCAATGGAAGCGACACCCGCGGGAGCTCGATGCCTCAGTCTGCGGACGTATCCCCATCCGCACCAACCGCGACGACCGCTATCTATCGGAATCTTTCCAGGCACTGCCCAAACACGGCTACACCGCGATGTTTGAAACGATGCTCAACGCCTCGCCGAACGTGGAACTGGATCTCGGCGTGGACTTTCACGAAGCCCGCGGCCGATGGAAACACAAGCACCTCATCTTCACCGGCGCGATCGATGAGTTTTATGATCGCCGCTTCGGCGCGCTGCCCTACCGTTCGCTGCGCTTCGAGCAGGAATCGTTTTCCGCGGAACAACTGCGCGGGCGCGAAGCGATTTCCGGCAAGCCCGGATTCTGGCAGCCCGCGATGCAGGTGAACTATCCTGATGCCGAAGTGCCCTTCACGCGCATCGTCGAAATGAAACACGCCACGGGCCAGCAGGTAGACGCGTCGACTATCGTACGCGAGTTTCCGAAGGACTGGACGCCGGGAGGCGAGCCGTTTTACCCCGTCCCGGCCCAAGAATCCCGCGCGCTCTATCAGCGATACTCAGAGCTGGCCGCTGCGGAACTCACTACGAGCTTCATCGGTCGCCTTGCCTCTTATCGCTATTACAATATGGATCAGGTGACAGGCATGGCCATCGCCGAAGCCGACAAACTCATTTCCCGATACGGAAGCAATCTATGAAAAAGCTTTTCATCGCAGGACATCGCGGGATGGTCGGCTCCGCACTGGTGCGCGAGGCGGAGGCACTCGGCGGCTTCCAGCTCATCACCGCCACCCGCGATCAACTGGATCTCTGCAATCAAGGCGCAGTCTTTGATTTTCTCGCGGACGAAAAGCCCGGCATCGTCATTATCGCTGCGGCCAAAGTCGGCGGCATTCACGCGAACTCGACCTATCCGGCAGACTTCATTTATGAAAATCTAGCGATCGCCTCGAATCTCACGGTCACCACGTTTCGATTTCGAAGGAATAGAACCCAACAGTCACTACCAGCGAAACACGTGGTCATTGATCGGTGGAATCCTCTCACCTGCAGCGGTAAATCCCAATTGCTACGACATCGTAGTTCGGGAGGGTGGTTGCGACATCATCTGGAAAAATCAATGGGCCTATCGCGTCATAGGCGACCGTATTCTTTTCACCCAAGCATGGAATCCTTATTGACCAAGGACTTACCCGCTTCTTAAATCCATCGAGAATTTCTCATCGATCCATGAAAAAAGTATTTGTCTCCGGATGCTATGACATCCTCCACGCTGGCCACCTCCAGTTTTTTGAAGAGGCACGGGCGCTGGGTGACTACCTCGTGGTATCGTTCGCCTCCGCTGAGGTGCTCTGGCACCACAAACGCCGGAAGCCCTCGCTCCCAGACGAACACAAGCGTGTGCTTTTGCAAGGGTTGCGCATGATTGACGAGGTCATCGTCACCCAAGGGCACAAGGAAGGCTTGGACTTCGAGGAAGATTTCCTGCGCATCCGTCCGGATTTCCTCATCGTCACCGAGGACGATAAATATGGCGCGGTGAAACGCGAACTCTGCGAGAAGGTCGGGGCCCAATACACGATCTTGCCAAAGACTCCTCCACGCTTTGAGCCTGTCTCCACCAGTTCCATCGTCCGCTGGGTCCAGGCGCCGACGGAAGCACCGTTGCGCGTCGATTTCGCAGGCGGCTGGCTCGACGTGCCACGCTTTGCTCGGGCGGGTGAATTCATCGTCAACTGCGCCATTACCCCGCTCGTCTCTCTGCGCGAATGGCCCTACGAGAGAGAATCCGGCTTAGGCGGTAGCGGTGGATGGGCCTTGCTCAATGGCCGCGATAGCATTGAGGCGGAACTCGACCTGGGGGTGGGCTGGCAAGACCCAGCCGTGATCCGCGAAACCGGCCTCTGCGTCTGGCGCTCTGGCGAGAAGCCCGTGCTGGACTTCAAACAAAACGGCGACTTTCTGAATGGTCGAATGGCCATTTTCTGGACGGGCAGCAAACACGACACCCCTGGCTCGGCAAATCTTTCCCGCGACTACGACCTCATCGCTCAAAGCGCGCGCATTGCCCGTGAAGGCGTGCGGCAGGGTGACATCCACCGCCTCGCCGAAGGTGTCGCACTCTATCATACCGCGCAACTCGCTGAAGGGATGAATCCGCTGCCTGAAATCCCTGGCTCGATCGCCCACAAATACAGCGGTGGTGGTCACGGTGGCTACGCCCTTTACCTTTTTGACGAGCCTCTGCTACGCGACGCCGCCATTTCTAACACCCCCGAACTGCGGGCCATTGAGCCATTCTGCCGCGTCTAACTTCCCCCACGAGCAACTTCCGTTCAAGAAAGCCTTGAAACGCATTCCCATTATTGGACTTCCCGTCGCTGCTACCCATTATGCCGGAGCGGTTGAATGGATTCTCGAACACGCTTCAAAAGCGGACCGAGCCTACGCGGTCGAGGCCGCTAACACACACGTCGCCGCTCTGGCTCGCGCAGACCAAGCTTTCGGCGAGTCAATGCGCCAATTTGACCTAATCTGCCCCGATGGAATGCCGCTCGTCTGGGCGATCAATTCCCAGCTTCCCGCCAGCGAAAAACTAACCGACCGCGTCTATGGACCGACGTTGATGTTAGAAACCCTCAGGGCCACGAGCCAGACGTCCTCTCCTTACAAGCACTTCCTTCTCGGCGGCAAACAAAGCACGCTGGACAAGCTCTCCCAAAACTTCGCCGAGCAATTTCCAGGAGTCACCCTTGTCGGCATGCATTCGCCACCCTTCGGCGAGTGGCCGGAAGACGAATTCGACACCATCGTTGCGAAAATCAAGGACTCGGGAGCCAATCTCATCTGGGTCGGCCTCGGCTGCCCCAAACAGGAGCATTGGATCGCCGCCCATAAACACCGTCTGCCTCCGGGTGTCTATTTTGGCATCGGCGCGGCCTTCGCCTTCCACGCGGGCGAGGTGAAACAATCCCCGCCAATCTTCCAACGTTGCGGCCTGGAGTGGGCCTACCGCCTCGCCATGGAACCACGGCGGCTCTTCAAACGCTACTTCACCTACAACTCACTCTTCGTCTTCCACCTCATCCGCGACCATATTCGCAGTTGAGTACTTGAACGACTCCTGCTAACAAAGCTGCCCGTAACTATTGGCGGCTAGAATAAAGTGCCGCTCTACCAACTTCTAAAAATACACACCATGACCATCAAATCCATCTGCTGCCTCGGCGCGGGTTACGTCGGCGGCCCTACCATGGCCATGATCGCTGCCAAGTGCCCTGACATCCAAGTCACGGTCGCGGACATGAACGAAAAGCGCATCGCCGCATGGAACTCAGACACGCTCCCTGTCTATGAACCCGGTCTTGATGGCGTCGTTGCTTCGGCTCTCGGCAGAAACCTACACTTCACCACCGACATCCGCAGTGCCATCGCGGCAGCAGATTTGATCTTCGTCTCGGTCGGCACCCCGACCAAGTCATACGGCATCGGCGCAGGTCGTGCGGCGGATCTTCGCTACATCGAGTCTGCCGCCCGCCTGATCGCGGAAGTCTCCGAAGGCCACAAGATCATCGTCGAAAAGAGCACGATCCCCGTGAAAACAGCGACGGCGATCAAGGCGATCCTCGCGGCCAACTCCCCGAACGGCGCCACTTTCCAAGTCCTGTCCAACCCCGAATTCCTCGCCGAAGGCACCGCTGTCGAAGACCTCGAATCCCCCGACCGCATCCTAATCGGCGGCGAGGTCACTTCTGAAGGCAATGCCGCCGTCGAAGCGCTTGCCTCGGTTTACGCCCGTTGGATTCCCCGCGAGCGCATCCTCACCACCAATCTCTGGTCGTCCGAGCTGTCCAAACTCGTCGCCAACGCCTTCCTCGCCCAGCGGATCTCATCGATCAACTCCATCTCCGCCCTTTGCGAAGCGACGGGTGCCGACGTCGACGAAGTCTCCCGCGCCATCGGCATGGACTCGCGGATCGGCCCGAAATTCCTCAAAGCCTCCGTCGGCTTCGGCGGCTCCTGTTTCCAAAAGGACATCCTCAACCTCGTTTACCTCTGCGATTCCTTCAACCTCCCCAAAGTCGCTGAGTACTGGGCCCAAGTCGTGCAGCTTAACGATTGGCAGAAGTCCCGCTTCGTCGAAAAAATCGTCCGCACCCTTTATAACACCGTCAACGGCAAGCGCATCGGCATCCTCGGTTTCGCCTTCAAAAAGGACACCAATGACACGCGCGAATCCCCGGCCATTAACGTCTGCCGCGATCTCCTCCACGAGCGCGCCCACCTCGCCATCTACGATCCACGGGTCAGCAAGGAAACCATCCACGAGGAACTGATCTACGCCGGCGTTTCCCCTGAGCTCATTGCCTCAAACGTCGAAATTTGCGCTGATCCTTACGCCGCAGCCAATGGCGCCCACGCGCTCGCCACCCTCACCGAGTGGGACGAATTCCGCACCCTCGACCTGCCGCGCCTCTACGACCTCATGTTCAAGCCCGCCTTCATCTTCGATGGTCGCGCCGTTCTGCCGTCGGCCGCCCTCAAGGCCCACGGCTTCGACGCGTTTGTCATTGGAAAAGGAGCTTAGGCGGCTCTTCTCCTTTACAAACCAGTCATTCCAGACTAGACAGTTGGCATGAAGGCTTCCGTCATGGATCTGCGTTACCGGACCAAGGACGTTCTGCGCGCTCTGGAGGCGAACGAGGAAATCATCCTCACCCACCGCGGTGCCGAGAAAGGAAAAATCGTCGCCCTCGCAGCCCCTGGCTCATCCCTCATGTCCATTTCAGAACACCCTGCAGTCGGCATGTGGTCTGACAATACCGAGCCCGTGCCCGACATGATCGCCAGACTGAGAAGCCCTCGGTCATGGTGATTGATACCGATGTTTTGGTCTGGTGCCTGCGCGGGAATGCCAAAGCGATCTCCGCGATTGAGGGCCTTGAAACTCGTCTCATCTCGCAAATCACCCGGATGGTGCTCATTCTCGGCTGCCGCGACAAAAACGAAATTACCCTGCTCAAACGATTTTTCGCAGATGGCGGCTTTCGCATCATCCCCCTCAGCCAAGAAATCGGCAATCGGGCCGACCTCTATCTCGAAGAAAAACACCTCCCTCACGGCATCGGCCTGCCCAACGCGCTCATCGCCGCCTCAGCGTCCCTCCTCGGACAAACCCTTTTCACCGCAAATGCTAAACACTTTCGTTGCATCTCGGAACTTCAACTGAAACGCTTCATCCTATGAACATCCATACCGAGTTCCACCGCTTCCTTCAGCGCCAGGACAAAGAAAACCTTCTCGGTCAGCGGGGCATCGTCATTTGGATGTGCGGGCTTTCCGGCTCGGGTAAATCCACCATCGCCAATGCCGCAGAGCGTATCCTGCACCAGCACGGCCGCTTCACCACCATTCTCGATGGCGACAACCTGCGCTCGGGGCTCAACGCCAACCTTGAATTCAGCGACGAAGACCGCCTCGAAAACATCCGCCGCATCTCGGAAATCGCCAAAATCTTCGCGTCCCAAGGAATCATCACCTTCGTCTCCGCCATTACCCCCAAAGGCGAGCTGCGGGATCTCGCCCGCGGCCTGCTCGGCGACGACCTCTTCGAAGTTTACGTCAAGGCCAGCTACGAAGCCTGTGAAGCGCGCGATGTCAAAGGCCTCTACGCAAAAGCCGCCCGTGGCGAAATCGCCAACTTCACCGGCAAAAGCAGCGCCTTCGAGCCACCCAGCGACCCCGACCTCACACTCGACACCGAGGCGATTTCCATCGAAGACGCAGCGTCCGAGCTTCTCGACGCCATACGCACAAAAATCGCAGCGAGCAGCCCGCAGGGTTCGTAAGAGCTTTCAAATTCGACAACGAGGCTTCTGGCTCAGAAGCGGACGGATCATCGCAATGCGCAGCGCGCCCTCAAATCTCGCTTGTGATTCCGAGGATCTGGCAGAGTATAGAGAATGAGGTTTTGGTTCTTATCGGTACTTTGTGTGGTTGTTTCAATCTTTCCCGCCATGGCGCAATCGACTTCCAATTC
>JBAXLW010000029.1:0-22592 GCA_037134575.1 Verrucomicrobiota bacterium | reverse complement strand
GGCGTGGAACTCGACTTCTTGGCTCGAATAAAGACGTCATCGAGGCCAACGAAGCTCATTTCAGTGCGACGGAGTGAGTCACCACGGCGAAGCACTTCGTCTACAGCGCCGCCTAGACCGTTGGCCCCTTGTCTTGATCCGCGGGCGCCACGTCGCTTCCACTTGGTGTAACAACTGAGGCCGTGGCGAACGCCGATTTCCCGCCAAAAAAAGCCCGGGGTCGCAAAAAAATCTTGGTATCCCTCTTCTTTGGAATAGGCTGCGACTGAGCTTTTTCACCTTCTTCAGAACACCTACCCGCACAACAGTTCATGGCAAAAATCGATATCTATTTTGACGCGATGCTGGAGAACGGCGCATCAGACTTGCACCTATCTTCCGACAACTCGCCGATTATCCGAATTCATGGAGAACTGGTGAGCCTGGATGATAGTCGAGCGCTTCAACATGAATCATTGAAAGAGATACTGAGTGAAATCTGCCCGAAAGATAAGATGGAGCACTTCGAGCAGACGGGCGATGTTGACTTTGGCTACGAACTTCCCGGAAGAGCCCGTTTCCGTGCCAACTTTTTCAACCAGAAAAATGGCATAGCGGCAGTATTCCGCACCATCCCGACACGGGTGCTCACCACCGATGAACTTGGGCTTCCAGATATTTGCAAAAAATTCGCAAAGCTGACCAAGGGTCTGGTCTTGGTTACGGGGCCGACGGGTTCAGGAAAGTCGACCACGCTCGCTGCCATCATCGACTATGCTAACAAAGTCCGGCCAGATCACATATTAACCATTGAGGACCCGATCGAATTTGTTCATCAATCCGTCAAAGCATTGATCAACCACCGCGAAGTCGGCCTCCACACAAAGTCATTCGCCAGCGCGCTCCGCGGCGCATTGCGTGAAGATCCGGATATCATCTTGGTTGGCGAAATGCGGGATTTGGAAACCATCACCCTCGCCCTAGAGGCGGCAGCAACCGGTCACTTAGTATTCGGGACACTGCACACGCCGAGTGCCGCCAAGACGATCGATCGGATCATTGACGTGTTTCCAGCGAGCCAGCAAAACCAGATTCGGACCACACTCTCAGAGTCCATCAAGGGCGTGATCGCCCAAAACTTGTTTAAACGCGTCGATAAGCCCGGGCGGATCGCTGCGCTTGAGATCCTGGTGGTGGATACCCCGATTGCCAATATGATCCGTGAGGAAAAGACCTACCAAATCCCCGGCATGATCGAAATTGGCAGGAAAAAGGGTAATGTTCCCCTGGACGCGGCAATCATGGAGCTCCTTCAGGCGGGCCGCATCGGTGCGGACGAGGCGTTTGAAAAGTGCATCGATAAGAAAAAGTTTGTCCCATTCCTGATGCGGGAGCCGGAACCATGGGAACTCTAGGCCGTGAGCCACGCGGCGGCGGCTTGTCGGCCCAGCATGCCCATACGGTGTCGCGACCGACGACTTAATCAAGACCTCCCAGGGTGCAGACCGGGAAGGCGAACTTAAAAAACTTTGGGTGAAGGGGGACGACTTTGGGCGCGAAGGAGGTAGTTTTTGACCTGGTTGGTCAGCCAAACCTTGGCGATGGGGCGGACCGCATTGAAGGTGAAACCGAGTAGTTGACGGGTCAGGCCGCGGGGAGTTTTCTGCAGAACCGCCGGCTTGCGACTCAGCATGAGGCTGGCCGCGAGGCCGGACGCCAGCGATCCCAGCAACCAACCGGCGGGATGGTTCTTGAGGGATGCACGAATGCGGGCAGGCACGTCGAGCCGGGCCTTGAGCACGAGCGCTTCACTCTCCAAGCGGGAGCGAGCGACGGCGCTAAGGCGGATCAATCGTTGGATTTCTTGATCTTTTGGAAGTTTTCGATCCATTCGCGGTCTTTTGAAAATTCAGCGCGGGTGATGGGATATGCCCGCCTGGATGTGGGCTTGGCCAGTCGTGTAAACAAAATCGCGGCCACCAAGTGCAATAATGCAGTGCCAACGGCAAGCTTGTTCCAAGACAGCCCGGAGGCATCGGAAGCCAGTGAGATCCCGCCAGCAAGGATCAACAGCCAAGCGAACACGCTGCAACCGACGGCCAGAATGAGCCACAGCAGCCGTCGCGACAGTTCTTGAGCCAAGTCTTTAGACTCCAGCTCGATCAAGGCCACGCGGGCCGCGATCAAGGTCGTCAAGGCCGTACGCCAGTCTGGGCACGGTGAGGGATGCGGCACCGCAGCCTCTGCCGGGGCAGCGGCGGCTTTGTCGGGTGAAAACTTCATAAGGCACAGAGCCGAAGGAGGCGCAACCGGTCAGCGGCGGACGATGAGCCCGATCAGGAATCCCGCGCCCAAGGCGCCAAGAACGCACTTGGTGGGATTTTGACGGATGTAGTCCTCGGCGTTGAGGTGGAGTTCTTTGGCTTTGACGCGGGTGTCTTCCCATTGCTCAGTGGCCGTTTCTTTGAATTGCTGGGCTCGGTCGGTGGCAGCGCCCTTGAAGGCGATGGCTTTTTCGGACGCCGTTTCGCGCAGGTGGAGGGCGGATTCGAGGGCGCGGTCCTTGAGTGCGGCGGCCTTTTCTTCGGCCACGTGGACGAATTCACGGGCTTTTTCGCCCGCAGCGTTGCGGAGGTCGTTGGCCGCTTGGCCGACGGATGGGACTTGGGCGTAGCCCGTGTCTGGGCCGAGGCTGTCAGTGGCAGAAAATGAATTGGACATGGCTGGTGGGAGTCGGGTGTGGGCTGAATCATCAGGATCCAACGTTTCCGAGCCCTACTAGTGACACCTTTTGATGCTGGGTGCAAGGCGCGACTTTGAAAATTCTCAGGACTCGCGGTTGTCGATCGGCTTGGCCTTGGGCGGGGGACTGGGGGGTGCATCTCCGGACGGAACGGCCGGAGGGGGCGAAAATTGGATGTTTTCCCATTGCGGTTGCTTCAAGGGACCCGCGCCGCGGAATTGGAACAACCCGGCCAGCGGGCGCAGGGGCAGGGTGATTAACCCTAAGAGACCGCGGGCATTCATGCGCATGGTCATATCGACCGTGCTTTCCCTAAGGTCCAGAGATCCTTCGCCCGTGAAGCTGAGGGAAGTGGTTGTGGTCTGGAAGTCTTTGCAGTTGAGAACGCCGTCCGTGATTTTGAAGGTGCCAAAGGCGTTTTCGGCAGGTTGGGAGCCGGCTTTTCCATCATTGAGCACGCTGGCGATCAATGGCGTAAGCGGGCCAAACATCGGCACGGAAAAGAGCTCGGCGTTGTCAAAGGCGAGCAGGCCTTCGCCATTCATCGTCTCTACGCGTTCGTCGGTGAGGGAGAATCGGGTTCGGCCGGTGAGTGTGCCGCCGCCTTTCATGGTGAAACCGTAGGTGGAGCTGAGTCCGGCGATGGAGAGCTGGGTCCAGCTCAGTTCGCCTTCCAGTTTACCGACATTGAGGTAATTGAATTCAGCGACCACGGGGCCTCCGAAGGCCTCGAAGTTTAGGTTGCTGACGAGCACCCGATCGCCATGGATGTTGACCTGGCCACGGGGACGGCCGAGGGTGAGGTTTTGGCCCAGAAAATGGTAGTCGGCCGGATGATCCGAACTGAAGGCGACCTCAAGATTCGTGCGGCCGTCTGGGGTGACGTCGATCACACCGGATGCCTTGAGCTCCGGGGGGTGGTGAAAGCGGTACTTTTCGAGCGAGTCGGCGACTTTCGGGGCGAAAAGGCGAACCGTCGGGGCGGCCCAGATCGTCCCGCGGACGTTGTCGACTTCCACGGTTTTGCTGGGGGCGTCGTAGCGGATTCTGCGGATCTTTGCGGTGCCTTGGGCGGGTCCATTGAAGTCCTTGCGCAGGGGATAGTCAGTGTAGTCGAACTCGACGGTGCCGTCGTAGAAATCGAGTTCGTGGTGGTTGAGCGAGAATTTGCAGTCGGCCGAGTTGAACGGGACGCCTTTGTATCTGAGTTTTTTGGCGCAGCCGCTGCCGGTGTAGGACCAGGCGAAGTGGTCGGTCAAACTGAAGCTGCCTTTTAGCGAGACATCGATCGCCGCGCCATCTTGTTCGGTGAAATCATGGAGAACGATCTCTAGGGGAAGGCCGACGACAAAGGGTCGATAGACGGGAACAGGCAGGCTGGTATGGAACTCGAGTCGCACCAAGGGCCACTCAATCATGACCTTGCCCGTGGCTTTTCCATCGGCGCGGATCAAGTTCAGGTCACGGAGAAATAGGTTTCCCCGGTGCCAGGAGAAGCTGCTCTCCACCGCACTGAAGTGCACGGTTTTGAATTGCACCGACTCGCCGCGTGCATGGCCAGTCAACGAGACCTGCGGGATATTTTTGTCGTCGAGCAGGAAATTTCCCACGGCTTCGAGGCTTTGTGGGCCGCGGATTTGGATTTCCATGGGCAGGGGGCGGCCCAGCCATGCTGTGATGAGCGGCGATAGCTCCAGCGATGAGGAGAGGTCAAAGCGGCCATCGCGGTTGTGGAGGTCGTAGTCGAGGTGTCCCTCGAACTGCCCGTATGAATCGCTGGCGTAGAGGCGGGTGACAGTCAGCAGATCGCCATTGAGGGTGGCTTCGGCGGAAACTTCATTGAGTTTGTGTCCGTTTTTCTCGATGCTCTTGGCCTTCAGTCCGAGAGTCGCGGCAAAGGTGGAGCGGTCGTTGATGTCGCCCTCGACCGAGATTTGGAGGACAGGCGGGGCGCCGGGGGAGAAGTGCCATTGGTTGATGAGCTGGAGCACTTGGGCCAGCAATTCGCGGCGCTTGCCTTCTTTAGATTCATCGGGCGCGGGATTGCCATCCTGTTCGTAGCCGATGATGCGGGCGCTCAGCGCGACGTTGATCCCTGCGATTTTACCGCGGGCGTCGCGCAGTTCCAACCGCCGATCACCCGGCATCAACAGCGCGCCATTGATGTCGGTGACTTCGAGCGCTTCGGATTGCGGGTCCCGCGGATCCAGAGGCAGTCGCAAGCACGCGCCGTTGAGCTGGATCTTGTTGAGGTGGACCACGCCGCTAGCGAGCTTGGTTATGTCGAAATCGAGGGTCAGGCGTTCCAATCGCGCGGTCTCCCGCAGGTGCCGAGCATCGGAGAAGACTTGCACCTTGTAGGCGATGACGCCTTGCAGCGGCAGATAGCGCAGGCCACCAATTTTGACGTGGGCGCCTTGTCTGGCGACTTCGCGCTCGATGGCCGCGCGCCACGATTCAGGCATGCCGGTGTAGTTGGCCCAGAGGATGACACCCAGCGCAGACAAGCCCACGGCGAGGGCAAGTAACAGCGCCAAGGTGCGCAGGTTTTGGGTCAGGTTCAGGCGATACATGAAAAACGTGGGGCGACTCTAGGGCGCTGTTTGGTGGAATGCAACTCAGGCCAGCACCCCAGCGGCGCGAAATGAATAAAAGGGGAGGCGCCCGGTCGATGGCTTTCCAATAATGAGGTGGTCGAGGAAGGTGACTTGCATCAATTTCGCCGCCTCTTGGACCCGTCGGGTGACGATCTCGTCTGCGCGGCTGGGGCTAGGGTCTCCCGATGGGTGGTTGTGAAGCAGGATGAAGCCATAGGCGCCGCGGGTGATTACGGGGCGCAGGATTTCGCGTGGATGGGCGTTGGATTCGTTCACCGTGCCGATGGCGACGACGGTGGTCCCGATGTGGCGCAAACGCGGATCGACCACGGCCACGATCACGTGCTCCTGCGTCAAATGCCGCAGCTGTGGCCCGAAGAACTCGTGGATCTGTTCGGGTGTTTCGAGTGAAATATCGTGCAACTGTTCGCGGGCGACGCGCGTTCCGAGTTCAAAGGCAGCTGCCAGTTTCGACGCTTTTGCCAGGCCCAGGCCCTTTTCCTTGGCCAGTTCCATGACGGGCAGGCCGCCAAGCGCACCCATGGATCCGTACTTCGCCAGCAATTCGCGCCCGATATCGATCGCGCTGCGGCCTTTGGTACCCGTGGAAATGAAAAGCGCCATCAACTCGGAATTGTCCAAAGCGGCCGGCCCGAGCGAGGCGAGCTTTTCGCGTGGCCGTTGGTGGTATGGCATGTCTTGAATGCGTGAACCTGCCGGGCTAGGGGGCTGCGAAGACGGGCTGGGGGGGGATTCACTCATTCCCCCCAGACTAGCTTTTTTTCGTCGCTGGCGCAAGAAAGGGAAATTTTCGCAAGCGAATTTGGATATTGGAATCACAAGGGCGGCGGCCTAGGCTCTGGCTATGGAGTGGGTGCTTTTTTACGATGGCGATTGTGCCCTTTGCACGGCATCGGTCCGGCTGATCCTACGCTTCGACAAGCACCAACGCATCGCCTTTGCGCCGCTGCAGGGGCGGTTGGCGCAGGACATGAATCTGGCTTCGCATCTCACCGAGGACGGTGGCACGCTGGTTGTGCTGCGGGAGGCCGATGCTTGTCTTTTTCTACGCAGCGATGGGTGGATCGAGCTGGCCCGTGCGCTTGGCGGCGGCTGGCGGTGCTTCACCCTCTTGCGTTTTATTCCTCAAGCGTGGCGGGATGGTTTTTACCGATGGGTTGCGAAAAATCGCTATCGTTTCATGGGGAAGCACCCGGTCTGCCCGTTGCCCGATCCCGCGCTGCACAATCGAATGCGCCACTGAAACTTGGTGACCGACAAAATGGTGGAGCGTAGCGGATTCGAACCGCTGACCCCTTGCATGCCATGCAAGTGCTCTACCAACTGAGCTAACGCCCCTTTCGGGTGGGGCGGAGGTTTATCGGCGAGATGGCGCGCGGGCAAGAGGATTTTTAGAAAATTGTCAGATTCTTTGCGTGGACTTGCGGCGCGGGGGCTGATTGTTTGGATGAGGGCTTGGCGAAGTCAGAGGAAGGTTTATGCTCGCTGGCATGTCGAAGTACGCCGGAGAAGAAGTATTGGTGGTGCCACGCGCCTTGTTGAATGAAATCGGAGCCTTTGAAGGAATTCAGACTGCCGGACTGGATGCGGCCATCGCCCGCCTGCTCGATCCGGCAAATCACTTTTTCATGGACCGTGCTGCCGCAGAGGAGGATCCCAGCCACAAGCAGTTGATCCCCTATTGCATTTTCCGATGCGGTGAACGAGTCCTCCACTACACCCGCGGCAAGGCCGGTGGGGAGAGCCGCCTGCACGCGAAAATCTCCGTGGGCGTGGGTGGCCACGTCAACCCGATCGACACGGACGCTGGACGGACTGGGTCGGATGCCTACCACGCAGCCGTCACCCGCGAAATTGAAGAGGAACTGGATCTGCCCGAAGAACACACCCACCGCATCATCGCCTTGCTCAACGACGAGTCCAACTCCGTGGGGCAAGTCCACTTGGGCATCGTGCATTTGATTGATTTGAAATCCGATGCCGTGGCATCGCGGGAAGATGCGCTATTGGACTTGGGATTCACCGCGCTGGCGGACTTGAATGGTTCGTTGTTTGAGCGTCTTGAAACGTGGTCGCAGTTTTGCATCCGACACCTTGCGGAAGAAATCGGCTGATTCATGGTACGGCGATCGCTAGAAGTGGTCTCAAACCCACAAGGCGTAGGAGGAACGGCGCTACCGGAAAAATAATCGGGCGACCCAGCAGATTGAGATGGTGATCTCACCAAAAAATCAGCACTATTCTTACAATTAGAGTAACGACATTCTTTTTTTGCCTGATTTCAGCCATGCCAACTCAAACCAAGCCACGAATCCTCATCGTCACGCCGGAAATCACCTACTTGCCACCGGGCATGGGGAACATGGCGCAGCGGATGTCCGCTAAGGCGGGCGGCTTGGCCGATGTTTCGGCGTCCTTGGTATCGGCCTTGTTTGAGCTCGGCGCCGACGTTCACGTCGCGATGCCGAACTACCGACGGATGTTTCAGGGCGACATCTTCAGCTTTCATGAAAAGGAGCTGAGAAAATACCACGAGGTCCTGCCGGAAGCCCACATCCACTTAGCAGAAGACCGGATTTTCTACTACCGGGAGCAAGTTTACAGCGACCATTCGGACGAGGCGATGCGCATCGCCCTGGTTTTCCAACGCGAGCTGATTAACCATATCATTCCGCGGGTGATGCCCGATTTGATTCATTGCAATGACTGGATGACTTCGTTGATCCCCGGCATGGCGCGTCGGCGGGGCATCAAATGTTTGTTCACGGTCCACAACATTCATACGAGGCAAGTCTCGCTGGCGCAAATCGAGGAGGCGGGCATCGATGCCGCAGAGTTTTGGATGAATCTGTATTTCACCGGGCAGCCCAGCAGCTATGATCAAGCCCGCTCGCACGTGCCGGTCGATTTACTAACTTCCGGGATATTCGCGGCGCACTATATCAACACCGTCAGTCCGCGTTTCCTGTGGGAAGTTGTGGAAGGTTGGCACTCGGTCGTCCCCGATTCAGTGCGGGCTGAGTTGCGGGCCAAATATCATGCGGGTTGTTCCGCGGGTATCCTCAACGCGCCCGATGTTTCCTACAACCCGTCGACGGACGACGCGCTGGCTCAAACTTACACTGTCGCCGACTTCCCGATAGGAAAAGCGGCTAACAAACGCGCCCTGCAACGAGAGCTTCAGCTCAAGGAAGACGGCAATGCTCCCATTTTCTTCTGGCCGTCCCGTCTCGATCCCGTGCAGAAAGGGCCGCAGCTGCTGACGGAAATCCTCCATTCGGTGGTTTCCGACTACTGGCTGCGTGACCTTCAAATCGTGATCGTCGCCAACGGACCGCACCAAGAATGGATCGACACGATTATTTGTGACTTCGATCTGAGTGAGCGTGTCGCCATCGTCGATTTTGAGGAGCGCCTGTCGCGCTTGGCCTACGCGGGCTCCGACTTTATGATGATGCCATCGCTCTTCGAACCCTGCGGTCTGCCGCAGATGACGGCTCCACTCTACGGCTCGCTGCCCGTGGTGCATTCCACGGGTGGGCTTTACGATACAATCCGTCCGCTGGATGTGGAAAGCTCAACGGGCAATGGATTCCGCTTTGATCATTACAATTCCCAAGGTTTCCGCTGGGCGATTGACCGGGCGATGGAATTCTACGCCTTGCCCGTAGAAATCCGCGAACGCGAGATCCGTCGAGTCATGATCGAAAGCGAAAAGGAGTTTAGCCACAAAGAGGTGGCACGCCGCTACATCGGCATCTACGAAGAAATGCTCGCGCGGCCTCTTGTCGAAAAGGAATCGGGCGAGGTCATCAAGGCGATGGCCGAGAGTTTGTCGGTGGCTCCCTTCCGCGAATTCGCGAAAGCTTGATCTATACCCTCCGCTTATTTCGTCGCCACGCGGTTTTGCCACATCGGCGACGGCGGCACCTCGCTGGGTCGGCAGATGATGATCCCCGCATGCTTGCTGGCCCCGTTCACATAGTCGGTGATCGGGCGGTCGATGATGACTTGGCGCCCTTTGTCGCGGTCCGAGGTGGCATGGCTGAAATAGGCGCGGTCCTGAATCCTCACGATCATTCCCACATGCGAGGTGTAGCCGTAAGATTCATGGGTGGTGATGGCGCAAATGTCGCCGTTCTTGAGGTATTTCTCGGCTCTGCGGACCTTTGATTTTGGCACATGATAGACAGGCAGGTTCGAAACTTGCTCCTCGATTTTGCCCATCGGCTCAATCAACGACGGATTGCTGCGCAAGTAGCGGTAGCTCTTCCACTGGACGGTCATTTCGTGGATTTCGCGTTTCAGTCGCTCAGCTCCCGGGAGGCGGGCCGTGATGTTGGTGGCGTAGCCGCGCCTCTGGTTGTCGTAAAAAACCTCTTCCAAGTGGTGCATCCGGCTCAGGTAGCTGCCGGTGCAAACGCCGTTGCGGTAACGTTCGATTTCCACCATGTGCAGCAAATCCTGCGGTTTGTAGGGTCCTGGCTGATAGCGCAGCATGCGGGCAAATGCCAAAGCGTTTTCGTAATACGTCCAGCAATCCATCGCCTCGAGATTGGCCACCGGCGACTCAATCTTGTCATCGACCTCCAGCGAGTAGTTGATGTAAGGCGTTCCCACCAATTCCCGGGCGATGCGGACCGTGCGTTCGCCCAGAGGCAGGCTGCGCCAGTTTTCGCGCTCCGCCTTGGCCGCTATCGCTTGAAACTTCGACTCACCATGGAAAACGGTCGTAAGCGGCAAGCGCGGGCCTGCGGATGCTGGCACCGTCTTTTGTGCCAGCGCGGCGCTCGCTCCCCAAGCGGTCAGGGCGAGAATCAATCGTAAAGTTTTCACGTTCACCCTACTACCCATAGCCGAATCCTGTCGTCGCGCAAAGGGACATTTGGCTAATTTATGATTTCTCGGCGCAGTGCGGTGGCCCCGTGCTTGCGGGTTTTTGATTGTCACGCCGCCGTCCGGCCTTTAAATGATCCATTCGAACTCGAAAATTTTGACAGCCGGCCACGGATGGTTAGATTTTCGCCGTTCCCAAGAACCACCCCCACATTTTATTATGAGCGAAACCACCGTTGAAAAGCACACCTTCCAGGCCGAGATCCAGCAACTGCTCGACCTCGTCGTCCACTCCCTTTACACCGACAAGGAGATCTTCCTGCGGGAGCTGATTTCCAATGCCTCGGACTCGATGGAGAAGCTCCGCCACATCGAGGCGACTGAAAAGAACGTGCACGAGCCGACTCTGCCGCTGGAAATCCACATTACCACCGATGCTGAAGCCAAAACGCTAACGATCGCCGACCACGGCATCGGCATGACCCGTGAGGAGTTGGTCAAAAACCTCGGCACCATCGCCCACTCGGGCACCAAGGCCTTCCTTAAATCCGTCAAGGACAGTGGCAGCACGCCGGGCAACATGATCGGCCAGTTTGGCGTCGGTTTCTACTCGGCCTTCATGGTCGCCGATGAAGTGAAAGTCCACAGCCGCAGCTGGCAAGCCGATGGCGAGCCGCTCGTCTGGATCAGCGATGGTAAAACCGGCTACGAAATCGAAGAATCTCCGGACCAATCTCGCGGTGTCAAAATCGTCATGCACCTCAAGGAGGAGCTCGCCGAGTATTCCGAGGAAACGCGCACCAAGCACCTCATCCAGACATACAGCAACTTCGTCGGCTTTCCGATTTTCCTCAACGGCACGCGCATCAACGAAGTCGAAGCGCTGTGGCTGAAGAACAAGTCCGAGATCTCCGAGGACGAGTACAAGGCGTTCTATCAGTTCGCCTGCAAGGCCTTCGACGAGCCCGCCTACCGCCTCCACTTCAGCGCTGATGCGCCAATCGCGATCAACGCGCTGATCTTCGCGCCGAGCGAAAACCCTGAGCGCATGGGCTTCGGCAAGGTCGAGGGCGGCGTCGCACTCTACTCGAAAAAAGTCCTGATCGACGCGCAGCCCAAAGGCCTGCTGCCCGAGTGGATGCGCTTCATGAAGGGCGTCGTCGACAGCGCCGACCTGCCGCTCAACATCTCGCGCGAAACGATGCAGGACAGCGCTCTGGTGCGCAAACTTGGCGCGGTCATCAGCAAGCGGGTGATCAAGATGTTTGAAAAAGAGGCCGAGGCCGATCCCGAAAAATACCGCGGCTTCTATCGGAAGTTCGACCGCTTCTTCAAAGAAGGCATTGCCACCGATTACCCGAACCGCGACGCGCTGGCGAAGTTGTTGCGTTTCGAATCCTCCCTCACGGAAGCCGGTGCCGTCTGCGGATTCGCTGATTACGTCTCGCGTGCCAAGGAAGGCCAGGAGTCGATCTACTACCTCGTCGGTGCCAGCCGCGAGCAGGTCGAAAGCAGCCCCTACGCCGAGGCGTTCAAAGCCCGCGGCCTTGAAGTCGTTTACTTCACCGACGCGGTGGATGAATACGTCGTCGAGTCGCTCGGCGCGTTCGAAGGGAAAAAACTCGTTTCGATCCGCCACGGCGGCGTCGATTTGGAAGACCACGCGCCCGCCGATGGCGACGCACTTTCCGAGGAGCAAACCGCCGCGCTCTGCAGCTTCCTCAAAGAGGAACTCGGCGACCGTGTGACCGCCGTTGCCAGTGGCAAGCGTCTGGTCGACAGCCCGGTCATCGCCCTCGTGCCGACCGATGGTATGAGCCCGCAAATGCGCCAGATGATGAAGGCGATGGACGAGAACTTCAAAGACGAGATCAAGGTCGAGTTAGAGATCAACCCGCGCCATCCGCTCGTCAAAAAACTCGCCGAAGCCAAGGACTCGAACCCCGAGCTCGCCAAACTCGTCGCCCTGCAATTGCTCGACAACTCGCTGATCGCCGCTGGTTTGTTAGAGGACGCCCGCGACACCGTCTCGCGGATGAACACGCTGATGGAAAAAGCGATGGGAGCTTGAGCCATCTACGGGAACAGAAAGAATAACCACTGATTAAACTGATTTCACAGATTAACAGAGAAGAAGTTAGTCTCATTCTTCAATCTGCGTAGTCAGCGAAATCAGTGGTTCTATTCCTCTGTTTTTATTGGCATCCCTGTTAACATGAACGTTTCCTGCCCCGCCTGCAGCCACAGTCTATCAGGCCCCAAGTCGGCGATGGGCAGTCGTGTCGTTTGCCCCGAGTGTGCGCATCCGTTTTACTGGGCGGATCGCTGGCACACGGGGGAAACCTTCGTGGTCTATGACCTTGAAACCACGGGGTTGGATTCGGAGCAGGACGAGTTCATCCAGATCGCCGCGATGCGATTTTCCGCGGGCAACCTCTGCCCGGCGGAAACCTTCGCCAGCTTTGCCAAGCCGCGGCGGCCGATCTCGGCCTTCATCGAAAGCTACACCGGCGTCGGCAACCGCCACGTGGCTAACGCCGCGCGGCCCGAGGAGGTCCTGTGCGAATTCTCCGCATGGGCAGGGGACGCCACGCTGATCGCCCACAACGGTCTGCGCTTCGACAGCAAATTCCTCGCGGCCACCTGTCGCCGTCATCGTTTGCCGATGCGGGAAGTCCAGAGCATCGATTCGATCCACATCTCGAAGATGCTGTTTGGCAAAGTCCGCGGCACCGGCCACTCGCTTAACCACCTTATCGCGCGTCTACGAATCGACGAGCAAAACATCCGCCGCCACGACGCGCGTGGCGATGTGGAAATCCTCGGCCAAGCCGTCGCCCGCATGGCGCAGCGCCTCGAACTTGACCGCGCCTTCAACGGCGTCCCGCGGCACACGACCTTCCTGCCGATTTAAATTTAGAAGTCGGTCCCGGCGGCTAGATGGGACTCGTCGAACTTCGCTTGCCAGCTTCGGATAATTGTACATCCTTCTCCGCAGACATGATGCAATCTTTGATCGAAGTATGGTTCAGCTGGGTTCACCAGTGGGGATATGGCGGGGTGATTATTCTTATGGCCATGGAAAGCTCGATTTTCCCGGTCCCAAGCGAATTGGTGGTTCCTCCCGCGGCCATTCTTGCCGCGCAGGGCGGGAGTATGACCACGATGGGGGTGATTCTGGCCGGGACTTTTGGTTCGTGGCTGGGATCTGCTATCACTTATTGGGTGGCCTTGTGCGTTGGACGGCCCGTGGTGATGCGTTTCGGTAAATTTTTCCTGATTCCGCCTGACAAGGTCGAACGGGCCGAGCGCTTCACCCATCGCTATCAAAGCGGCGGCATTTTCTTCGCTCGTTTGTTGCCGGTTATCCGCCATCTCATTTCCATTCCAGCGGGCATCATCCGCATGGGATTCCTAAAGTTCAGCGCGCTCACCATGGTCGGTTCGGCCATCTGGTGCTCGGTGCTGTCAGTCCTCGGCCAGAAAGTGGGTAGCAAACTCGAACCGGCCCAGATGCAGGCACTCAAAAACGGCAAAGGTGTCGATCTCTCCCATTTGATTCACGCGGTGAAGCACGAGGCCTTGTGGATCATCGCGGCCATAGTCGTGATCTGCGTCCTTTATTTTGTCGCCCTCCGCTTGACCGACCGCAAGGAGGATTGATTCTAACTGTGCTCGGGGCGGGGATTGCGCGTAAGCAATTCCTTCATCGCCAGCGGTACAGGCTTGCCTTCGTAGAGGACGCTGTGGACGGAGTCGATGATCGGGGTGCGGACCCCTGCGCGGCGTGCGGCATCGTAAATCGAAAGGGTGTTAGGTACACCTTCCGCGACCATCCCGAGGGAGGCAACCGCCTCCTCCAAGCTCTTACCACCGCCGAGGGCGATGCCGACCCGGTGGTTGCGCGAGTGCTCGGAAAAGCAGGTGACGATCAGGTCGCCGATGCCGGAAAGGCCGGAGAAAGTCTCGATGCGCCCGCCCAGCGCGATACCGAGGCGGGTCATTTCCGCCAAGGCGCGGGTGACCAGTGCTGCCACGGCGTTGTCACCCAGCCCGAGTCCGTGGGCCATGCCCGCGGCGATGGCGTAGACGTTTTTCACCGCGCCGCCGAACTCGATGCCAGCCAAGTCGTCGCTGGTGTACGAGCGGAAATGCGGCAGCGTGAAAAGGTCCTGGAGGCGCACGGCCAGATCGTGGTCTTGCGAGCCGATGACGGCGCAAGTGGCCATGCCGGTGGCAAGTTCCTCGGCGTGGTTAGGGCCTGATAGAACAGCGATCGGGTTGGTGGGGAAAACCTCGCGCAGCAACTGGCTCATGCGGTCACCCGTGTTTTTTTCAATGCCCTTGGCACAAGAGAGCAGGGTCGAATCGGCGGGCAATCCGGCAGCCGCCAGACTCTGCGCGGTGGCGCGGGTGGCAGAGGTCGGGACGGCGAAGATGACCAGCGGGTGGTCTAACGCGTCGGCCAGTTGGCAGGAGGCGTGGATATTATCACCGAGCAGGACCTGACTGAGGTAATGCGGGTTTTGGTGTTGCTGGTTGATCGCCTCGGCGGTCTCGGCGTCGCGCCCGATCAGTATGATGCGATCGAGACGGGGCGACAGCAGCTTGGCGATCGCAGTACCAAAGGAACCGGAGCCGACGATCGCGGCGCTGGTGAATTTTGATTCAGACATGGTCGGATTTGGTCTTGCGGGTGAAGCGGTGCTCGGTACCCGCGCAGATTCGCTGGATGTTGCTGCGGTGTTTCCAGATCGCGAGAACGGCGATGACGAGACTGAAGAAAAACAGCGGCTTGTTCCAAGTGCCAGCCTCCCACAGCGTGGGCTGGGATTTGTCGTTGTGGACGTGGTGCAGGCGCGCGCCGATGTGGGTGACAAGCGGCAGGGCGGCTGCGGCAATGATACTGGCTAACGAAACGTAACGGCTTACGAGAAAGGCCGCCAGCCAGACGAAGATCAACAGCGCGACACCCGCAGGCATCAGCCCTAGGAGTACGCCCGCCGAGGTGGCAATACCCTTGCCGCCTTTAAAGCCGACCCACGGCGAGTAGTTGTGGCCGAGCACGGCGGCCAGCGCAGTGAGTACATGCACCAACTGACCTTGGAACTGCTGCGCGGCGGGCAGCGTGAGGGCGTAGGCGTCGAGTGCTTCGATATGGAAGAGGGTTAAGGTCTTGCCGTCGATCTGGATCAGGTTGACGGCGATCACGACCGGGATAAAGCCTTTGAGCGCGTCTAACAGTAGACAAGTGATGCCATATTTTTTCCCGATGACGCGCAGCACATTGGTCGCACCGATGTTGCCCGAGCCGTGTTCGCGGATGTTGATGCCTTTCGCCCGGGCGATGATCAGGCCAAAGGGAATGGACCCGAGTAGGAAGGCGATGAGCGGACAGAGCCAGAGTTGCATACCGTGGATGAGAAAGAGTGGATTACTCGGCGCTGGCGGACTGGATCACCACGGCTTGCTTCGGGACATCCGTGGCGGGCATTTGGATTTTATTGCCGCCGGCCGGGTGGCGCATGGTTAGAGTGGACGTGCCGGTGGCGGTGGATTTGATTTTATCCACCACGTCCATACCTTCGACGACCCTGCCGAATACCGCGTAGCCGCCGTTGTTCGGGAAGTCGAGCATCGCGTTGTCTGCCACGTTGATGAAGAACTGCGAGGTTGCACTGTCCGGATCGCTGGTGCGGGCCATGGCGATGCTGCCGCGCACGTTCTTGAGCCCGTTTTTACCCTCGTTGGCGATGGAGGGTCCCACGGGCTTTTCGACGAGTTCTTTGTCCTCCCGCGCGAATCCGCCGCCTTGGATCATGAAGCCGTCGATGACGCGATGAAAGACCGTGCCGTCGTAATGCTTGCGGTTTACGTAGCCGAGGAAGTTGGCGACGGTGATCGGGGCTTTCTCGGTACTCAGTTCGATGACGATGCTGCCCAAGTTGGTCTTGAGGCGGACTTTCTTGGCGACGGCCTTCTCTGCTTCGCCGAAAGCGAGAACGGGAAGCAGAAAAAGGGAAATCAGAGCGAAGCTGCGTTTCATACCGCTGCTACATAGGCGAGCCGCAGGCGATGTGCAAGTGCCGTTGCGGGCCTTGCGAGTTAGAACAAAAGCTTCCAAACGAGCCCCAGCAGCGCGCAGGCGCCCAAGCAGGGGATCACGCCGCGCTTGTAGCGCTCCATCGCCAGCCACGCGCCGATTGCCACCACGGCGACAAAGCCGTCCCACGCCGCGGGTGATGGCCGCAGCGCATGCCACGAAAACCCGATCGCCAGGTTGAGAATCACTCCCACCACCGCCGCGCTGACGCCCGTTAGTGCGGCGGCCAAGACAGGGCGTTGCCGCAATCCTTCGACATGCGGTGCACCCAGAAACACAAAGAGAAAGCAGGGGAGAAAGGTCACCCAGGTGGTGATCCCGGCACCTAACACCCCCGCCGCGAGCGGCGACAAATCGCCCGGATGCTGCCACGCGGCGACAAAGCCGACAAATTGCAAGACCATGATCAGCGGCCCCGGTGTGGTCTCCGCCAGCCCCAGCCCAGCCATCATTTGCCGCTGGCTGAGCCAGCCGAAGTGCCCGACCGCCATCTGCGACACATACGGCAAGACGGCATAGGCACCCCCCATCGTCACCAGCGCCGCCTTGCTGAAAAACAGCCCTTGTTGGAAATGGATGCTCCCAATGCCCAGCCGCCAGCCGATGAGAATCACCGGTGCCCACCATAGCGTCAGGCACAGCGCCATCACCTTGAGCGTGCGGCCCACGCTCGCCTGTGGTCCCGGCGGCAGCTCGACGCAGGGCCGCTCGCTGGCAACAACCGCCGCGCCGTGACCCTTGCCCACGGGGAATTGCGCCGGGAAAAATCTCCCGCCCGCGTAGCCGATCAGTGCGGCCGTTAGAATGATCACCACAAATGAAACACCCCCCCAGAAAATCGCGGCAAACGAGAGCAGTGCCACGGCCCACAAGCAAGGCGTCTTGAGGGTTTTCTGGCCGATGCGCTTGACCGCCGCAAACACGATCGCGATCACCGCGGGGATCAGGCCGTAGAAAATACCCTCGACCCACACCAGCTCGCCGCCCGCCATGTAGAGCCAGCTCAGCCCTAACAAAATAAACACCGACGGCAACACGAACAACGCCCCGGCCGCGATCCCACCGCGCACGCCGTGCAGCCGCCAACCGAGATAGGTCGCCAGTTGCTGCGCCTCCGGGCCTGGCAGCATCATGCAAAAATTCAAGGCGTGGATGAAGTGGTCATCCGTCAGCCAGCGGCGCCGCTCCACGATCTCTCGGTGCATGATGGCGATCTGTCCGGCAGGTCCGCCGAAGCTGATCCAGCCGAGCTTCCACCAAAACCGCAGTGCTTCTCGAAATGTCGGCGGTGGCGGGGTGGGCTGGGAATCACTCATTTCGTTAGAGCACCACCTAGGTTGTTTCCGGAGGTACGGCCAGTCTCGAATTCCGGCCGGCTTTATTAAAATCCTCTTGCCCTTGGCTGCCAGAGCCGCCAGTGTCCGGCCGACCAAGGCGGCTTGGCGGAATTGGTAGACGCGCTCGACTCAAAATCGAGTTCTAACGAGTGTGGGTTCGAGTCCCACAGCCGCTACTTTGATCCTCACTGCGACAGCCGGTTTGTTTCCCGACACACGCAGCATGGCCCATCCTCGCACCATCGGAATCATTGCAGGCAGCGGAGTCTACCCTGAGACTTTTATCGCGGCTGCGCGCCGCCAGTCGCCGGGCATCCGCCTCGTCGTCGTCGCCTTTCACGGAGAAACCAAGCCTGAGCTGGCGGAGCAAGCGGATGCAATCGAGTGGGTCCGCGTCGGTCAGCTCAGTAAGCTGATCAAGTTCTTCTGCCGCGAAGGCGCGCAGGAGGCAGTGATGATGGGCCAGATATCGCCAAAGAACTTGTTTGATCTGCGGCCCGACTTGCGGATTTTGATGATGCTTGCGCGGGTCAAGGAGCGCAATGCCGAGACGCTGTTTGGCGCGATCGGCGAGGAATTAGTCAAGGACGGCATCACCCTGTTAGCCGCCACCACCTTTCTGGAGGACCACCTGCCTGGCCCCGGTCACGTTTGTGGGCCCGCTTTCAAAAAACGCCAGCTTGCCGATGCCGCCTTCGGCTTCCGCATCGCCAAGCAGACCAGCGCCCTTGATATCGGCCAAAGCGTGGTCGTTCGCCACGGCACGGTGCTCGCGGCAGAGGCCTTTGAAGGCACCAATGCCTGCATCAAGCGCGGTGGCGAATTGGGCCGCGGCAAGGACGTACTGTTAGTCAAAGTCTCCAAGCCCAATCAGGATTTCCGTTTCGACGTGCCCGTTGTTGGCCCGCAAACGATCGAGACCTGCGCTGCCGCCGGGGTGGGTGGCATCGCCATCGAGGCGGGCAAGACCCTGTTGTTAGAAAAAGAGCGCGTTGCCGAGCTTTGTGCCAAACACGGCATCGCCATCCACGCCGTGGCGTAAGCTCAAGGGAGCAAGTCCGTGTAGGTCCCCGGATCGCTGCCCGGAATCTCGATCGCGCCGCAGGCCTTGGCGTAAAAGTCGCGCGGGCCCACGCCGCCGATGATGGCATACGCATGGCCCAGCTCGCGCAGCGCCTCGAGCGACTTGAACAACAGCGCTTTGCCCAACCCCAGCCCACGTGCGCTTTCTAACACACCCGTCGGCCCGAAAAATCCGCGCAGCGTCGTGTCATAACAGGCAAAGCCGAGAATCTGCTTGTCGCGCGTGGCGATGAAGCAGGCGACCGGTTGGCGGGTCAGCGCGACCTCCACCTCGCTCACCCATTTTTCCGAAAAGTTCTCCTGGACAAAGGCGGCCACCGTGTGCTTTTCAAACGCCCGGGCGCGCCGCAGCGTCACGCCTTCCGCAGCCACTGCTTGATAGAGCGTCGCCGATTCGGGCAAGTCATAGAGGCGAACCAGCATGTCGATCATGCCCGGAGTAAAACGCCCGCAGCGCCGCCGGGGAAGCTTGATTTTCGCCAATCCATGCTGTATCTTACTTGCTTAACTGAGTTGACCTCAATCTGCTAGGTCTTTAAGCTCCGTCAGTCATTGCATTCTCATTTATGAAAACACCTATCACTGTCTCCGTCACCGGTGCCGCTGGCCAGATCGGCTACGCGCTCTTATTCCGCATCGCATCCGGCTTCGTCTTCGGCCCGGATCAACCGGTCAACCTGCGTTTGATCGAGATCGAACCCGGTCTGCCTGCGCTGCAAGGCGTGATCATGGAGCTCGACGACTGTGCCTTCCCACTGCTTAACGAAGTGGTAGGCACGGCCGATCTCGATGTCGGCTTCAAGGACGCGAACTGGTGCTTGCTCGTTGGCTCGGTGCCGCGCAAGGCGGGCATGGAGCGCGCCGATCTGCTGGGCATCAACGGCAAGATCTTCACCGGCCAAGGCCAAGCGATCGCCCGCAACGCGTCACCGGACGTCCGCGTGCTGGTTGTCGGTAACCCCTGCAACACCAACGCGCTCATCGCCATGAGCAATGCCACCGGCCTGCCGCAGGACCGCTTCTTCGCCATGACGCGTCTCGATGAAAACCGCGCCAAGAGCCAGCTCGCCAAAAAGGCCGGTGTTCATCAATCCAAAGTCACCAACCTCTGCATCTGGGGCAACCACTCGGCCACCCAGTACCCAGACTTCACCAACGCCAAGATCGACGGCCGTCCGGTGACCGAGGTGATTTCCGACATCGACTGGCTCAAGGGCGAGTTCATTACCACCGTGCAGCAGCGCGGTGCCGCCGTCATCAAGGCGCGCGGGCTTTCCTCCGCTGCGTCCGCCGCCAATGCAGCACTCGACACGGTCAAAAGCCTGATCACGCCGACCCCCGCCGGCGATTGGTACTCCGTCGCGGTCTGTTCGGACGGCTCCTACGGTATTGAAAAAGGCCTGATGGCCTCGATGCCGATCCGCACGCTGGCAAGCGGCCAGTGGGAAGTCGTGCAAGGCGTGCCAATCGATGCCTTCAGCCAAGGCCAGATCGACGTCACCATCAATGAGCTCAAGGAAGAGCGCGAAGCGGTGAAGGGCTTGATCCCCGCCTAAGGGGATCGGGACGTCTCGTCTCTTGATTCATCATGGGTCGTCTTCAGTGGATGCATGGGAGGAAACTTCCATGCATCTATTTTTTGGCTTTGAATGGATTCGGCCGACTAGCCGCGCGGCGCGAGGAAGGCTTTGACGGCTTCGCGTTTGAGCCGCAGCTCGCGCCATTCGTTGACCAGTCGGCTGGCCTCGATGATGCCACAGCCGGCAGGCAGCATCAGGTTTTGGCCCTGCCACCAGATGCCGCGGATGGCGACGATGGCTTGGAACTGGCCGTGATCCCAGAGTCCGAAGGGGGCGCCGAACTGCGCCGGACAATGCAAGCGCTGGCGCCAATCCAGCAACAGCGCGAGGGTCTCCTGCGTTCGCGGCAGCGGGCCGAGGGCGGGCGTCGGGTGCAGGCGACGGATCAGCTCCTCGGGCGTTTGCGGGGACTGGAGGTCCAGGCTGATGTGGGTGAGAAAATGGACGATCGAGCCCAGATCGAGGATTTCGCGGGCGCAGCGCTCGATGCGGCCTAGGTCCAGAAGCTTGGAGACCAGCGTCTGGGCCACGTATTCATGCTCGCGGATTTCCTTTTCATCGGCCGCAAACACCTCGCGGTCTTCGCTGCGCGCAGTACCGGCCAGCGCCATCGTTTCCAAGCGGCGGCCTTCCAGCGAGAACAACAACTCCGGCGTCGCCCCGGCAAATCCGCTGCTCGGTTCCAGCCAGCCGTAGGAATGAAGCGGCGCGCCCTGGCGGGTCATCGCCGCCAGGATGGAGGCGGTCGGCGGCCCCTGCGCCACCCCGGTCTCGACCACCACCGGCACGGTTTTTTCAAAGATTCCGCCGTGGATCGAGGACATCACCTCTTGGAAAATCTGCGAAAATGGCGCCGCATCCAGTGCGGTCCAGGTGCAGTCTAGAGCCGGACTGTCCGGGTAGCCGCTTGCCAGCTCCTGGATCGTGGTTCGCTCGATGCGACTCGGCGTTTTCCATGGCGTCGCATCATCGAGCGCGAAATTTTGCACATAGAACGACACCCCATCAGCCGCTGCGCTCGCCGACGCTGTGAACGGACCGTGGCCAATGAGCACGGAGCCGTCGCGCTTGGCCATCCAGGCCATTGAATCCGAAAAGTGTTCCATGAATTGCTGGCCAAAGGTGGGCGAGGGAAGGGACTCCCGCAAGCAGGATCGGATCACTAAAAAGCGTCTTTGATGTGATTGACCCGCGGCCTTTGGCCATCCTCCACCTCGACCTCGATGACATCGAAGCGCCACGGCACCTCGCGCGTTCCCAGCAGTCGCAGCCAGGCATTGGCCCCGCGCTCGATCAACGCCTGCTTGTCTTTCCCCACCGCATCCAGGCCGCGGATCTTGCTGCCTGCCCGCCGCGTCTTCACTTCGACAAACAGCAGCAGCTTGCCATCCCGCGCCACAATGTCCACTTCGCCGCGCCGCGGACCGCGGAAATTCCGTGCCAGAATCACGCAGCCCTGCGCGCACAGCCAGCGGCCAGCCACTTTTTCGCCGTAGTTGCCGATCCAGATGCGGTCGCGCACCCGCCCATCAGCCGTCACCAAACCACAAGGTGAGTTGAGCGACCGGCTGAAACGAGCCACGATGCTGGCTACAAGGACCGTGAATCCGCAAAGCTTCAAGATGTCCCTTTGTGCCATATCCTTGGTGCTGCGAAAAGCCGTATTGTGGAAATTCCCGGTCGATCTCACCCATGACCCGATCGCGCGTGACCTTGGCGATCACGCTCGCCGCCGCGATCGACAGGGAAAGCCCGTCGCCCTTTACAATCCCGTCGTGTGGCAACGGAAAGCCCCGCACCGCCAGGCCGTCGATCAAGCAGTGGTCGGGCCGCGGATCGAGCGCCTCGGCGGCGCGCCGCATCGCCAGATGGGTCGCCCGCAGGATGTTCAATCGGTCGATCTCCGCACGATCCGCCGTGGCCACGCTCCACAGGATCGCTGGGTCAGTGGTCAGTTGTTCGTAAAGCTGCTCGCGCCTGCTGGCGCTGATCTTTTTGGAATCGTCCAGTCCCGGGCAGCTAAATCCCTCGGGCAAGATCACCGCCGCTGCAGTCACCGGCCCCGCCAGTGGCCCGCGGCCCGCCTCGTCGATGCCCGCAATGCGAAGGATGCCGCGGGCTTGCAAAGCGATCTCTAAGGATAAATCAGGCATGGAACTGCGACGACTCAAGCGGGAATCCGTGCGCGCTGCAATCCACGAAAAATAGCGGTGAACTCATCCCCATCCACCGCCTGAGAGCGGGACTGTCCCATGAGACGGCGCGGGGTGAACGCCGGAATCAGGATTCCAGCCAAGCGTTGATGGGGGACAA
>JBAXLW010000028.1:0-22810 GCA_037134575.1 Verrucomicrobiota bacterium | reverse complement strand
GCCCCACTGCCAAGCGGTCCTTCTAACGAGATGATCAGCCGCTATCTCACTTCGGGTGGCCAAGTCATTTTTTTTCCGCCCGGCACAACCAGCAACACCTCTTTTGCCGACCAACGCTGGGCCGACATCACCGAAGCCCCGTCCGGTAAATTTTTCATCCTCAAAGACTGGAATCACCGCGACGGCCCGCTGCGCGATGGCACGGACGGCGTACCCATCCCCGCCGAAGGCCTCAAAGCCATCCGCCGCCAGATTCCATTGGGCGATGCCGCCGCGCTGGCTCACTGGGAAGACGGCGCGCCCTTCATCACCCGCCGCATCATCGATAACGGCACTGCTTGGTTTGTCGGCTCGCTGCCCGATTATTCTTGGTCGAACTTGGGCGATGCGGATGTCCTGCTGCCAGCCGTCCAACGCATCGTCACGGCGGGTGTTGATCGCATCGAAGCCTCCTATCTAACCAGCGTCGGCAGCGATTCCGCCCAACTCTTCCCTGGCGAAACCTGCACCCGGATCGACGACTACGGTAGCTCTGACCCTGCCAATGCCGCCTATGAAGCCGGCATCTTCCATCTCGGCGAGCGACAGATCGCGATCAACCGCCCCATTCAGGAGGACGACCCGGAAATCCTGACTCGCGATTCGCTCGACACCATCCTCCCAGGAACCCACTATACCCTGCTAGATCAAGCCGATCAAACCCGCGCCTCATCACACTCCCACGATACTTGGCGCGCTTTTCTCATCGCTATGCTTTTCTTCTTCATCGCCGAGGCAATCCTCTGCATTCCGCGAAAGAATGCTAAATTCTAAGAATTCATGCTTCACCTCTCCCCCACGCCACTGACTCTCTGGATCGGTTTAATCGGCTTGTTCCTCGTCGCTACGTTGTCGGTGATTTCTTGGAGGCGCAGCCCTTTCCCCCTGCGCACAGGCTTGCTTGAAGGTCTGCGTTTTCTGGTCACTCTCGCCGTCGTGATTCTGCTCTGGCAGCCAGAGTGGCGGATCACGATCCATCCTGACACCAAGCCGCAAATCGCGATTCTGTGGGATGACTCTAAGTCGATGAGCACAGTCGACATGACGCTGCAGGATATTCTACCAGCGAAGTCCGAAGTCGTCTCACGCGCGGAATGGGTAAAGCAATTCTTGGCTTCTGATCTATTGAAACCGCTGACTGCGAAGGGCGCGAACGACCTCATCACCCTCCCTTTCGCCACCCCGCCCAAGGAGAGTGGGGCGATCTCCGGCACCGATCTTGATGCCCCTCTCACCGACCTACTCGCTAAACATAACAACCTCCGCGCTGTGGTCTTGCTGAGCGATGGCGACTACAACCTAGGCCAAACACCCGTAGCCGCCGCACAACAATTCCGCCTCCGCGGCATTCCCCTTTTTCCCATTCCTGTGGGCAGCAGTGTGCGCCTTCCCGACCTCGACCTACTCACGGTCAGCGCCCCCACCTACGGCATCGTCGGGGAAAATGTGCAGATCCCCTTTACCGTTCGCTCCTCACTCGACCACCCGGTTCGAACCGTGGTCCGCGTCCGCGATGAATCCGGGCGCGAACACAGCAAGGAAATCGTCTTGCCCCCTAACATCGAGACCTACGACTCGATCCTCTGGCACTTGGAAAAAGAAGGTTCTTCCACCCTCGAACTCTCCATCCCTGTGGCAGACGGCGAACTCATCGCCACAAACAACTCGCGCAAATTCACCATCGCCGGGCGACCTGAAAAAATCCGCGTCTTGCTCATCGAGACGCTGCCGCGCTGGGAATACCGCTTCCTTAAAAACGCCCTCTCACGCGACCCCGGGGTGGAGCTTTCCTGCCTGCTTTTTCAACCCTCGTTGGGCCTTGGCGAGGGGAAAGACTACCTCAGCGCATTTCCTTCATCTGTCGAAGCCCTTGCTAAATACGATGTCATTTTCCTCGGCGATGTCGGCGTCGCCAAGGATCAGCTCACCTCCGATCAATGCGCCCTGATCCGCGGCCTAGTCGAACAGCAAGCGTCCGGTCTCATCTTCATGCCGGGCTCCCAAGGCAACGAGTTTTCACTGCTCGATACCGAGCTCTCCGACTTGATGCCCGTCGTGCTCGATGGCACTCACAAAAATGGCCTCACTGAGTCAGTCCCCGCTCCGCTTACCCTGACCACTGAAGGGCGCGCTTCACTGCTGACGATGCTAGGAAACAACGAGGAGGAGAATCCGGAAATCTGGCGACGCCTGCCTGGCTTTTATTGGCACGCCCCCGTCCTCAAAGCTAAAGGTGGGGCCGAGGTTCTCGCCGTTCATGGCAACCGCCGTAGCAGCTATGGCCCCATCCCCCTGCTGGTCACCAAGCCAGCGGGCAGCGGCAAAGTCCTCTTCATCGGCATTGATTCGGCGTGGCGCTGGCGGCGCGGCGTGGAAGACCTCTACCACTATCGCTTCTGGGGGCAGGTCGCCCGCTGGATGTCCTACCAGCGCAACATGGCCGTCGGCCAACGAGTCCGACTCTTTTTCAATCCCGAGCGACCCGAGCCGGGTACCACCGTCACCCTCAATGCGAATGCTTTCGATTCAAACGGCGCACCGCTCAAGGATGGCGGAGTCGCTGTCGATATTACTTCTCCCGATGGCCGTTCCCAGCGCATCGAGCTCCAGAAAAACGCCGCGACATGGGGAGCCTTCAGCGGACGATTCAAAGTCGATGTGCCCGGCGCATGGAAAATCAGAGCGACGGCCAGCGGCGCTGAAAACCAAGCACTGGAAACCAGCCTACTCGCCCAAGGGGTGGAAATCGAAAAAATCGGCCAACCCGCCCGCCCCGAAGTGCTCGAAGAAATGGCAAAAGTCTCACGCGGCCGCATGATCCAGCCCGCACAACTGGCCAAGTTCATTCAGGAGATCAACGCCCTGCCTGCGCCACGACCGCTCGAAAAACGTATCCCCCTAGGCTCCCACTGGCTAACCATCGCCGCACTCGTCACCTTGTTAGGAACCTTCTGGATCGGCCGCAAACTCAGCGGTGCATTCTAGCCAACAACGACATTCCCTTGCCAGCTCCTGCGAGAATGATTCAATGGCCAATATGAAAAAAGAAGACCGCGACTTTCTCTTCCAACTCTTGGAAACCCCCAGCCCGACCGGCTTTGAAATGCAAGGCCAGCAGGTCTGGGCGGACTGGATCAAAGCTTACGCGCCGGAAGTCACCTGCGATGCCTACGGCTCGACTTGGGCCACGCTTCCCGGAAAGTCCGAGCGCATCGTGATGCTCGAGGCTCACGCCGATGAGATCGGCTACATGATCAAGCACATCGACGAACGTGGATTTATCCGACTCGACCGCGTGGGCGGCTCGGATGCTGCCACGGCACGCGGCCGCCGCCTGACTCTGCTGGGCGACAAGGGCGAGGTCTCCGGAATCATCGGCAACACCGCCATCCATCTGCGCCGCGATGAAGCAGGCACGGAAAAGGTACCTCGCGTCCACGATCTTTGGGTCGACGTCGGCGCCTCGAATGCGAAGGAAGTCGCCGCACTGGGGCTGCGCGTGGGCCACGCCGCAGTCTATCAGGATGGGCCGTTAGAGCTTGCCCACAAACGACTCATTGGCCGTGCCCTCGATAATCGGATTGGTGGCTACATCATCGCCCAAGTCATGAAACGCATCGCCAAGGGCAAAAAGAAGCCCCCGTTTACCCTGATCTGCCTCAATGCCGTTCAAGAAGAAATCGGTGGCCATGGTGCGATGATGGCCGCCTATCGCCTCAAGCCTGACGTCTGCGTCTGCCTAGACGTGACTCACGCGACCGACACCCCGGGGCTGGACCCGGCAAAACACGGCAGCGTCAAACTCGGCGCAGGCCCGTCACTCACCCACGGCACCGCCAACCACCCCATCGTGGTTAAACGCCTGCTGGAAAGTGCCGCCAAGACCCAAACCCCGATCCAACACGAAGCGAGCAGCCGCTTCACGGGCACGGACACGGACAAAATTTTCCACTCCCGCGAAGGGATTCCCAGCGCACTGGTTTCGCTACCCCTGCGCTGTATGCACTCAGTGGTTGAAACCGCACACCTCGACGACGTGCAACACACCATCGAGCTGCTGACCGAGTTTGTTCTATCACTCTCAGAACAAGACCAGTTCGGGCAAGCGCTCAAGTGAGACGAGACGCCAGATTTGCGCGATGCAATCGCGCGCCTCAGGCTTATCAGCGGCGCTTTTTGCCGCCGGTCTTCTTGCGTCGCACCGGCTTAATCGGTGAATCGTCGAGCAGCGCGGTATAAATGTAATCGAAATCTTCGAGTCTGCGGCGCGGAATCTCCTTGCCGATGAAGATTTCGACGGACTTGGCATAGTCGAGTTCGTCGGCGGTGAGAATGGTGAAAGCATCGCCTTCGGCGGAGGCACGGCCAGTGCGGCCGATGCGATGGACGTAGTCTTCGGCGTTTTCCGGGACGCGGTAGTTGATCACGTGAGAGACACCGGAAATATCAATACCGCGTGCGGCAACGTCGGTGGCGACCAGGATTTCATAATCGCCCGCCTTGAAGCCAGCGAGAGCTTTCATGCGATCGACTTGGTTGATGTCGGAGTGCATGGCGGCGACCTTGGGCTGGCCGGTCGATTTGATCAGCGAGGTGAGCTGGTCGGCTTCCTTGCGGGTGCGGGTGAAGATCATCACCGAGTGGTAGTCGGTTTGTTTGAGCAGCTCCAAGAGCAGTTCGTCGCGCTGATCCATGGCGACGGGGTAAAATGCGTGGGTGACGCTGGTCGGGATGGAGGTACGGGCAATCTCGATGCTTACCGGGTCGGTGAGGCACCATTGGGCGAAAGTCTGGATCGCCGGCGGCATGGTGGCCGAGAAGAAGAGGGTCTGGCGGCCTTCCCACGGGCAGAGGTTGACGATCTTGCGGACTTGGGGAAGGAAACCCATGTCGAGCATGCGGTCGACTTCGTCGAGGATGAGCACCTTGATTTCGCCGAAGCGCATGGTGGTGCGGTAGAAGTGATCAACGAGGCGGCCAGGGGTGGCAACGACGATGTCGGCACCCGCAGCCAGTTGTTCGGACTGAGCACCGAGGCCGACGCCGCCATAAAGCAGAGCAACTTTGAGGCCCGTGTGCTTGCCGTACTTTTCAAATTGTTCGGCCACTTGGTGGGCCAGCTCGCGGGTCGGCTCGAGCACGAGAATCTGCGGCTTGCCGAGCTTTTCGACCTTCGAGAGGCTGGGCAGAGCAAAGGCGGCAGTCTTGCCGGTGCCGGTTTGAGATGCACCGATAAGGTCACGTCCTTCAAGAATCAGAGGAATGGCCTGAGCCTGAATCGGCGTAGGCGTGGTGTAACCAGACTCCTCAATGGCTTCCAGAACGGCTGCGGAGAGCCCAAGTGTTTCAAATCCCATACAGCGCGTAGGTAGTGGGCGATCGCGCTGGGGTCAAGGTGCGATTCTCAATGACTTGTCGCCTCGCGCCGACGTACTGATAGATTTTTAAAAATCGAAGGTCGCCTGGGGACTATTTTTGGCTGGCAGCTCCGCATCCGTCCCTTCGCGTAGGCCAGCGGCGGCAAAGGGGATGAAGCGACGGAGCTGTGCCTCGAGATGGAGTGTCGGGGCTGGGTGTGTCAGCAGATGAATCATGCCGCCTGTAGCGAAGTTAAAGCGTGCGGCTAGCTCCTCGGCGGCCAGCATCGGCAGAGCTTTGGCAAATGACTTGAGAAAGCGGTCGGTCACTTGCTGCATCGACTCGCGGACCACGGCGGGCCAGTCCTCAGTTTGCCGGGCAAAGATCTGACCTAACAGCCGATCGAACCCAGGGTTGGGAAGCTCGGATTTCCTGGCTTGGTTGAGCAGCGGTCGCAGCCAAGCACCGAGAATCTCCTCCAGCGACGGCTTCGCCGAGCTTTTATGATCGACTGCATCAAGCCGTGCGAGACGCTCGTCATTGATAGGGATTACTTGGCGGAACATCACCAGATCCAGCAAGGCACTGCGGCTACCGAAGTGGTAATTAACAGCCGCGACATTGACTTCCGCCGCTTGGGTGATGTCCCGCACGGAAACCGCCTCAAAGCCCTTCGCGACGACTAACTGCTCGGCAATCTCGAGCAATTTCAGCTTGGGGCCAGATTCGGGGATCTTCATTTCGCGCATAGGTTAGGACGAATCAAGCGAATGAAACGACAATGTCAAACGAACGATTATCCAGCAAAGGCGCAACAGGTACCCGAATCCCCCCCAGAAAGATCGGGTCGAGACCCCAGCTGGGCCGCCTCTTGGATATCGACACGCCCCACTGGAACGAAAATGACAAAGTTAATTAAATGGCACAGTTTTTGCTTCAATGATTACGGTTCTTAATCTAGGCTGCCATCAGCATTCCTCTGCTGTTCATGTCAACCGCCTATCTCCAACAATCGCTGACGCAGCAGCAAGCTCTGGCGCCGCAGATGCGCAAAAGCTTGGAGATCCTTCAAGCGAGCACGCTAGAGCTAACCCAGCTAATCCAACAGGCGTTGGAAATAAATCCTGTGCTGGAGGATGTGACAGAAAACATCTCGTTGGATGACGACAAGATCGACCCCGAAGAGGCAGATTCCCTGGAGTACATGAATGAAACCGACGACGATTGGCGCGACCGCACGATCCTCGAGGGTAAAAGCTCACCGTGGACTCAGGAGGACGAAGAGCGCAGGCAGCGCATTTACGACTCGATCGTCGCACCCGAGACGCTGCAACAGCATTTGCAACACCAGCTCGACCTTTCGATGGTCGATTCCGAGGTTCGCGAGGCGTCGAAGGCAATCCTGGGTAACCTCAACGAACGCGGATTTCTGGATTTACCCATTACAACGCTGGGGATTCGCATGGGTCTGAAGCCGCGCGACCTCAACGAGGCGCTATCACTGGTGCAGTCGTTCAATCCCGCCGGCATTGGCGCCTCGGGCATCCCTGAATCCTTGCTACTCCAATTGGAACGCGGCTCGGGCACGGATACCTTGGAATACAAGATCGTCCGCGATCACTTGGAGGACCTCGCCCGCAAGCGCTATCTACTCATCGCCCGCGCGCTGGGCACCAACGTCGAGCGCATCACAGAGGCCGCATCGCGGATCGGCCGACTGTCGCCAAACCCTGGCGGAGAATTTGACCCGACCGGAAATCCCTACATTCTGCCCGATGTTGTGATTGAGCGCGATGACGACGGTCTCTGGTACGCTCGCCTGACGGGCGAGCATTTGCCTGATTTGAGGATCAATGACTTTTATAAGGATATGATCGGCAAAAGCGGCACCGACGCGAAGGCCCGCCAATTTTTGCGCGACCAAATCCGCGACGGTCGCAGCCTGATTCACGCGATCTCACTGCGCCAAGAAACTATTCTCGCCATCGCCCACAAGCTCATTGAGCACCAGCCGTTGTTCCTCACCAAAGGTCATCGCCATCTACGGCCATTGACCATGAACGACATCGCCGACGAATTGAGTCTCCACGCCACCACCATCTCGCGGGCCGTCGCAGGGAAATACATTTTTACCCCGCACGGCCTGATGGAGATGAGAGCGTTTTTCGCGACGGGCTACCAAAATACCGACGGCAGCGAGGTCTCTAACGCCGCGGTGCGCGAAGCCATCCAACAGCTAGTGGCTAACGAGCCCCCCACCAAACCGTTGTCCGATGAGTTCCTCATGAAAGCACTTGCCAAGCAAGGCATCACCCTAGCTCGACGTACCGTGGCGAAATACCGCGAGCAATTGAACATTCTGCCGTCTCATCTGCGAAAGACTTTCTGAAGCTGATGTGTGCAATCTTCACGATGGGATGGCGCATGATAGCGCTTTCGAGCGCCGTTGAGGCTATCAGCATGATTCTTTAGCCCTGTGTCTAGGGGCGTCGAAGCGCATGAGCAGATTTGGACCGGGGGCTGCAAAGAGTTTTTTTGCACTTTCTCACAAATTGCCAGATATCGCCCATGAAAACTCAGCCAACTCAAATTCTGCTCCTCGCCGGTTTCGGCCTCGCCATCTGCACCCTGCTTCCCAGCTGCGTCGAGCCTCATCGCGGGACCCGCCAGACCGTGACGACTTACCAACCTGGCCTTGAAGTGAAAAGCCTACCTAAAGGCTATCAGACTGAAGTGATTGCCAGCACAACCTACTATTGCCACGACGGACCCTATTATCGGCCGAAGCAAAGCAAAATACGTGGTCGTTGCCGGTCCCCGAATGGTCGACCGCCTACCACGCGGCTACCGCACGATCCACCACCGCAAAGGCACCTACTATGAGTACAATAAGGTGTACTATCAAAAAAGCGGGTCCAGATACTGTATTGTGTACCGACCCGAGTAAGCGGTTACTCGTTTAAAGAAGCGCGGTAAATCCCAGGCACTGGAGAATCAGCCTAGCCTGCGAAAGCGGTAGTGGGAAACAATCCACTCGTCGCCGTTGCGGTAGCCCCACAGCTCCGCACAGGCCATGAAGAAAACGCGCCAATAGGTCCACCAACGGGCCTGCTGGTGCTTGCCGTAGGTCTCCGCAATCAAAGGCAGGAGCTCATCGCGCGCACCATCCATCCGGGTAAGCCACGCCTCTGACGTCTTTTGATAGTGACTGCCACTGACGTGCCAGTGGTCCTCGATGTTGAGATGAGCCTGAAAGTAGAGCAACAGATCATCAGACGGCATCTGCCCACCGGTAAAGAAGTAGCGCGCCATCCAGTCGTCCTCGCCTTCTGCTTCATAGTGGTACGCGTATTCTCTGTGTGTGAAGATGTGGACGAATAAAGCTCCTCCGGGCTTCAACCAGCCCGCGACCCGCTGCATGAGCAACTCGTAGTTTTTCATGTGTTCGAACATTTCCACCGAAACGACCCGATCAAAGACCGCGTCACCCTCGCCCTCATAGTGAGTCATATTCACCGTCCGCACCTCAACGTTGGTCAAACTACGCGCGGCGAGTTGGGATTCGATGTGAATCTTTTGAGTCCGTGAGTTTGAGACTGCCGTGATCTTCGCGTTGGGATAATGAACCGCCATCCACAGCGTAAGTGACCCCCAGCCGCAGCCTAATTCAAGAATTCGCTGTCCATCTCGAAGTTCGGCACGCTCGCAAGTGATCCCGAGCATCCGCACATCGGATTGGTCGATGTCGGTCACGCCATCGTCCCAGTAACCCGCGCTGTACTTCATGTGCTTGCCGAGCACCCGCTCGAAGAAGCGGGTAGGCAACTCATAGTGTTGCTCGTTCGCTTCGTCTGTCGCAATCGCGATGGGGCTGGCTTGCAACTCCCTGACATGCTGCATCACCTTGGCTTGGCGCTGCTCACAGTTCAGCTTTTCAAATGGAGCCAGTGTGTCGGCAAGACGCTTGCGAATCCCAAGGCGAATCAGAGCATCAGGAATGAGGCCCGTAGCGAGGAGTTTGTCGGTATTGATCATGGGGTCGGGGATAAAAAATCGGTGGGGTTCAAGCGCTTGGGCGGCCAAGGAATGAACGGGCTAGTGGTTTTCTGGTAGTGACGATAAGCGTCGCCCTTGCGGCGCACCGCAGCAGCCTCAGTCGGCGGAATTCCAGTAACCCGCAGCAGCAACACGATGATCGTAATGGGCGCATGAATCGCCGTCCAGCCCCACTCGGATCCGCAGGCAAACAGGTAAAAACCAATCCAAATGATGGATTCGAAAAAGTAGTTGGGATGGCGCGAGTAGCGCCACAAGCCCTCCTGACAAACCGCCTTGGAGTCGCGATTCATTCGCTTGAACCGCGACATCTGTGAGTCCGCCAAGCCTTCACCGACGCCCCCCAACAGCGTGACGATCAAGCCAGCGGTCTCCCATGCGCTCCAGAAACCGTCGTGGTCCCGAGCAATCCAAAGAAACGGCAGAGCCAGCAGAATCACCGACAATCCCTGCGCCTGAAAAAACCAAAAGAACGCCGAAGCTTCCCTGCCCGCCCACACCTGCCGCAGTTTCGCATATCGCGCGTCCTCCACGGGATGCGCTTTGCGGATCCGCGCCTGCAAATGCCAGCCAAGTCGCAAACTCCACATCGCGAGCAAGCAAGCTGCCGCTCCATGCTTCAAAGTCCACCCACCGCTCGCGAAGAGCCAGAACACGCCTACAAAACCGATCCCGAACGCCCAAACGGCGTCCACCAGCGAGTAGTTGTTGCAGCGCCGCGCCCACGCCCAGGCCAAGACAAACATCAATTCGACCAGACCAAATCCGATCGCGAATGCAGGCCAAGCGTTCATGGCATGACCACGGTTCGCTTTTCCAGCCTCGCCGCCAAGCGGGTTAACATCGGCGTGGCCAACAGTTTGATCAAAATCGCAATAATCGGAGCAATCAACAACCAAGCACTCACTCCATGCCAAGCGGCCATTCTAAAATCGCTGAAGAACTTCATCGGGTTTTGTTGGAACTTCACAACCATTTGCGGGATCGAAAACGAAATCAGCGGGACGCCATACAAACGCTCGCCCATGTGGATGAAGACCAAAATCAAGGCCAGATGAAGCGGATAAACGAGCATCCGAAAGACATGCAGCACCGGCTGGTTCAGTCGAAACAACCAACCGACCAACAAACAAACAGTCGCAGGTGTTCCAAATATCGGAAAAATCCCAAGCACCACCCCAAGCGAGATCGTCCAAGCAATCTTCGTAGGCGCAATCCCCCCCGTCAACTGATTGAGCACGGGGATCACCAGCCAGCGACGCCATCTATTATGTATCCAGTTAATCAAAATGTTAAGTCGTGAGTCATCGTCCCCTGCCTTCCTCAAAGCGATGATGGAGAATCGGATTATTAGGCCGAGTATAAACCGCTTGAACCACCGAAATATTTCGCGTCGCAAACCCCGCCTCGCAGTATTTCAGGTAGTAATTCCATGTCCGAATGAAAGGTTCGTCAAACCCAAAAGCCACGACTTCGCCTCGCACCCGGTTAAAGTTATCGTACCAGATCGACAGTGTGCGGGCATAGTCCGCGCCGAGATCTTCCAAGTCGTGCATGAAAAGGTCCCCCGTTTTCATCAAAACCTGATTGATCCGCCCGACGCTGAGCAGCAGCGAGCCGGGAAAAATGTGCCGCTGAATCCAGTCGACACCTTTTTTCAAGCTGCCGTAGCGGCAATCGGGCACCGTGATCATCTGCACTCCCAGCAAGCCGTCAGGTGCCAGCACTTCCGCGCATTTGGTAAAAAACGACTCGTGAAACTTGTCCCCCACCGCCTCTAGCATTTCGATCGAAGCGATCTTGTCAAAGCGCCCCGTGATGTGGCGATAGTCTTGGATTCGGATCTCGATCTGTCCCTCCAGTCCTTCGTCCGCAATCCGCTGGCGCGCATACGCCGCTTGAGCCTCGGAAATCGTCACGCCCGTGATACGGCAACCGTAGTTTCTCGCCGCGTGGACCGCGAACCCGCCCCAGCCGCAGCCGATTTCTAACACGTGATCCGTAGGCTTGAGTTTGAGCTTCCGGCAAAGCGCGTCGTACTTCCCACGCTGCGCTTCTTCGAGAGATTGGCCGGCACCGTCAAACCGAGCGCTGGAGTAAGTCATGCTCGGGTCAAGCCAAAGGCGATAGAAATCATTCCCCAAGTCGTAGTGCTCCGCGATGTTGCGGCGGCTGGTGTCCACGGTGTTCTTGCGCCGAAGGTGGCGGAACCAGTTGACGATTTTCAACAAGTTGACTCCCGGCAGATTGCCCGAAGACGTGTCGGATCCCTGCAGCGCATTCATGTTATCGATGAACCAGGAAATCACCGCAGCGATATCATCGGTGTCCCACAGCCCATCGGTGTAGGCCTCGCCCATTCCGATGTTGCCATAAAAAGCGCAGCGCTTGAAGAACTCGGCATCGTCGCGCAAAACCACTCGCGCTGTGATGGATTCTCCAGGTTGGCCGAAGTAGCGGACAACGCCGTTAGAATATTCCATCCGCAGTCCGCCGCGCGGCATCATCCCTAGCAAGCGAACCACCATTTGCTCGGCGAAGCCCTGCGTCGCGTGATGAACGGCCGCCTGCGGTACCCGCTCTTCTTTAAGTTCTGTCGAAACCGTCATAGTGATTTTTGATTCAAGCTGGAATGAGGGCGCATCACGTCGAGCTGTGATTCTTTGCGCTCGGATTTCCGGAAAAATGGCACGCGCCGGATCCACAGCAGCAGCGCGTGCCAGTGGATAAGGCCGATAATGCGCAGCGACAAGAGCGGATACTTGAGAGCATACCAGACCAGCCTAACCGATGTTAGCGCCCGCCGCTCGCCGCGCACCGCGCTCAGCAAGGTCCGCTCGTCAACCGCGTAGTCATCGATGTTGACCCGCCACTGGTCGCCAAGCGGACCCAATCGAAAATCAAACTCCAGCGCCGGATCGGAAAACGGCGAAACATAGAAGTTCTTCGCGACCCTGCGGTGCCCCAAGCCGTTCGCATCAAAAGTTTTGATGGCGTAGAGCTTCATCTCGCGAAAAGTATTCACCACTTCGGCCACGACGACAATGGGTTCGCCGGACTTCGCAGTCACGTAGTAGAAAGAAACCGGATTGAAGCCGTAGCCGAGCACCCGTGGAAATGTGACTAACTGGACACGTGCATCGGCGGGACAAGCGATGTCCTGCGAAGCCAGCCAGTCCATAAGATTGGCCCGAATGCCGTTAGGATTTCCAAGATCCACATGATCACGGTCATCGATCGAATAAAGATTGAAGCGGTTGTGACTGAACCCAAAAACCTTTTTTCCCAGCAACGGCAGCTCGTCCAGATCCACGCAAAACATGAAGACGCGGTAATTGAAGTCATGCCGTTTTGGTTTCAACCGGCAATGAGCGACTCGGCACTCATAGAGGAAGTTCACAGCCATGGATCCCTCCCTAAAATCTCGGTGCAAACATTCACGGCCGACCACAGCCCGTCTTCGTGAAAGCCGTAGCGCTGCCACGCCCCGCAGAAATAACGGCGTGTCTCATTCCCTGCCTCATGCAAACCGGGCAAACGATCCTGCGCCGCCACGGCTTTCAAATCAAACAACGGATGTTCGTAAACCAGTCGCCGTTTGATTGATTCCTCGGCAGGCGAAGACGATGGATTGATCGAGACAAAGTAGGATTCGTGGTCCGACACTCCCTGCAATTCATTCATCCAGTAGTGCGTGGAGTGACGCCCCTTGCCCTGATCACTGCGCTCGATGCGATAATTCCAAGACGCCCAACAGCGGCGGGTCTTGGGCATGAACCGAGGGTCCGTGTGGAGAATCGCCTCGTTCTCTTGGTAATGGAAGCACTCTAACAGGTCCTGCTCTTGTGCCGTAGGATCAGCGAGCAATCGCAGCGCCTGATCACCGTGCGCGGCAATGACCACGCGGTCGAATTCCTGAGAAGTTCCATCATGCAATGTCACGCGCCCACCCCCGGCGATTTGATTCACCGCCCGAACTCCCGCGCCGCGGTGAATTCGCGACTCAAGCGGTTGAGTCAACTTCTCCACATAACGACGCGAACCTCCCGAAACCGTGCGCCATGGATGCTGGGTATCCAAACCGAGGAATCCATGATTGTGCCAAAATCGCATCAAGGTCCGTGCGGGGAACTCTTCAATTCGATCCGGCGGGCTTGACCAAACGGCTGCCGCCATCGGCGAGAGATACCAGCGGAGAAAGTCATCGCCGTAGCCACGGGCCTTTACATATTCCCGCAGCGACATGTCGCCATATTCGGGACTTGTTAGCTCCTTGACGGTTTCCCCATTGAAGCGGTTGATCTGGGTGAGCATCCGCCAGAAGCGGAGGTTCAGCAGATTCCGGCGCTGCCCAAACAATAGATTGAGACTCCCCCCGTTAAACTCAACCCCTTCACCGAGGTGTTGCACGCTGAAAGACATCGAGGTCGCTTTCGTGGCGACATCCAACTCGCGGAACAAGCGCGTGAGCAATGGATAGGTCACCTCGTTGTAAACCATGAATCCCGTGTCCACCGGAATTTGGCTTAACCCCTCGTCGACCATCACGGTGTTGGAATGCCCGCCGATGCGGTCGTCTTTTTCAAAGACCGTCACCTCGTGCTCACGGCTCAAAAAATGGGCACAGGCAAGCCCCGAGATCCCGGATCCGATGATGGCTACGCGTTGTCGGCTCATAGGCTCTGCTGCGGTGCGGAATAAGCTGCCGGACGATCTTCCAGCACGGCTTTCGGTACAGGTCGAAGGTCCCAGATTAAGCCCGTCCACGAGAGCAGCTTCAAGGTGTAGTAAGTCAAATCCAATTCCCACCAACGAAAACCCTGCCTGACCGAATGAGGATAGCGGTGATGATTGTTGTGCCACCCCTCACCGAGCGTGATGAGTGTCAGCAACCAACTGTTGCGACTATCGTCGTCTGTTTCATAACGGCGACGCCCCCAAACATGAGCCAGCGAGTTGATGAAAAGTGTGCCGTGGAGCAGCACCGTGGTGCTCACAAAGAAGGTCCAAATGAAAAACTGACCGACCGTGACTCCCGTTGTCGGCACAAAGGTTTCCAGCGTCCAACCGATCACTAGCATCAACAAGCCGTACACCAACGGCACCGTCTGATCGTAGCGGTTGAGAAAGACCAGCTCTGGATAGCGACTGAGGTCAGGGATGGCCTTGTAGTTCGTTGGAAAATTTTTCATCGAGGTCAACCAGCCGATGTGTGACCAAAGAAACCCGCTGACCACCGGCGAATGAACATCTTCCTCATGATCCGAATGCTTGTGGTGGTGACGATGCGTGGCGGCCCACCACAACGGGCCGCGTTGCATCGAACTGTTACCCAGTACGGCGAATAAAAACTGCATCAAGCGCGATGTCTTAAAGGTTCTGTGGGAAAAATAGCGGTGGTAGAAACCCGTGATCGCAAACATTCTGATCAGGTAAAGCAACACAGCCGCCGCAACAGCAACCGGACTGAATCCCACCCAAAAAACCGCCAAGCACCCCAAATGCAAAAAGATGAACGGCAAAGTCCGCTGCCAGTTAACTTTTTCCGGCAGTTCTGAGCGATCCGGCAAGCCTTCGCGGTTGTAGTCCGAATCAAGCCACTGGCAAATGGTCAGCACAAAGGTGCTCCAAAAACCCTGTGCCGCAGGAGCTGAAGTCGGACCGATTTCTTTCATTCAATCGTTTCGTTTAGTTTGATTGTAACCGCTTGCGTACCACTTCAATCCCACCACCCAGCAAGGGTAGATGACCAAAGAAGTTTTTCCCTGAGTCCCAGAAATCCTGATGAAACTCAACTTCACCCTCGCGGTTGAATCGAATCTGACTCATCCCCACCGAATGCACTGGCTTGCCTCCACTCAGTAGCGGCGCTGAGTACACCATCGTCCAGCGCAGGTAGTAGTCATTACCTGAACGGGCCACGTCATCCACGGTGAGGTGGTAACTCGTCATCGTCTCACTGGTTTTCGCAAAATAAGCCTCAATCTGGGCCGCCCCGTGGTGAAGGACTAACGTGTCATCGAGTTGCGCATCAGCCGCATAAACCTTAAGCGTGTTTTCACGGACAAATTTCACGTCGCCAATCCCCTGCAGAAAGTTTTTGAGACGCAAAAGAGCCGCCTTTTCACCCTGGCTGCCCGGTTCCAAGCCACTTGGCATCACTTTTTGCAGGCGAGCCCGATAAGCCGCGACCTCTTCGGCAGATCGGTTGGCCCGACTGCTACAGCTCAGCAACAAGAAGAGTCCGCCAAGAGCTACAATCAAGCCCACCACAAAGGTTGTGAGAGGATGTATCCAAAATGTATGCGTCATCTTGGACTACTATCGCCCCCCATTCCTAGCCACGCAAGACGAAATCTAGCGTTTTTCGGTTAGCCTTGCCGGGAGCGGGCGAGTGTAACCCGCCCGCTCCCGCGCTGCGAATTTCCACCGCTACCTACAAGCCGACAGGGAAGGTCTCGGGAGCCTCATCCACACTCCAAACCGAAGATCTTTCCAGCGGCTCGACCGCGCGGGTTAGGTCAAAATGAAGCACTGCATCAAACTGACGGGCGAGATGCGCTTCAAAATAGTGGCTGCGGCGCTCGGTTTCCGGAAGATAAACCACACCGATCGCACGCTCGAGACGCGGTTCCTTCAATGCATCCACGGCCGGATTGTCCTGGGTCAGATCGATCCAGAAATTGGGAATTCCCACTTGGTGAAAGAGATGCTCGTAGCTTCCCTCCAACCCCGGGCGTACCTGTTTTCGCTCGGCAGGAAGATGCCAACCGGAGGATGCCGTTACCGTTCCAGTGTAGGTGGTGAAGCCGATCAGCTTACATTGCTGCGGGAAAGCCCCTCGCGCCAACTGGCCGATATTGAGTTCACCCCGCTGTCCCATTTGCGTCGCACGTGCATCGCCGAGGTGGGAATTATGCGCCCACACCACGACCTTAGCTGACCCTTGCTGCGATTGAAGATGGGCGACCAACTCCACTAGGGTTTCCGTCATGTGCTCATCGCGAAGATTCCATGAGGAAACATCCGAGCGAAACATTTTCCGATAGTACTGCTCGGCGTTTTTGACGAGGCGGGCATTTTGCTCGGCGAAAAAGAATTCATCCGCCGCCGCGGCGCCGTTGCGGGCGAGATACTCGATTTCCTTGGCACGCAGATCGGTCAATTGTTGAACCACTTCCGCGCGACAACCTTCGGCAACTCCCGACCCCGCCATCAAGCCGTAATTCTGCGGATCTTTGCCATAGCGGTCCATACAACCATAGAGCGCCCTCGCCTTGGCAGCCTCCTCGGGGTCGCGTTTTTCGAGGTAGGCAATTACTTCATTCATCGATTTGTGGAGACTGTATAAATCCAAGCCATAAAACCCGACCTGATGCTCCAGTGAATAGACGTGTTCGTTGTGATCCTTCAGCCAACCGATGAAATCCAACACATCCGCATTGCGCCACATCCACGACGGGAAGCGATCAAAGCCGCTGAGTGCCTCGACACTGTCGATGTCCGAAGATTCACCGCGCACGTAGCGGTTGATCCGGTAGGCATCCGGCCAATCCGCTTCGGCGGCCACCGCATTGAATCCTTTTTCCACGATGAGGCGTTTGGTGATCTCGGCGCGTTGGCGGTAGAACTCGTGAGTCCCGTGAGACGCCTCGCCGAGAAGGACGATGCCCGAATCCCCGATCATCTCGAGCAAGCCATCGTAGTCCTCTTCTGCACCCGTGAGCGGCTGGGCATACTCGCGGACTCGATGCAGCACATTCTTCGCCGTCACGTAACTCGCAGCGACTTCGGGTTTCGCGGCTTTTTGCGGGTAAATCTCTTCAAGCAAGCCACGGACTTCCTCGTCGGTCGTCTGGGAAAAATCGTCATACCACTTGCCGACGGAGACAAACGACTCCGGCTCCATCACAGTTACCACCTCGTCGGCCTCCTCGCGCAATCGATCCACCGTTTCACGCGGTGCAACGGGCACCGCAACAATGATGCGCCGCGCCTGCTGGTGACGAAGAAGCTCAATAGCTGCGGACATCGTCGAACCGGTGGCGATACCGTCGTCGATGACGATCACAGTCCGTCCGGAAATGGAGGGCACGGCGCGCTTGCCTCGGTAAATCTTTTCCCGCCGCTCAAGTTCCAAGGTCTCTCGCTCAATGATTGAATCCACCTCCTTCCGACTCAGCCGCAGCATCGAGATCATGTCATCACTGAGCACTTGGACGCCACCGCTGGCGATCGCCCCCATCGCCACCTCCTCGTGGCCGGGGACACCGAGCTTGCGAACGATGAGCACGTCGAAGGGTTTCTCGAGCGCTTTAGCGATTTCAGCCGCGACAGGCACCCCGCCGCGCGGCAGGGCGAGGAGGGTCAAATTTTCTTCATCGGAAAACTTCGTCAGCAACTCCGCCAACTGGCGTCCAGCATCCTGGCGATTGGTAAACATACGGGCTAGGGTTGTAGCATTCATGACCTTCAGTTTCCTTCCTTGTTGATGGGGGTTAGGTGGGCTTCAAACCAAGAGGCCGCGAGATCGGCGACCTCTTCCAAGGCTCCCGGCTCCATAAAAAGGTGGGTGGCATCCTGAATCAGTGCCAAGTGCTTCTCGCCCGGCAGCAGTTCCAACGAGGCGACGTTCCACTCGACGACCGCATCATCCAGTTCACCGACGAGCAACAGGGTCGCGGCCTTCACCTGCCCAAGTGCATCGTTAGCCAAGTCCGTGCGGCCTCCGCGCGAGACGACAGCCTGAACCTCTGACACCTCTGAGGCGGCGATCAGTGCTGCCGCTGCGCCCGTGCTCGCGCCAAAGTAGCCGATCCCCAGACCCTTGACGCACTCCTCGCGCTGGGCCCAGCGGGTCACCGCGACCAGACGACTCGTCAGCATCGGGATCTTAAAGCGCAGCGCCCCCGTATCTGCCTCGGCCAAGGCTTCGCGTGGGGTCAACAGGTCGAACAATAAGGTCGCCAGCTTTTTGCGATGCAGCTCGTTGGCGACTAGGCGGTTTCGCGGACTCAAGCGACTGCTGCCGCTGCCGTGGACGAAGATCACTAAACCTGTGGCACCGGCCGGAACCGAGAGATCGCCGTGGAGCACAGCATCAGAGCATGCGATTTCGACTTCATGTTCCCGGAGGGTGGATAAGAAGGCATTCATGGGGGGATAAGTTGGTTTCACCCGCGTGTCTGGAAATGCCCAGAAGCATCGATGGATGAAACAAGCCAGACATCATAGCACGATTTGATCGTTTTCGCAAGTTGCCGAAAATCGCTTCACTCAAAAAAACCCACTCACCTGAAAAGATGAGTGGGTTTTCTAGGAGGGGAATTCAGGCTAAACTTGGCGATTGCGTCGCATGAAAACCCAGCCCAACGCTCCCATGCCTAAAAGCATACAGCTTGATGGCTCTGGAATGACGGAAGGCGGGACAACCATGAACCTCTGTGACGAGGTATCCGTCGGCCTGAATATCATGTTGTCTGCCACATATCCACCGGTTACGGCGGCAGTAGCCTGACTGACCCAGGCGGCGGCCGGCGCATCAAGTGGCACGCTGGTGAATGGGCTGGTTTGATTGGTCGAAGAGGCAAACATGATCGACCAGATCGCCAGCGAAATCGGCCCCGCCACAGTTGGGGAGACATCCGTATTAGTTTTGCCATAAAGCTTATCAGCCAAGTAAGAGGCCTCCCTCTCTGCAACGGTGAAACTACTGAAATTCGAATCAAATGTTCCCGTATATGTCTGTCCAATGTTTGTAGGGTTATTGATATCCAGACAGATCAGAAAGGCGTTGGAGTACAAATTATTATTGTAAGTCACAACCGCTGGATACGGACTAACCGCCTCCGCATGGGTATTAGCTCCAGAAGTCCAAGTATAATTAATATAAGAACTATAAGGATTACTTAGTTGCATACTGTCTGCTGCGTATAAAGAAGCATTAGCAAAAAAAGCTAATCCAATAGCCACCCATCCTGATTTTGATTTAATTTTCATGATAATAATGTTTATAATTAATATTTAATTTTATTTTTTTCGCATGCACCTCTTCATTTTTCATGAAGAAATCACCGATACACTTGATTGACTAAATATCAAAAAAATAATTATCTAGTTAGACCAATAACACTTAAGTAACTAATTTAAAGTTATAATATTATTAATCTATTCGAAATATTACAATTAATTATAACTTAATTCAAATGCGCTGGCAGATATATGCCTAAAAGAAAAAATGGACACTGCGAAGGATGACATGGCTTACCTCCGAAAAGCGGTTTATTCTCAAGTGATTAAGGAGAGTTGACGAAGGGTAAATCGGTAAATCATTAGCCTCATCAAGAAGGCTCATGGGTACACGTCATTCCTAGATCCAAGTCTTACGGATCAACCACATCTTCATCCCCTGCGTGAGGACGACATAACAGAACAATGTCGCGAGGAGGATGAGCCAGTAGAGCGGCGGCAAAGCGGTAAAGCCGAGGGTCCGAGCGAGCGGCGAGAACGGCAACCACGCAGCGACGCCCATGATTCCGACCGTGGTGATCGTCAGCGGCCAACTCGCCCCACCGTGAATGAATGGGATCTGGTTCGTGCGGATGACGTGCACAATCAGCGTCTGCGTCATCAGCGATTCGACGAACCAACCCGTTTGAAACAACCCCGCGCGCGCCACGTCCCAGCAGCCGAAGACGTACAACATCACGAAAAACGTCGTGTAATCGAAGATCGAGCTGATCGGCCCGACGCAGAGCACGAACTTCCGGATCTCGCCGATGTGCCACGGCTGCGGCTTGGCGATCTGCTCTGCGGCGACGCTGTCCGTCGGGATCGGCACTTGCGAAAAATCGTAGAGCAAATTGTTCGTCAGCACCTGGATCGGGGCCATCGGCACAAATGGCAGAAACGCGCTTGCGCCCAGCACGCTGAACATGTTGCCGAAGTTCGAGCTCGCGCCCATCCGAACGTATTTCAAGATATTCACAAACACCTTGCGCCCCTCCAGCACCCCGTCGTCGAGCACCATCAAATCCTTCTCCAGCAAAATCACCGCAGCTGCCGCCTTCGCGATGTCTACCGCCGAATCCACCGAAATCCCCACATCTGCCACATGCAGGGCGGGCGCGTCGTTGATCCCGTCGCCCATGAAGCCCACCACATGGCCCCGCTGCTGCAGTGCGCGGATGATTCGCTGCTTATGCGCGGGTGACAGGCGGGCGAATACCTGCGCACGTTCCACCGCCACGGCCAGATCCGCATCGCTCATGGTTTCCACCGCATCACCCAGCAAGATTTCATCCGCATCGATGCCCACCTGCCGGCAGACGTTGCGCGTCACTAAATCATTGTCGCCCGTCAACACCTTCACCGCCACCCCGTGGTTGCGCAGCGCCAAGATCGCCTTGGCCGCACTGTCCTTCGGCGGATCGAGAAACGCGACGTAGCCTTTCAGGATCAAATCACACTCATCCTCCTTTGAAATGAATTCATCCACCGCCAGCGCCTTGTGCGCCACGGCCAACACGCGGAACCCCTCCGCGCTCAGCTGCTGGTATTGCTCCATCAACCCGCCAATGAGCGACGGCGCCATCGGCGAGGTTTTCCCATCCAGCTCGAATTGCGAACAGCGCGGAAAGATCGCCTCGGGCGCGCCCTTGGTCAGTAACTGATGATCCCCAGCCGGTGTCGCCACTACCACCGACATCATCCGCCTCACAAAATCGAAGGGAATCTCGTCCACCTTGCAAAACCCCTCGATGACATGGTGGTGCGTCGCACGGTGGCTCAACACCGCGCGGTCCAGCACATTCTTCAAACCCGTCTGAAAGTGCGCGATCAAATACGCGTCGCGGAACACCTCGTCGTTCTCCTTCTGCATCACATCGCAATGCCGTTCCAGGATCACCTGATCCATCGTCAGCGTGCCGGTCTTATCCGTGCACAGCACATCCATCGCCCCAAAGTTCTGGATCGCATTGAGCTGCTTCACGATCACCTTCTTTTTCGACATCGCCAAGGCGCCCTTGGACAAACAGACTGACACGATCATCGGCAGCATCTCCGGCGTCAGCCCCACCGCCACCGCGATCGAAAAGAAAAACGCCTCGTGCCAGTTGTGCTTGGTCAGCCCATTGATCAAAAACACCAGCGGCACCATCACCAACATAAAGCGGATCATCATCCACGTGAACTGCGCCACCCCCTTATCAAAGCTCGTCGGTTCTGGCTCAGCCGTCACGCTCCCCGCCATGCTGCCGAAATACGTCTGCCCACCGGTCGCCAGAACCACCGCCGTCGCGGCACCACTCTCTACACTCGTCCCTAGGAAACAGAGATTCACGGTTTCCAACGGCCCGATCCCCGCCCGCGTCTCCGCCACCGCGTGCTTTTCCACCGGCATCGACTCCCCCGTCAGCGCGCCTTGGGAAATGAACAAGTCATTGGCCGCGACCAGCCGCACATCTGCCGGGATCATGTCGCCCGCGGACAGTTCCACCACATCGCCCGGCACCAATTCCCGCAGCGCGATCTCCTCCTCCCGCCCCTCCCGCACGACGGCCGCCGTCACATGGATCATCGCCTTGAGTTGAGCCGCCGCCGCATCTGCCCGCGTCTCCTGCACAAATCGCAGCAAGACCCCCAGAATCAACATCAATCCAATCACACTGCCCGCCCGCAGATCGCCCGTGGCAAAGGAAATCGTCCCCAACACCGCCAGCAATATCACCAAAGGATTGCGCAGCGCCTTGATCAATCGCCACGGCCAACCGCGGCGCTTGCCCTCCGCCACCACATTCGGCCCGTATGCTTTGCCACGCTTTTCCGCCTCCGCCTCGCTCAGGCCCTCCGCCCTCGTCTCCATCCGCCCCCAAACTGCCTCGGGCCCCAGCCGCGCCACCTCCACCAAAATCGGCGCGAAATGAATCGAATGGTCCTCCCTTTTCGCCAGCCCCGACATGGGAAAAAGTTTCGGGAAATGGTTCATGGCAACCTACCACCTACCACCATTCCCGCCCTGGCGCGACCTCGGATTCAACCTGACAGTGGGGCGGGCCTCAGCGGCGGCTCCACCTTTCATTGAACCCGTCATTCGCCAGCGAGCCGTGGAGCCCTGCACCGAAACGTTGGCGATCCAACAAGACGCCCAAGGGAAGTTTCGCGAGATCATCGGCTTCTGCCATCGTTGACTCGATGGGTAAATTTGAATTTTGGAAGGGTAAAACACGTTTTCGGAAGGGTAAAACAGGTTTTTAGATGGGTAAAACACGTTTTTGAAAGGGTATAATGTTTTTTTGAATAGGTAAAACACATTTTTGTAAGGGTAAATTTAATTTTACCCATCCAAAATTGCATT
>JBAXLW010000027.1:0-22835 GCA_037134575.1 Verrucomicrobiota bacterium | reverse complement strand
CTAGTGATTTGGATCAATCCCAAACAAATTAAAAAGGGATTTTCGTCATTCTCCCTTTCTCCCAAGCTCCGCAAAAAGGGATTTTCGTGATTGTCCCGTTTTCCCACGCACGGCAGAACGGGACAATCGCGTTTGTCCCTTTTTACCAAGTTCCGCAAAAAGGGACATTTACGTTTGTCCCGTTTTGCGACGTGAAGCAGAAAGGGATTTCTGCGTTTATCCCTTTCTCCGAAGTGAAGATAAAAGGGACATGCGCGTTTATCCCTTTTTGCGGAGCTCGGGAGAAAGGGAGAATCGCGTTTATCCCTTTTTGATTTGCGTGGGAGCATTCCCAATATGCCCGCGACGAAGTCACTTTTGCCGCAGAGCAAACGTATTCCCTCGCGCAGGATTGGAACTGCCTCCGCCAGCAAGTCACCGACTCGTCGACTCAACTCAGAAACACTGAGGACCCACGCAGTCGAGGGCTCGGGTGCTGGAGTTGTGGGCTGTGAAATGCTCCCAGCTCCGTTGGACAGTGTCATGAAGCGGACAGGATTCGTCGGTTTACGGATCGGGGAAACGGGCGCCCCGCTCGAAATCGATGACGAGTTCTAACGACCTGGCGGTGGGATCGAAGTCGCAGGCAACGACCTTCCATGGGGATGCGAGTCCGAGTGCTTGGGTGAAAAGATGTTCAATAACCATGGGCGCAAGACTTGCGGCCATGGGCGTCGCAATCCAGCCCGAAAGCCGCCGCCAAGCCAGTTCGAGCTCCGGAAAGTTACTCACAAGGTTAATCGGAAGGGGAAAAAAAACGCAGCCAGCGCCATAGAATTTTCTCGATCTGCAGGCCATTACTCACTAGATCCTCGGTTGTCCCTGATTTTTTCCCACCCAACTTACCTAGAATAACACCGTGAAACCAACTCGCATCCTACAAACTGCCATCTGCGGCGTGATCGCTCTTGCGGCCATCGCCTCCGCCCAGACCAAGAAACCCAACATCCTCGTCATCTGGGGTGACGACATCGGAACCTGGAACATCAGCCACAACAACCGCGGCATGATGGGCTACAAAACACCGAACATCGACCGAGTCGCCCGTGAAGGCGTCGGCTTTACCGACTATTACGCCCAGCAGTCCTGCACCGCAGGCCGCGCCGCCTTCATCAGCGGTTCCTCCCCGGTCCGCTCCGGCATGACCAAGGTCGGCCTGCCCGGCGCGAAGGAAGGCTGGCAAAAGACTGACTGCACCATGGCCACCGTGCTCAAGAGCCAGGGCTACATGACTGGCCAGTTCGGAAAAAACCACCAAGGCGACCGCGATGAGCATTTGCCTACGGTGCACGGCTTCGACGAATTCATCGGCAGTCTCTATCACCTCAATGCCGAGGAGGAACCCGAGCTACGCGACTACCCCCGCGACATGAAGCTCGCCAACGGTAAAACCTTCCTCGAAACCTTCGGCCCGCGCGGTGTCATCAAAAGCATCTCTAATGGCAAAGGTGGCCAGAGCATCGAAAACCTCGGCCCGCTTACCAAGAAGCGCATGGAGACCATCGACGAGGAAACCCTCGCCGCCGCTAAGGACTTCATCACCCGCATGAACAAGGAGGGCAAGCCCTTCTTCTGCTGGTGGAACGGCACCCGCATGCACTTCCGCACCCACGTGAAGGAAGAGCACATCGGTATTTCCGGGCAGGACGAATACGGTGACGGCATGGTCGAACACGACATGCATGTCGGCGAGTTGCTCAAGCTCATCGATGACCTCGGCATCGCCGACAACACCATCGTCCAGTATTCCACCGACAACGGCCCACACTACAACACCTGGCCCGATGCCGGCACCACGCCGTTCCACGGCGAGAAGAACTCCAACTGGGAAGGTGCCTTCCGCGTGCCTTGTTTCATCAAATGGCCCGGCCACTTCCCTGCGGGAACCACCCTCAACGGCATCGTGTCCCACGAAGACTGGCTCCCCACCTTCGCTGCCGCCGCCGGTGCTCCTGATATCAAGGAAAAGCTCCTCAAGGGCGGTGTGGAACTCAATGGTCGCACCTACAAGAACCACGTCGATGGTTACAACATGCTCGATTACCTCAGCGGCAAAGCCGAGAAATCCCCGCGCAACGAATTCATCTATCTGAACGACGCCGCCCAAGTCGTCGCCATCCGGGTGGGCGATTGGAAAGCGACTTATATGGAAAACCGTGCGATGCAGCTCCAGGTCTGGCGCGAGCCTTTCATCCACCTGCGTGCCCCCATGCTCTGCAACCTGCGCCGTGATCCCTTCGAGAAAGCTCAGGAAAGCGCCAACAACTACAACGACTGGTATATCGACCGTGCCTTCGTGCTCGTCCCGCTGCAAGGCGTGGCCAGCAAGTTCCTGATGACGCTGAAGGATTTTCCACCCACCCAAAAACCCGGCGACTGGAGCCTCGAATCTCTCGAGAAACAGGTCAAAGGCATGACCAACTTAGATTAAGTTAGGCTCAATCTGCTTCGATTGTGAAACACGCGGGCCGTCTCGAAAGGGGCGGCCCGCGCATTCACCACCTAAACAAAACCATGGAAAAAAATCGACTCCTAGCAGGTTTGTGCGCCTGCTCGATCCTTGTCAGCTTGGCCCACGCCCAGCTACTTCCCACCACCGGCAACGTCGAATCGCGCCTCGGGAAGCTCGAGCTGGAAAACGGTTATCCCTCCGAGGCGACCGCAAAGAAAATATACGACGACATCGATTTTCAACGCGCTTGTCAGGCTTACCTCTGGGCCTTGCCGATGATGGGCATGGTCCAATGGCAGGACGAGCAGCGCCAGAAATTCGGCGCGGGCAATCTGGACTTCGTTGATTACCTGACTTTCAAGGACAAGCTCGGCCTGCTCACCGCCAATGCCACGACGCCCTATCTCATGGCCTTTCCCAATATGAAGGAAACCGGGCCGCTGGTGCTGGAAATTCCCGCAGGGGCAACGGCGGGTGGCTTCACGGACTTCTGGCAGCGGCCCGTATCGGACACCGGGCAGACTGGACCGGACAAGGGCATGGGCGGCAAGTATCTCATCCTGGGGCCGGATGATCCGCAGATGAACCCCGAGGGGTATCGCGTCTTCCGCTCGCCCACGGTCAATGTGTTTGTGGGTCAGCGCGTGCTGGATCCGGACAAGGCAAAGGCCCTAGAGCTGATGGCAGAGATCCGGCTTTACCCCTACAGTCAGGCAGACCACCCGCCAGCGACGCCGCACCTCCGGCCCGATGGCCGGAAGTGGAGCGGCACCCAGCCGCGGGGGCTGTCCTATTGGCAGGGCGTGGCCCGATTCATCAATGAAGAGCCCCCGCACGAGCGGGACCGCATGATCCTCGGCATGCTGAAGCCGCTGGGAATCGAGAAGGGCAAGCCCTTCGAGCCCGATGCACGGCAGAAGCAGATCCTAACGGAGGCAGCCCAGGTAGGCGAACTGATGGCGCGCACGATTGGTTTTGAAAAGCGTTTCAAAGGCGTGACCGTCTGGCCTGGCAAAAAGTGGGAGATCTCCCTGTTCCTCAAGGAGACGAATCAGGAGGCCCCGCATTACACGGAGATCGACGAACGCGCATCCTGGTTTTATGAAGCGGTCGGCGTTTCCGTCGGCATGATGGGCCGCACCGTGGGCTTCGGGCAGGTCTACCTCGAGTCATCGAAGGACAGCGATGGCCATTGGCTCGACGGCAGCAAGACCTACACCCTGCACGTCCCGCCCGATGCGCCCGTGGCGCAGTTCTGGTCCTTCACCGTCTATGACAACGAAACTCGCTGCTTTGTGGACACCGGCGTGCAGCCAGACCGCTCGTCGCGCGACAAGATCGTGAAAAACGACGACGGTTCCGTGGACCTTTACTTTGGCCCGCAGGCACCGGTCGGAAAGCCGGAAAGCAACTGGATTCAGACCCTTCCCGACAAAGGTTGGTTCACCTACTTCCGTCTCTACGGCCCCACCCAACCCTACTTCGACCGTTCCTGGGTGCTGCCAGATATCGAGGTGTTGAAATAACCTTAACAAAAGTCATGGAAATGAAAACGGTTCTCACCATCACTGTCGCCTGCTCATTAGTTCTCACCACCAGCTTGACCCAAGCGCAAACGTCACGCTTCGACGCGCTGGCCGACACACCCTTTGAAGAAAACCGCCCCACTGCGGACTCCGCCGCATTGCTACGCGATGAACTGCTTTTCCAGCGGGCCACCCAAACCTACCTCTGGGCCTTGCCGCTCATCAACACGCTCGGCATGAAGAACGGCTCCGAAAAAGTTTTCGGTGCGGGTTACCACATTCTGCCCATCTGGAAAAAACGTCTCGATGCCAAAACGCTCGTGACCACCCCGAACTCCGATGTGCTCTACGCCATGAGCTATCTGGACCTCGGCAAGGACGGCCCGATGGTCCTCGATGCGCCTCCCGGACTTCAGGGCATCCTGCTGGATTTCTGGCAGCGTCCGATCCCTGTCGATGGCGGCAAGTTTGCGGGCGACGTCGGTCTGCCCGGACCCGATGCGGGGAAAGGCGGCAAGTTCCTCATTCTTCCACCCGGCTACGACGGGCCGATACCCGAGGGCTATTTTGTCTATCACTCCGGCACCAACAACGTCTTCGTTTTCCTGCGCGGCTTTTATGAAGACCCGAAGAACCTCGCCCCCGCCGTGGCGCATGTGGAGAAGGTGAGAATCCACCCTTTCAAGGGTGAGGCCAAGCCGATGGTGTTCCCCGATGCCTCCGGCGTCCCGGCCAACTTGCTTCCCGTAAGCGATGGCAGCGTCTTCGATGACCTCAAGAAGCTCGTTGATAGCGAGGGCTCCCATCTGGCTGAGTCCGATTCGATAGGATTGTTAGCCTCCATCGGCATCATCAAAGGCCAACCCTTCACGCCGGAGGAAAAGACCCGCGGCATTTTCGACCGCGCCGCGAAAACCGCCTATAAAATGAGCCGCGTCATCGGCTTCCAGACCGCGAGTGCCGCCGGCTCGCTGAAACTCTATCCGGACCGCCAGTGGATCAACCCATTGGACAACATCGCCCCTCCCGGACCGCTCAAGAACCTCGATCTGTCCTGGAAAAATACCGCCGGTGGCTACCTCGACCTTGATGCGCGGATCTGGTTTTTCACCAACTATTATTCCGTCAGCCCCGGCATGTTGTCGAAAATCCCCGGCAAGGGAGCGGCTTACATGATCGCCTTCACCGATGGCGTAGGCACGCCCCTCTCCGGCGGCAGCAACTACAAGCTCAGTCTGCCTGCCAATATTCCGGCAGCGAACTTCTGGTCGGTCACGCTTTACGAAGCCGAAAACGCCTCCGGCCTCGCCAACGGCCAGTCGTTTCCCTCGCTCGGTTCCCGCGACAAACCCGCGCTGAATCCCGATGGCAGCACCGAACTTTTCCTAGGACCGAAAGCTCCCGAGGGCAAGGAAGGTAACTGGCTCGGGACCGTCCCGGGGAAGGGCTACTTTGCCATCATCCGCCTCTACGGCCCCACCGAAGCCGCTATCGACCGGACTTGGAAGCCTGGCGATATCGAGCGCGTCGAGTGATGCCAAGACATCCCTTAACTACCTTGTGAAGTGAGAAGACTACTCGCCACCCTTATCGCCAGCCTGGCTTGGATCAACTCCGCCAGCGCCGCCGCTTCACTCCCTTCGTGGAACGAGGGCGCGTCGAAAAAGGCAATCATTTCCTTCGCCGAAAAGGTCACCAAGGAAGGCACGCCCGGCTTCGTCCCCGCGCCCGAGCGCATCGCCGTCTTCGACAACGACGGTTGTCTTTGGGCGGAGCAGCCGATGTATTTCCAGCTCTTCTTCGCCATCGACAGGATCAAGGCGCTTGCCCCGCAGCATCCGGAGTGGAAAGAAAAGGAGCCCTTCGCCTCTCTTCTAAATGGCGATATCAAAGCCGCGCTGGCCGGCGGCGAGCACGCGCTGGCGGAAATCGTCATGGCCACCCATGCCGGTCTGACCACCGAGGAGTTCGAAAAAGTTGTCACCGACTGGATCACCACCGCGAAGCATCCGACGACGGGAAAACTTTACACCGAAATGGTCTATCAGCCGATGCTGGAACTCCTCGCCTACCTGCGCGCCAACGGTTTCAAGACCTTCATCGTCTCCGGCGGCGGCATCGAGTTCATGCGCCCTTGGGTGGAGAAAGCCTACGGCATTCCGCCCGAGCAGGTCATCGGCAGCAGCGGCGGACTCAAGTATGAACTCCGCGATGGCAAACCCGTCCTCATCAAACTTCCGGAGATCGCCCACAACGATGACAAGGATGGCAAGCCCGTCGGCATTCAGCGCCACATCGGCCGCCGCCCCATCTTCGCCGCTGGCAATTCAGACGGCGACCTACAGATGCTCCAGTGGACCGCCGCCAACACCCGCCCAAGTTTTTGCCTCTATATCCACCACACCGACGCCGAGCGCGAGTGGGCCTACGACCGAGTAAGCCACATCGGCAAGCTCGACAAAGGCCTCGATGAAGCCAAGGCCAAGAGTTGGACGGTCACCAGCATGAAAGACGACTGGAAAACCATTTTTCCACCCGACAAAAAATGATCCTAAACCACCTCCACCTTCGCTGCCTTCGCTACCTTCTGTAAAATACTCACCAAACCAATCCATGAAAACAAAACTGACCACCGCCCTCGCCGCCCTGCTTCTGGCAAGCTGCGCCACCAAGATGTCCAACGACCCCACGGCACCCAGCGGCCCGCCGGACGCAACTGTTAGCGTGGACATCGCTCAGGCTTCGTACTACGGCTCCGCAGCCAGCGGCGGCGGCACCCTTCGTTATCAGGAACGCAGCCACCCGATCTCGATCAAATCAATTGGCGTAGGCGGTCTCGGTGCCCAAACGATCCACGCCACCGGCAAGGTCTATCATCTCAAATCACTGTCCGCTTTTCCCGGCACCTATACCGGAGCGCGCAGCGGTTTGACTCTGCTAAACGGCAAGATGCATGAGAGGCTCGCGAACGACAAAGGCACGGTCATCTACCTCACCGGCAAAACCGCGGGGCTATCCACCAACTACGGCATCGACAAGTTTATCGTCGAGCTCAGGTAATTTCCTAACAGAAATATGAAAACAACGATCACCCTTCTTGCTATCGCCACCACCGCGCTTCAAGCGCAGGATGCCGACCTTGCTCAGAAGCTTGCAAATCCGATCGCCGATCTCATCAGCGTTCCAATCCAGAGCAATCTAGACTTCGGTGTCGGCCCGGGCGACGGCACCATCTGGCGCACCAATATCCAGCCGGTGATTCCTTTCAGCATCAGCGAGGATTGGAACGTGATCTCGCGCACGATCCTCCCCGTCATCGATCAGGAAGGTCTCGCTCCTGCCGGCGATGCGCTTGATGCATCCGGACTCGGCGATATTACCCAGAGTTTCTTTTTCTCGCCGAAGGAAAGCTCCCCGATCTGGGGTGTCGGCCCGGCGTTTCTCATTCCCAGCGCCACCGATGATCTGTTAGGTGGCGAGAAATGGGGTATCGGCCCTACTGCGGTAGTCCTGAAACAAGAGGGGGCATGGACTTACGGCGCACTCGCCAACCATATCTGGGACTTCGCGGGCGATGACAGCCGCGGCGCGGTCAACGCCACCTTCCTCCAGCCCTTCGTTTCCTACATCACGCCCACCAAGACCACCTTCAGCCTCAATACGGAAACCACCTACGATTGGCAAAACGAACAATGGATCGTTCCCGTGAACTTCGTGGTTAGCCAGCTCTTCAAAATCGGCGACCAGCCGGTGCAGGCCTTCGTCGGCGCCCGTTACTACGTCGAGACGCCCACCGGTGGCCCCGAGTGGGGCTTGCGCTTCGGCATGACCTTCCTTTTTCCTAAAAGCTAACCAACTGATCATTTCTCAAAACTGAACCATGAAAACGAAACTCGCATTCTTCATACTCGCAATCGCTGCCTCCCCCGCTTTCGCCGGAACTCCGCCCGTCGAAACCGCGGAAATTCAAGTCAACAAACAAGATTCCTCCTGGTGGCTTACGATCACCCCTTATGGCTGGGTTACCGCCACTGAAGGTGATATGGGAGTGGCTGGGAACGTCGCACCCGTGGACATTTCGTTCAAAGACACTCTGGAAGATCTCGAAATGGCCTTCATGCTTGCCGCCGAGGCCGGATATGATCGCTGGGTCTTTGGCTTCGATGGTATCTACGGCGCTTTCTCCTCCGGTGGCGCTTTGCCAGTAGCTGCTGCCCCCTTCACCAATGCGACCGTCGATTTCGACCAGTTTTTCGGCCGCGTCCACGCAGGTTACCAAGTCATCAGCGAAGATAACGCCAAGCTCACCGCGTTCGTCGGAGCGCGCTATAGCTATCTCTCCACAGATATCGCCCTCACTGGCGCGGCTCCAACGCTCAATGTGGATGGCAGCAAATCATGGATCGATCCGGTCATCGGCATGCACGGTTTCTGGGAAATCAACGACCGTTGGTTTCTCCAAGCGGGCGGCGACATCGGTGGTTTCGGCGTGAATTCGGATCTGATCTGGCAGGCAAACGCCGCTCTTGGCTATCGCTTCAGCGAGAATATCTCCGCGCTCGTCGGCTACCGGGGACTGGGCGTGGATTACTCGGACGGCGGCTTCCTGGTCGATACCGTCGCGCACGGCCCGGCGATTGGAATGACCTTCCGATTCTGATTCTTCATTGTTTCCCCCAAGCCAGATGAAATCATACGCTCCAGCCATCACCGGAATCCTTTGCGCGTTGCTTGGGAGCGCCATGCCATCTGCCGCTCAATCAGCCTTCGAGCCTACCATACCGAATCAGATTCCTGCACCAACGTCCGCGCCGGAAGGGATGGTTTGGATCCCCGGGGGCGAGTTCTCGATGGGCAGCGACAAGGCCTGCGAAGGGGTGTGCGATCTACCTGGCGTGACCCGAGACGCTACGCCGATCCACAGGGTGTATGTGGATGCCTTCTGGATGGATGCCACGGAAGTGACAAACGCCCAGTTTAAAAAATTTGTGGATGCAACCGGATACGTCACCATCGCCGAGAAAGTGCCGACGCAGGAGGAATTCCCAAGCGCGCCACCGGAGAATCTTGTGGCTGGCTCCACGGTGTTCGCGCCCACACCGCATCCTGTCAAACTCGACAAGCACCTTCAATGGTGGAGCTACGTGCTGGATGCGAACTGGCGGCACCCAACCGGTCCCGAGAGCGACATTGTGGGTCGCGATCATTATCCTGTCGTCCAAGTCGCCCATGCGGATGCCGAAGCTTATGCGAAATGGGCAGGCAAGCGCTTGCCGACAGAAGCTGAATGGGAATTCGCTGCGCGAGGCGGCAAAACCGGAGAGCGCTACACCTGGGGAAACGAATTGAAGGTCGATGGAAAGTTTCAGGCAAACATCTATCAAGGTGAGTTTCCGGTTGAGAACGGCGACACTGGTGAAGACGGATTCAAAGGCATTGCACCCACCAAGCAATACCCGCCCAACCCCTACGGACTATATGACATGGCCGGAAATGTCTGGGAATGCTGCAGCGATTGGTATCGGGTGGACACCTATGCACGCCAAAAACTCGCCGGCGGCGTCACCCGCAATCCACAAGGCCCGTCAACGCCCTACGACCCTGCCGAGCCTTCTGAAAAGAAGCGCATCCACCGCGGCGGATCATTTCTCTGCACCATTAAATACTGCACGCGCTACATGACCGGCACCCGCGGCAAGGGCGAGGTCAGCACCGCAAGCAATCACTTGGGTTTCCGTTGTGTGACTCCCGTAACGGCACCAACTCCCTAGTCCGCAATGATGTCAGCACCAGTTAAATTTCTCAAAACCGCCCTGATCGCTGGCGCGCTTGTCGTGCTGCCAGCGTGGCTCGCTGTCCTGCTTCTGCTGAAAATGCTGTTCAAGCTGGAAGTCGTAGTTAAGCCGATCAGTGCCGCTCTTCCGAAAAACATCATACACCCGCTACTCATCGCGGTCGTCGTGCTGCTGCTGATCTGCTTCATCGTAGGCGCGCTCATTCAGTCGGCGATCGGTCTCAATATGAAAAATGCGGCGGAGAAAGCGGTTCTGGAGAAAATTCCCGGCTACACGACGATACGCGGCCTCGCTAGTCAGATCGGCGATCTTGAGGACAGGAAGGGCTTCGAACCCGCGCTCGTCGAAATCGAGGAAGCTCTTGCACCTTGCTTCATTATCGAGCGTCATGAAGGCGAGCTTTGCACCGTATTCATACCCTCCGCTCCCACGCCTGCGGCAGGTTCCATCCTGATCATTGCGCACGATAGGGTACATCCCATCAACGTCCCTGTTACCAAGCTCTTCAAATGCGTGACAAAGTGGGGGGCCGGCTCGGGGGAGTTGCTCGCTGCTCTTCCGAAACCCGTAGCGCCATGACTCACTCCTGAATCAACACCCTAAACCACCTATCCAATGAAACAGCACGTAATTTTAACTGCCTGCCTCGCCTTGGTGCTCTATGCCCCGGTCTTGTATGCCGATGAACCGACCCCTGACATCGCAGGCTTGCATAAGGCTGCCAGCGATTTCGTCGACGCATACAACAAAAAGGATGCCGCCGCCATCGCTAAGCTCTTCACTGTGGATGGGGAACTAACAGATCTTTCCGGTGAGGAAATCACCAGTAGCCGCGCAGAGATCGAAGCTCACTATTCTGACGTGCTTGCGGATGAAAACGCATCTTCGATCGCCATCGAGGTTTCATCCGTCCGTCTCGTCACTCCGGACATCGCCATTGAGGATGGCAGGGCGCACTTCACCCCGCCCGGGAAAGGCACTATCCCACGCTCCATCGCATACACGGCGGTTCTTGCTAAAAACGCCGAAGGCGCATGGCTGATCGCAAGCAGCCGCACCCTGCGTGATGTCACTGATGCCGCCGGACAACTTGCCGCTCTCTCCGCCGCGCTGATCGGTGAATGGACAAGCACCACTGCCGACGGGGTTCGCCTCGATCTAGCAATCGGTTGGGATGTTTCTGAAAAATTTCTCTCTGGTGAAATGCTGACCACCACCGCGGATGCCGAGCCACAGACCGGCACGATTCGCATTGGATGGAACGCCGCTAAAAATTCCATCGTCTCCTGGATGTTTGATTCCGAGGGAGGCGTCATTGAAGGCGTTTGGACTCCGTCTGAAACGGGATGGTTGATCCGTGCCGAAGGAACCACAGCCGATGGCGAAACGTTCAGCGCCATGCAGAAAATCACCCCCGAAGGCGAAGATGTCATCCAATGGGATGCAAGCCAACGTGTCATTGCAGGCGCAAAACAGCCCGCCAACAAAATGCGGCTCGTCCGCCAGCCACCTGAAGCAGCAGAAACGAACTGAAATCCTAATCACTACGACCATGAAACCATTTTCCATAATCACTACAGCACTGCTGGGGACCTTTCTGATCATCCCGGAAGTCGATGCCCGCGGTGAGCGCGGCGGTGGTAACGGCGAGGAGCGTGTTCAGGCGGCGAGCCAGAATCGCTCAGGAGGTGGAGACCGCCGATCCCCGATGACCGGATCGAAAATCCAGCGTCCTGAAGCACGCCCAGCTCTGCGCCCGGAGGCCAGACCGGTTGAGCGTCCTCAGATTCAGAAACCTTCTTTGCAAAAACCTGTCACCCGTCCCGCAACCAGACCCGCCCAATTGCCGGACAGGCTCCTGACCAATCGTCCCGAGACTAGACCCGTACCATTGCCGGGCAAACTTTCTAATGATCGCCCACAAATGAACCGTCCGGATACGCGGCCATCTTTCAATCGCCCGGATGGCAACAAGCCGACCACACTTCCCGGCATGGTCACGTATCCGAACCGGCCTGCCAACAAGCTGCCCGGAGACCGCACGAACATTGACCGCAACAATATCCACATTGACCAAGTCAACGTCGGTCGCCGCAACGTCGGACTCAACCGCCCGAGCACTCTGCCCGCCAAGACTCGCGACTGGGACAATAACCAGTGGGGCGGAAGCAACAGCATCTGGGGCAACAACGTGAATATCGGCAACAACGTGAACATCAACATCGACCGCCGTTTTCAGGTGAACAACAACTTTTCCTATCGTCCTAACTACTGGGGCGCGAACCCGTGGTGGGGTGCCGATCATTGCCACACTTGGCATCACGGCCACTGGGGCTACGGATGGAACAGCGGCTACTACAACCGCCACTGGTGGTATAGTAGCAACGATGATTTTGCCTCCGGCTTCATGTGGGGCATTGCGGTCTGGAGCCTCGGCAACATGATTTATGACATGGGCTACCATACCTATAAGAACCCATATCCGGCACCTCCCGTGCAGAACACTTACATCACCTATGCGCAGCCTGTTTCCGTGGCCGCCGCCGCGAATCCTCCCGGCGATGAAGCCTCCACGAAACTTGCCGAAACGAAATCCAACGAAGCTCTGGAGCGTTCCCGCGTGGCTTTCAGAAAAGGCGACTACCTCACCGCATCAAAAGCCGTCGATGAAGCCCTCGCCTTCACTCCGTCCGATGTGACGCTGCACGAATACCGCGCGCTCGTATTCTTTACCCTCGGAAAATACGCGGATGCCTCCGGTGTTCTCAACCCCGTCCTCGCCTCCGGCCCCGGCTGGAGCTGGGATACCATGATCGGCTTCTACGGTGCATCCGCCACTTACGAAGATCAGCTCCGGAATCTTGAAACGCATGTCAAAAGCTCGCCAGACAAAGCCGACGGACACTTCCTCCTCGGCTATCACTACATGGTCTGCGGACACATGGAAAAATCGCTGGCGGAATTCGAGGTCACCGTCCGTCTCCAGCCCGCCGATTCCATCGCACGCCAACTCCGCGACCTGACGAAAAACTCCATCCCCGATGGCGGTAATTCCGATGTCCCCCCTCCAATCACACCACCACTTGTCCCACTCGAAAAACTGGTCGGTACATGGGTGAGCGACCGCGGCAAAGATGGCAAGGTCACCTTCACCATGAAGGAAAGCGGCGACTACACCTGGTCTTTCATGAACGCCGATAAATCCAGCGAACTCAAGGGCACTTACGGCCTGAATGACAAAGGACTCTTGGTGCTTACCTCGGACGATTCACAGATGGTTTCCGCCATCACGCTCGATGGGGATCGTAAGCTCAATTTTGTCCTTATCGGTGCACCGGATGGAGATCCCGGCCTTGATTTCACGAAAGGCTAAAAAGCCCTTTACCATTCCGTCTTTCCATGTATCCCGTATTCAGCATTCGACTATGACTATTCATCCCTTGCGTCTCACCCTTTTTGCCACCCTTGCTCTGGGTGCTTGCGCTCCAAACCATCTCCCGCCTGCGGAAGGCTTGCACAAGTCCGCCGTCATCCACTTGAGCGAGGCGGAAAAGACGACACTCTCCGACGAACAGCGCGCCGTGTTCTATCTCAATGCCGCGAAGGAATCCTCCGCCTTGCTCGGCTCCGCAGAATCTGGCGCAGCCTCGCGCGTGATATACAACAAGTCCACCGCCGATCTCGTCGTACTGTTGCGCTCCTCTCAAAATGGATCGCTTTGGAATCAGCCGTTGACCCTCAGTCAAGGCGGCTCGACCTACCGACTGCGTTTTGCCAAGGGGACACGGGACGGGGTGTGGAATGCGGATCAATTCACCAGCTTCGTTCCCGCCGATGGAGTGGACTTGAAAACTATCAAGCGACGCAACCGCATCGATGGCATCGGTGGCGCGCTCGTTGGCATCCGTAAGACCAGCCCATTAGAGTCTTTTTCTCCGCTCGTGGGCGTTACCGCACCCGTCACCGCCGTACTTGATTTCAAGGGCAGTGACGTGACGCTTTCACTGATCGATCCGTCAGAGAAGACAAAAAACCGCGTGGCGGGCAAAGAGCGCACACTCGATGCGGATTTTTCGGCACCGCTCGCCTACTACCCCCAGCATAATGAAATGTTGGAAGGCTTGTTAGGCGCGATCCGTGTGCAGCAACACATGAATATGACCGGGCTCTATATGCTTCAGCCTTATGATCCCGATCGCATTCCTCTCATTTTTGTCCATGGCCTGATTTCCACTCCACGCATGTGGCGCAACGTGATCAACGAAATTGAAACGGACCCGGATCTGCGCCGCCGTTACCAATGCTGGGTATTTGCCTACCCCACTGGCAACCCTCCGCTCTACTCAGCCCTCCGCCTGCGCGAGGAACTCGCGAAAGTGCAGCAGCGCTATCCGGCTTCCAATGACATGGTTCTCGTTGGCCACAGCATGGGTGGCATCCTGTCCCGCGCTCAGGTGACGACCGTGGACCGCGATGCATGGAATGTGATAGGCAAGGATAATGCCAACCAACTCTTCGCCAAAGTCAAACCCGGTGATCTGATCCATCGCTGCACCATTTTCAACGCGAACCCGCATGTCGGTCGTGTTATCTTCATCTGCTCGCCACATCGTGGTAGCCAAATAGCTATCGGCACGCTCGGCGCACTGGCCATCAAATTGATTTCTCTCCCGGTTGATCTCGTCTCCATCTCCGCCAGCACGGTCAGTAGCTCGATTTCCGTGATCACGGGTGACCCGAATCGCATGCCAACCAGTATCGATGGCCTCTCGCCGCGCAATCCAACCCTCAAAGTACTTGATTCCCGCTCCGTCAAAGTTCCCCATCACTCGATCATCGGCGACCAAAGAAAAGGCGATACACCCAAAAGCTCTGACGGGGTAGTGGAGTATTGGAGTTCGCATCTCAAATCCGCGAAGTCAGAGAAAATCGTCCCCGGTCCACACGGATCTTGTGAACTTCCAGAGACCATTGATGAACTCCAAAGGCTGCTGCGCATGCACGTCGGATCGAAGTAGGAAAACCGCGAGCTTCCACATCCATTCAATCACGCTGTTTCATGTCCACTCATCGGTCATTTAGGGCCTGTTTACTCCGGATCGCGAAGGCATTTGCTGCACTGCTCGCGCTCGCCTTTTCGATCTCGATGTTCGGCGCGCTCTGCTTCGACGGGCCGGGTATCTTGCTCGCGGCTTTGGCCATGCTTTGCCTGCTGGGGGCAATGATCTGGCAGAAATTTCGTTGGCGGGCATGGGCTGTCTGGGGCGTTTGCTTCGCCGTAGTTCTGATATGGTGGCTCTCGCTAAAACCACCTGCTGCCGCCGTATGGCAGCCGGATGTAGCGCAAGTGGCCACCGCTGAGATTGACGGTGATGTCATCACTTTCCACAACGTCCGTGATTGCGAATACCGCAGCGCAACGGATTTCACTCCGCGCTGGATCACACGGGAAGTCCGGCTTTCCTCGATCACCGGCGTGGACATTGCGATCAACTACTGGGGTTCTCCTTGGATGGCGCATCCCATCGTCAGCTTCCAGTTCTCCGATTCCCCGCCGCTCGCGTTTTCCATCGAGACTCGCAAGCGCGCTGGCCAGAGCTACTCCGCCATCGGTGGTCTCTACCGCCAGTATTCGCTGATGTGCATCGTCGCGGAGGAACGCGATGTGCTCGGAGTGCGTGCCGTTCACCGCAAAGGCGAGGACGTGTATCTTTATCACACCACCCTTTCTCCAGAAAAGGCGCGAACCCGTTTGCTTGAATACATCTCGACCATCAATTCGCTCGCGGAGAAACCCCGCTGGTACAACGCCATCACCACCAACTGCACCACTGGCATCCGCTCCCAGCATCTGCAAGGCGAACGCATTCCTTGGGACTGGCGCATCCTCGTCAACGGCAAGGGCGATGAGATGATGTATGAGATCGGTGCATTCATGACGGGCGACCTGAGTTTTCAAAAACTCAAGAAGCGTGCCCACTGCAACTCGGCCATCATCGCTGCCGATGGCAAATCCGATTTCCCCGCACTCATCCGCGCCGGCACTCTCCCAAACCGACAGTAAAAGGCGTCAATCACATTATCAGAACCACCGCACTTGCCGCACTTGCCGCCTTGCTCACCATAAGCAGCATTGCCCTTTGCCGACGAGCCGGAGACTACCGCGAAGGAGGCTTAAGCTATGACACCCACCAATCCGGCCTTTTCACCCGACAAAGCATCCATTTCTGAGTAACCACTTGACGGAATAATCCGTCACTCAAACAAGCGCCGGTCCAGCGAGCGATACTGAATGGCTTCCAGCACATCGTTTGACCGAATCTCGATGGCACCTGCTAAATCGGCCAGTGTGCGGGCGACCTTCAGAATTCGGTCGTGCGCCCGCGCCGAGAAGCTCATCTCCTCCATCGCCCGCTCCAAGTAGCCATTGCCCTCGGCCGTTAGCTGGCAGTACTGTCTGACTTGGCGTGAGCCCATCGCCGCATTCGTCGTGTTGGAAAACCCCTGGAATCGTTGGAGCTGGATGGCCCGTGCCGCGATCACCCGCTGGCGGATCAGCTCGGACTTTTCGCCGCCATTGGTGTTCGACGACAGCTCGCGGAAATCCACAAGCGGCACTTCGCAATGAATGTCGATCCGATCCAACAAAGGCCCCGAAATTCTCTGCCGATAGGTTTCGATCTGCCGCGGCGAGCAGCGGCATTGGCGCTTCACATCGCCGTAATAGCCGCAGGGGCAAGGATTCATGGCCGCCACCAACATGAACCGAGACGGGAATGTGAGCGACCCCGCCGCCCGCGAAATTGTCACATGCCCGTCTTCTAACGGCTGCCGCATCACCTCCAGCGTCTGCCTGCGGAATTCGGGCAACTCGTCGAGAAAAAGCACGCCGTGGTGCGCGAGCGAAACTTCGCCCGGCCCAGGATTGCTGCCTCCGCCGAGAAGCCCTGCGTCCGAAATCGTGTGGTGCGGTGCACGAAACGGCCGCGTGGTAAGGAATGAGCGCTTCGGATCGAGTAGACCCGTGATCGAGTGAATCTTCGTCGTTTCGATCGCATCCCCTTCGGTCATGTCCGGCATGATCGTGGGGATGCGCTTCGCCAACATCGACTTGCCCGTACCCGGCGGTCCGACCATCAGCAGATTGTGCCCGCCAGCCGCCGCCACTTCGAGCGCCCGCTTGACGTGGTGTTGGCCTCGTACCTCGTCAAAGTCGACTTCGTAAGAGCGGTGTGAATGAAAAAACGCCCGCCGATCCAGATTAAAAGATGGAATGATGATGTCGCCATTCAGAAAGTCCCACGCCTGTTTCAAGTTCCGAATCGGAAACACCTCGATCCCTTCGATCACTGCTGCTTCGGGGGCATTCGCCTCGGGCACAAACAATCGGGTTCTCCCGCGTCGCTTCGCCTCCAGCGCGATCGATAAAATCCCCTTCACCGACCGCACCGCGCCGTCCAAGCCCAACTCCCCCACCACACAGCAGTCGTCTTCGCAAAATGGCTTGGTCCCGCTGGCCGCGATCATCGCCAAGGCGATCGGCAAATCAAACGACGGTCCCTCCTTTTTTAAATCCGCCGGTGCCAGGTTCACCGTCTTAATCCCATCACCGAGGCGCAACGCCGACGCTCCAATCGCTGAAATCACGCGTTGCGACGATTCACGCACCGCCGCATCGGGCAAGCCAACGATCATCACGATTGGCTTGTCCGCGCCACGCGCATTAACCTCGACCTCAACCTCTTGGGCGTCGACGCCCCGCAGTGTGGCTGAAAAAAGACGAGTAATCATGCGAAGTACTATTTTATGCCCGTTTTTCGGCTTTCTGGCAAGCCCGAAGCATACCGCAACCGCAGTCTAACCCAGCATCTCCACCAAGTGGCCGAAGACGTCGCTATTTTTCACCATGCCGCTAAATCGATCCGCTTGCGGGCCAATCGCCGAGATCAATGTGGGATCGGACGTATGCGTCGTGCCGGTCCAGCCGATGCCGGTGTGGTTGCCGGCGAATTGGCCAAGCAGGCCCTCCGGCTTGCTCAGTTGCTCGTTCCACTCGACGACCGGATGATTTTCAAAAATCTCGATCAACGCCACGGCCTCGTTGGTTTTGAGGGTGAAACCGAGCTGCTGCGCGATCAATCCGGTGAGCGCGTCGGTGGTGCGGTGGGGTGTCTGGGCCCACTCGGCGAAGAGCCGTTCGTGAGAGGCTTTTAGACCCCTGATATTGGCAAAGCGCTGGGTGCTTTCGACATAGCCGCTACCCATCCCATTCAGCCCGGGGTTGGAGTTGCCATGATCGCTGGTGACCACGAGTAATATATCATCGCGATGACCAATCTGCGCCATCACGTCCGCCAAGGCATCGTCAAAGGCCAGTTGATCCCCCAGCAATGCACCGATGTCATTGAGATGCGCTGCGTGATCGATACGCGCCCCCTCGATCTGCAAGAGAAATGGTTGCTCGCTAGCTAGGAAACGACTCAGTGCCGCACGCGCCATTTCCGTGAGTGTGGGTACTTGTGCTGCGATCACGGGATCCTGATCGCGGTCGATGCTGAAAGGCAGATGGCCGCGAGTAAAAGTCCCTAACAATTTTTCCCCGCGCGCTTCAAGCAGCGCACTGCGACGATTAATGATGCCATAGCCCGCTGCCGCAAACTCCGCCGAAAGATCGCGGTGATCGGCTCGGTCAACGGCGCTAAAATGGCCTGAACCGCCGCCGAGAATCACATCGACACGGTTGAGATATTGCGGAGCGATGTCGTCTTCCTCCCCGCGCTTTGACACTGAAGCCGCGAATCCGGCGGGTGTTGCATGGGTGATCGTGGCCGTACTAACCAGACCGATGCGAGCCCCTGTTTTTTTCAGAACTGCTGCAATCGGCGTCAGCGCCTTGCCGGCGGGGTTGACGTTGATCGAACCATTATTGACACGCTCACCCCCACCCCATGAGCTGGATGCCGCCGCAGAGTCAGTGACCATGGAATTCGCCGATGCCGTATCCATTAATCCACGGCTCGCGTTGCGCTCATTGAGCAGAGACCACCACTGCGTTCCGCGCTGCCGAGTCAGCTTCGAGTAGGCCTCGGCCAATGTCAGTACGCCTGGACTCATTCCATCGGAAACCATAAAAACCACCCCACGAACCTTACGTGCGGGGCGGGCGACGGGTTGTGCGGACGCTTTCACCCCCGCGAACAGGGCCGCGCTGCCCAAGGTCGCGGACTTCAGCCAATCACGCCGACCGACTCCAGAACTGCTCACGACGGGTGATTTCATGCAGCACTCGTAGCCGCTCCAATTGAAGACGGCAAGGCTTGGAACGCGAAATGGAGCGCCGACTTCAGTCGGCTCGGCTCCGTGCGCGAGGTGGTTCTCGCCGGCTAAAGCCAGCGCTCCGGAGGTCTAAACGATCATCTCAGCTCAGGCTTGCACGGGTGCTTCGGGTTAGTTAAACATTCAGCCATGACACACGATCCGGACCAGCACGCCTCACTGGGCGAAATGTATTCCGACTACTTTCTCGATTACGCCAGCTACGTGATCCTTGAGCGGGCGGTGCCGCATTTGTACGACGGCCTCAAGCCGGTGCAGCGCCGCATCCTCCACGCGATGGATGAGCTGGACGACGGCCGCTACAACAAGGTGGCCGGCATCGTCGGCAACACGATGAACTATCACCCGCACGGTGACCAGTCGATCGGTGCGGCCATCGTTGGTCTCGGGCAAAAGGATCTGCTCATCGACACTCAGGGGAACTGGGGCAACACGCTCACCGGCGACGGCGCGGCCGCCCCGCGGTACATCGAAGCGCGGCTGACGAAGTTCGCCAATGAGGTGGTCTTCAACCCCAAGACCACCACTTGGCTGGCCAGTTACGACGGACGCCGTAAAGAGCCGGATACGCTGCCGGTGAAGTTCCCGCTGCTGCTGGCGCAGGGCGTCGAAGGCATCGCCGTCGGTCTTGCCTGCAAGATCCTGCCGCATAATTTCCACGAACTCATTGAAGCATCCATCGCCGTCTTGCGTGATCAGCCGTTCACGCTGATTCCCGACTTCCCGACGGCGGGCATCATGGATGCGTCAGACTATCGCGACGGTCTGCGCGGCGGCAAGGTGCGCGTCCGCGCCCGCATCGCCACCGATAAAAAAGGGATCCTCCGCATCACGGAAATCCCTTTCGGCACCACCACCGGCGGACTTATGGAGTCGGTCGTCGCAGCTGCCGACAAAGGAAAAATCAAGATCTCCAAGATTGAGGACAACACCGCTGCCCACGCCGACATCCTCGTTTATTTACCTGCCGGTGCCGAGCCCGAGCAGACGCGCGACGCGCTCTACGCCTTCACCGATTGCGAACTGAGCATCTCGCCGAACGCTTGCGTCATCGTCGACGGTAAACCGCAATTTCTCGGCATCTCAGAGATTCTTACCCGTACCACTTTCCACACCCGCAACCTTCTGGAAATGGAGTTGCAGATCAAACTCGCCGAGTTGGCCGAGAAGTGGCACTTCAGCTCGCTCGAGAAGATCTTCATCGAAAACCGCATCTACCGCGACATCGAAGAATGCGAAACTTGGGAAACTGTGCTCAAGGCTATCGACGACGGCCTCAAGCCTTTCAAAAAAATCCTCAAGCGCGAAGTCACCCAAGACGACCTCGCCCGCCTTACCGAGATCAAGATCAAGCGCATTTCCAAGTTTGACTCTTTCAAGGCCGATGAGGAAATCCGTGGGCTCGAAAAACTCATAGACGAAACCGAAAAAAACCTCCGAAACCTCACTCGCTACACCATCCGCTGGTACGAAGAGCTCGCTAAAAAGTACGGCAAAGACCGCGAGCGTCGTACCGAGATCGCTTCATTCGAGCGTGTGGATCGTATGCAAGTCGTCGCCGCTACCGAGACGCTTTACCTCGACGCTAAAAATGGTTTTGCGGGCTACGGTCTCAAAAAAGACGGCGAACCCGTCGAGAAATGTTCCACTATCGACGACCTGATCACCTTCACCCAAGACGGCAAAATGCGCGTCATGAAGGTAGCTGACAAAGTCTTCGTCGGCCAAAAGCCACTGCGCGTCGCCATCTTCCGAAAAGATGAAGACCTCATCTACTCGATGATTTACCGCGATGGACGCGACGGGCCTATCCTCGCCAAGCGCTTCACTGTGGGCGGCATCACCCGCGACAAGGAATACAATCTCACCAAAGGCACGCCAGGCAGCCGCGTCCTCTACTTTGCCTTCCACAAGACTGCCGAAGAGAGCGCCGCCCAGATGTTGCTGGTACACCTCAAGTCCGGCCTGCGCATGCGCAACCTGATCCGCCCCCTGCACTTCGCCGAGTTCGGCATCAAAAGCCGCTCCAGCGCGGGCAATCTCGTCACCAAACACGGCATCGAAAAAATCGTGCGTGCCCCGAAAGACTACGATCCCACCCTCGGCGCCTGACCGCGGGTAGGACGTCGACTTCAGTCGGCGAGAGATCAACACTGATCACTTCAGTTTCGACAGATACTTCGCGGGGTCTTTGGCAAATTTGGGAGCGCAGCTTTTACAGCAGAATTTAATCTGCTGCCCTTCATAGACGATTTCAAAGGGCTTGCCCATTTCGCCAAGTTTTTCGCCAGAAACGAGGCAGGTGTCCAGCGGATAGGGCTTGGCGGCACTTGGGGCTATCGCAGGACTTGCTACTGCGGCGGGAAGGGTGCTTGCAGCGGTTTCTGCCTCGCTGGCTGCGAGACTGAGGGCAGCGACAACAAATGTGGTAATTACGGATTTCATATTTTTATTCGTTCAGGATTTGGATGGAGAGTGGTTGGGTTCGCTGGCGAACGAGGTGTGGAGTGTACCTTTTTTGAACTCGCGACCGCGCAGCCAGAGGAAAATCACCGGGGTGACGATGAGGATGTGAAGCAGACTGGAGATCATCCCGCCGATGACGGGAGTTGCGAGAGGTTTCATGATCTCTGCACCTTGGCGGTGGCTCCACATGATCGGCAAAAGGCTGGCCACAATGGTGGCGACGGTCATCACCTTGGGCCTCAAGCGGAGGCGGGCTCCATCTTTCACGGCTTGGACGAGATCGTCATAACAGAATGCGGCACCTTTTTCTAACAAGCGAGCTTTCACGGTTTCTTCCAGATAGACGACCATGACCACGCCCGTCTGGACGGCAGTGCCAAACAGCGCGATGTAGCCGACCCAGACCGCACCGTTGAAATTGTAACCGAGAATTTTCTGCAACAGTACGCCGCCGCTAAGTGCAAAGGGCACAGCGAGCATGACGTGCGCAGCTTCCAATGCGCTGTGATAAACGAAATAGAGCAGCACAAAAATCACCAGCAGCACGATAGGAAATACCACTTCCATGGTTTTGACAAAACGCCGCTGGTTTTCAAATTCACCCGTCATTTTATAGGTCATGCCTTCCATGTCGATGCCGCGGAGTTTTTGTTCCACCTCCTCGACAAATCCGCCGAGGTCGCGGTCGGTGACGTTGGCTTGAACATAGGAGCGTAGCAGACCGTTTTCGGAGGCAATCTCGTTAGCTCCGACTTCGCGAGTGATTTTCGCGACCATGCCGAGCGGGATGTTTGGGGTCGCTTCGACCGCGCCCTTGCTCATACCGGAACGGGTAGCGATGAGGATGCGACTGAGTTTTTCGATGTCGTCGCGCTCGCTGCGTTGGACGCGAATCTGGATAGGAAAACGCTCACGACCCTCGATGGTTGTGCTGACATTTTTCCCGCCGATGGAAACTTCCACGGCATCGAGCACGTCCTTGGCGCTGAGTCCGTAGCGGGCCATCGCTTGACGATCGACCTTAATATTGAGGTAGGGTTTTCCTTGGACGCGCGAAGCGGAAACGCCCGTGGCTCCTTCGATGCCGTTAACGATTTTTTCGATTTCGAAGGCTTTGCGCTGAATCTTGTCGAGTTTGTCGCCGTAAATCTTGATGCCTACCTGCGCACGGATGCCGGTGTAGAGCATGAGGATGCGGTTTTCGATGGGCTGTAGAAATGC
>JBAXLW010000026.1:0-23053 GCA_037134575.1 Verrucomicrobiota bacterium | reverse complement strand
GCGAGGAGGACCGTAAGATCATCTATCCAATGAGGAAAGCCGGAAAAACGCAGCAAGAGATTGCCGAGGCGCTGGGCGTGCATTGCGCTAGAAAGAATGAAAACCAGATGCAAACGACAACTGGAATCATGAGTCAAAAGAGTAAAGCCGAATATTTAGAGAGCTGCCGAGCGCGGCATCCGGACCGAAATCGTGCAGGAAAAAGCGCGATGATTGGCGAGGTCAACGACACGTTGCGCTGGGATCACAAGCACGCGATCAAGGCTCTCAACAGAAAGGTCAGCAGCCCCACCTGCTCAGTGGTAGACAAATCGGTCGTTGTGGGGATCTGGAAGCGCAGCAAACAGCCATACGGCAAGCTGCCTAAGTCCACGATCCCCTTCGGTTGGAGGGCTACGAACGGCGCCCCATAAACTCAGTGATAGCGGATGCTATGGACGCAGCAGTGGCCGCACCAGCCACCGACGCAAAACGGCGATGCCAGTCCGCTTTGAGCCATGAGAAGCGGATCGCCCAGACGGGCTTGGGGTTGATACCGTCTTCCACGGTGGGGGCAGCAGTAGTGGCGAGTTTATTGTGGAGTTTGACCCTAACCGACATCCACACGGGTTGGGCAGAGCTTGCCGGGCTTTGGGGGGGCGTGTTGCGCCAATGAAAGATGACACCGGAGGGGTGAGGTCGTTGAGCCAGGATTGATGACACCCGGACTTGGTTGGTTTTCCCTCGTTTCGGGGTGGATTTGACAAGGTTTTCCGCAGGAGCAGGCTGCGTAGTGGCTCTAGTCGCTAACGCTCCCGCCACTCAGACCTTGCGAGTGGCGTGCTTACCGCGAACCCGCATCCTCGCCGCTGTCGGTAGGCAGAATTTCTTGGGCAAGCCGCTTTGCTCCCTCATCCGCGAAGCTGCTCTGTCGATAAATGCTGCGGGCCTTCAGATACCAAGAAAGTGCAGAACCGATCTGCTTCGGCGTGCCGTTTTCAAATTTCCTGGCCTTGTCAAGAGCACGGGTGAAGACCGCCACCTTAGGGGCTAATAACTCCAATTCCCGTCCGAGTTTCGGATCATCCGGAAAGTCTTTACGGAGCTCGGCGAGTTGTTCCCAAGCAGCGTAATCTTGGCCCATTTTACTGAATTCGAATGCCTTGCCGAGTGCAGTTTCGATTTTGGTGAGGCTGGTGATGATTTGCTTGAACGCCTCTTCTCGGCCGGAGTCCCCTTGGATCGCGGGTGCCATTTCGTACTGGCGGCGGGCGATTTCGCGGAAGTTTTTTTCGCTCAGCAGGCGGTCGAAGTCGTTGCGAACGGCGACGAGACCGCTGGTGTTGTTGACGAGGTTGCGGAACTCGGTGAGCTTCGGATTGGTAGGCCAGATCTCGGCGGCGGCCTTGATTTTTTCGGCGGCCTTTTCACTGTCCTTGCTCAGGAGGTAGCCCTTGGCCTCTTCGATCGCGAGGTCGGAGGCGAGCGTGAAACCGGCGATGGCGCTATCGACTTTGGAGGATGGGAAATCCTTGGCGGCTGCTTTGAGGCGGGCGGTGAGGGCGATGGTCTTGGTGTAGTCGTGGGCTTGGAGGGTGCCGTAGAGTTCGTTCAGATCGCGAAAGTAGCCGGCGACGCGGCGCTTTTTCTCCAACGAAAGCGTGGCGACGGGCGCGAGATATTCGCCCAGCGCATAGGCCTCCATCAGGCGTTGGGAGGCGGCGTGGAGTTCGTCGCGCGCGAGCATGAGGTCGAAGGCTTCGATGTATTTGCCCGCTTCGCGAATCGCTTCGTTCGAGAGCGAGTCGAGAGAGGCGACGGTGGGGCTGACGCCGACGGATTCGGAGAACAGCTTTGAGACATCGGAGTTTTTATCGACGCGCAGGGTGGCGTCGCCGTCTTTCCAGATCTGGTTGTAGAAGCGCGCGGCCATCAGCACGTGCTCGTAGCGGCGCTGGACGAACCACTGGATCATGCTGACTTGATACTGCGCCTTGGTGCGCAAGGTTTGGGCCTCGGTGCGGGCGATGTTGGATTTTTTGAGGACTTCGATCTCGGCGATGCGGCGGAGGGTGTTGGCGTAATTGAGAGAGTGGATGCCGATCCCGGTGGATGGTGTGGCCTTGCTTTTCTTGTCCTTGGTGTCTTTAGCATCCTTGGTGTCGCCAATCTCCACGTCTTTTTCGTGGCGGGCGTTCCAATCGGCTTGTGCGATGATCGATTTTTTCTCTTCTTCGATCGATAGGTTGAGCTTGCTGAGGCCGTTCACGTCTTTTTTGGACAGCATGGCCATGTAGATCGACTCAGCGAGCGAGCTGCAGAGGTTGGCATCGCCCGGATAGGCGGATGCTCCGGGCAGTTGCTTAAAGGCCGCGTAAAGATCGGGGCTGCCCGCTTTGAACGGGGAAATGGTCGCGAGAATATCGGCGATCGTTTTACGATACTGGGCGGCGGATTCGTCGCTTTCCGGTGGCTGGCTGAGGAATTTGTCAAAGCGCGCTTTGAGCAAACGATTGTCACCCAGCGGAATGGCTACGCCGCCAACGGTAATGGTCTCGGCCGCGGGATCAAGCAACGGGATTTCTTGGCCGAGTGGGCTCGCGGCGGGCTGCGGCTTTGCTGGGCTGGCGACGGTGTCCTTTGGCGGCGCGGCGGCGGGTGGCTGAGTGGCGGGTGGCGGTGGTGTGTAAACTTGGGCTTGGGCTAAACCGACGAGGCAAAGAGGAAGCAGAAAACAGGCTTTCATGAGTGGGTGTCGATTTTGAATTAGAGGCGGTTCACCCCCGTGGCGACGGGGATGCCGCCTTGCCGGAATTTTACGCGGAAAGCGTACTTCTGTTTCGAATCGATGTTGAGTTTGTTGTACTCTTGGGGAATCTCAATGCCGACAAACTCATCGCCCGCAGGAGCTGCGACCCGCACGCTGACCAACTGGCCGCGGCCCGTCGTCCATTGGAGTTTTTCGTCGATCTGGCCTTCGATGATGTACTCGTTGCCGCGCAGGCTGTTGCCGTTTTCGAGCAGTTCCTCGACGCTGAGTTTGGCGACATCGCCGAAGGAGGCGGATTTTTTGCCGATGAGGGATTTTCCCGCCACCACGGCGACGACAATCGCGGCAATGGCCCCAATGAGGAGCCCGGGGTGTAATTGTGAACTCGCGCGGCGTGCCATGATGATAAAGGGTTGAGTTGTAAAATTAGTCGAAAGTCCGATGAAATCGAGGCCAAAAATCGGCCTCAGTCCCACTGGGGCCGACGTGTGCCGGCCCAGGCGGCGATGAGTGCCACCACGATGTGCGAACCGAGGGCATAGAGGCAGGCGTTTTGCGGCGAGAGACTGGTGTCGATGACCGACTTCACGGCGTCATGCACCTGAGTTTGCAAGGCCTCGACCGAACCCGACCACGCCCAGTAGGCGGAGATGAATGGGCGGGTGAAGGATTCGATGTTTTCCGGCAGCGCCAGTACGGCCCCCGAAAGCGGCAGTTGGAAACCGACGAGATAAATCGAGAGCAAAGACGCCTGTTCCGCAGTCCGCATGAGTGAGGAGATGGCGAGGCAGATGGCGGTCATGGAGGCGTTCACCAGCAGCAGGAAGCCCGCATGCTCGACGAAATTGCCGCGGAAGGTGCCGAAGAAATTCACGAAAAACGCCATCCACAGCGATTGGCCGATGACCAGACAGGCGAGGAATGCGACTTTCGACGCGAGATAGGCCGATGGCCGCAGTCCGCCGAATTTTTCCTTTTCGTAAATCGGCCGCTCGCCCGCGATTTCGCGCGCCGAGTTGTTCGATCCCATCAGCGAAAGCAGCACGACTTGGAACATGATGATCCCGGAGATGGCTGATCCCACTTTGGCTTGGTCCGCACGCACACTTTGCTGCTCCTTAATTTCGGCAAACACGTCGGCCTGTCGTGTGTCGGAGTAACGGCGGATGTTGCCAGAGGCCTTGTCGCTGAAAATCGTGACGAGGATCGGGAAGCAGAGGATGATGGCCAATTGCAGGAAAACCTGCCCCCGATCACGGAAAAAGATCCGCCAGCGGCGAGACAGCAAGGTGGAGAATTGCCTGAAAAATCCTGGTAGGCACAGGCTTTCTGTAAGGCCGCTCGTTGGCACTTGGATCTCGCCGCGGGAAATCAGTAGCCCGCGGTTTTGATCCAGCATTTTCTGGTAGGATTCGCGGTGCTTTTCCCAAGACGCTTGCCAGCGCTCGGACGGCTGGGTGGCGAGGCGCGGATAGACTTCTTCCGTGTCGCCTACGGAAAAGTAATGATTCAACTTTTCAGGCGGCCCGTGGAACGCGACACGTCCTTCGTGCAGTACGAGAATGGAATCATACAATTCGAGATGCGCCAGCGAGTGCGTCACGGACATGACGATTCGCCCATCCTTGCGCGACAAATCGTGCAGTAGGTGGACGATTTCTCGTTCTGAACGTGGATCAAGCCCCGACGTCACCTCATCGCAAAGCAGGATTTTAGGGTCGGAAACCAGCTCCATTGCCAGCCCGAGGCGGCGCTTCTGCCCGCCGGATAAAACTTTTACCTGACGATCACTGATCGGACTCAGCCCGGTTTCTTCCAGCACGCGGTCGATTCGTTCGTCGAGCTCTGCGGTATCGTGGCAGCGGACGCGCAGACGGGTGGCAGCCTCGACCGATTCGTCCACCGTCAGCGGGTCGTAGGCGATGGAAAACTGTGGCACGTAGCCGATTTCCGAGGGCGAAAAATCACCCTCTTGGGAAAGGTTGCGGCCATCCCAGAATAAGGCTCCGTCCGACTCGGGATGGAGGCCGGCGATGGTTTTCAGCAGCGTTGTTTTACCACAACCCGAGGGGCCGACGATGGCCATGAAGTGGCCTTTCGGGACGCGGATCGAAACGCGATCGACCAACGGGATTGCTTCACCGTTTTTACGAATCGTGAAACTGACTTCTTGAAGCTCTAGCACAAATGGACGTGGGTTTGAATCCTAGCGATGCTGCGCAGATCAATCGATCGGCACAATGCGGAGGGTGCCACCGGCTTTTCGGTGAATCGAGGCAGCCAAAGTCGGGGCCATGGTTCCCGCCATAGAGGCTGTTGGAATGACGGCCGCAGCATCTTGATCCAAGGCGTTCCGCAGCGCACCCTCCACCAGCTGGCCGCAATGAATTTTCATCGGCGGCAATGGGCCGAGATCGCCGGTGAGATCTTGGGCAGTAAGATGTTTCGCTTCATCGGCGGTTTTCCCGCGCAGCAGTTCGGTGGCCATCGAAGCCACGGCGATGGCGGTTTGACAGCCGAAAGCCTGGAACGACGCGCGGTCGATCACGCGCTTGCCGTCTTTTTCAGTGAATTTCAGCCACATCCGCAGCATGTCGCCGCACTCAGGCGAGCCGACGGTGCCGACGGCATCGGCGTTTTCGAGCTCGCCTTGGTTGAGAGGATTGGCGAGCGCCTCCTTCACTTTTGTTTCAAATGAATTCATGAACTTGAACAAATCTTTCACGATGATTCGTGGATTGCGAGCCAAAACCCCCGGTCACCACATCACTTGGCACTAAACTGCCGGCCCTTTCCAGATTCCCAAGCATTGCTGATACTGGTGTAAAGCGCTGTCAGCTCCGACTCCGAAAGGATACGGTATTCAATGGACTTCGCGTGACTGGTTTCAGGGTACTTTTTGACTACCATATTTTGAATGCCTGATCCTGTACGCTGAGCTGCGCGATCGATCAGTTCCCGTCCGTGACTCGCGAGGCTGGAAACCGCATTGTCCGCAGCCGCATCGGTGAGCGGGGTGATAAAATAGAACCGCGCTAGTGCCTGCCCGACGGTATCCACTGTCACCTCATCCACGATCAACGCTCCGTCCAACGCGTATTTGTGGCGACTGACGGAAACGATTCGATCAAGTGCGACCCGGTAATTTCCACCGCTGAGCGTTGCCTGCCAGAAACGGTTGGGCTCCGACTCGTCCTTGGGTTTGAGTGCCTCTTGACCTTGCAATGAAACCACGCAGACCAGAAGAGCGCACAACATCGCGAGCCGAGTTTTTTGAAGCATGCAATCGTCCTAGCAACTCCATTCCCACTTGACCAGCTCCGAGCGCTAAAATCAAATCCCCGCGAAGTGCCGCTGACCGACTTCTCGCAGCTTGGCTTTGATCGATGGCGGGCCTCGGTCTATTTCCTGATGGACGAAGGCGATCCCCCCCCCCTTGGGAAACTGCGATTTTCCGGTGGGCGAACGCCCGGAAAAGAGGCGCGCGACCACCAATTGGGTTGGATGGTTCACACAATGTTTTGCAAATGCTAAATATAAGACTAATGTTATATGTTATTCTTCAGATCCCATTACCCACTGTTAGACAATCAAAACGAAGCGAAAAAATCAAAAAATCAAAAAAAGGCATTTACCGCTTGACCGTAACTCGTGGAATTGATTTATGTATTTCGTTGATCCAAGCCAAACCAACGGCCGTTTCATCCTTCCCCTAACGATTCATTACCCCCCCCAATCTCCCCTCATGCAAAAGCGTTTGATGCGCTTCTAGAACCCCCCCCCACCTGTTGATCCGTATTTCACCAATCAAGGTATCGCCATTAGAATTGGCAGAAACCGATGGTGAGATTTGGCCTCTATGCCCGAAGGTTGAGTTCGTTCGGCGCTTCCAACCCTTCACCAGGTCCTCGCTTAAATGGGGCCTTTGTCCATCATCTCTGCAAAACGTTTCATCAGTTTGATGACTATGTCTGCAATCGAATTTAGTTCCGGATTGGGCCGCCCCAACCAAGGGCGGCAGCGTATCAAGGCCGCACAAGTGAACGGTGGGTGCCAAGATCCCGCGCTTGCGGCAATGCCCAAATGGAAGCGTGCGCTCGATATCGCCTGCACGCTGACGAGTTTGCCACTTGTCCTGCCACTGTTGGCCCTCGCGGCCCTGTGGGTGCGCTGTGTCTCTCGCGGCCCGGTGATTTTTCGCCAGGAAAGGATCGGAATCAATGGCAAACGTTTCCTAATGTATAAGTTTCGCAGCATGCAAATCAAAGCCAGCCCGACTCCGCACGAGGAGTACACCCGAAACATAATCCAATCTGACCGCCCATGGATCAAGCTGGATGGCTTAGATGACCCTCGAATCATTCCGGGTGGCCTTCTGTTAAGGGCCTCTGGTCTCGATGAGTTACCACAGTTGATTAACGTCTTGTGCGGAGAGATGAGCCTCGTGGGTCCTCGGCCGTGCCTAGCTCATGAATACGACCTTCACTCGCCCAGTCAGCGGGCGCGTTTCAGCGCGCTTCCAGGAATGACGGGGAGCTGGCAGGTCAACCAAGATAACCATACAACCTTTCGCCAGATGAACGAGATGGACCTTCAATACATTAACCACACCTCGCTCAAAAACGATTTGGTGATCATACTGCGGACGCCGGCCATTCTAGCCGACCGGATAAGTCGCGCACGGTCTCGAAAAGCGCTTAGCGAGAGGCATGCAAAGCGGCGTAGCGCTGGAGCCAAGGTGGCATTGCCCGAGTTGAATTGACCTAGCGTGAAGAAACGCAAATGAGTCCTAAATATATGGATTTTGGAACGAATGAACGCCAGCGGATCGCGCCCAGCGTGAAGCTCGGCGACGGGGTCAGACTCTTCGACTTTATTAATCTTTACGGCTGTGAGATCGGCGATGGAACGAAAATCGGCTGTTTCGTCGAGATCCAAAGTGGAGCAAAAATCGGCGCGAGGTGTAAAATTTCAAGTCACACCTTTATTTGCGATGGTGTGACGATTGAGGATGAAGTTTTCATCGGTCATGGCGTTTCATTTATCAATGACCGCTGGCCTCGATCCGTGAGAAGTGACGGGGAGGTGCAGGCTCAGGGCGATTGGCAATGCCAAGAAACTCTGGTAAAGCAGGGCGCGTCGATCGGATCGGGAGCCACCATCATCGGGGGGGTGGTCATCGGTGAAAATGCGACGGTAGGAGCGGGTTGTGTGGTGACAACTGATGTCCCGGATGGCCAAACGGTCGTAGGAAATCCTTCCCGAATCGTCCTTCGTACGAGCCCAAAGCCATACTGATGGTTCCGTTTCTGGACATGAAAGGTCGACATGCTGGAGAGCGGGAGGCCTATCTGCGGGTCATCGGTGATGTCATTGATTCGGGTGAGCTCTCAGGGGGTCGTTATGTGGAAAAATTCGAAAGAGATTTTGCATCTTATTGCGGGGTTGCGCACGCGGTGGGTGTCGGCAGCGGTACCGAGGCGCTTTGGTTGACCTTGTTGGCCATGGGAATTGGCCCGGGCGATGAAGTAATCACCGTGCCGATGAGCTTCGTCGCCACGGTGGAGGCTATCTGCCTAACTGGAGCAAAGCCGGTATTTGTCGATATCGATCCGCATACGTACACAATCGACCCAACCGCCCTCCATGGCGCATTGACTCACAGAACCAAGGCGATTATTCCGGTTCACCTTTTCGGCCAGCCAGCGGACATGGCTCCCATCCTCGAATTTGCGCGTCAGCACGGACTTCGGGTGATCGAAGACGCCGCGCAGGCGCATGGCGCAGAATGCGGCGGACAGAAAGTCGGATCGATTGGTGACGCCGGATGCTTCAGCTTCTACCCAGCGAAAAACTTAGGGGCCATGGGCGAGGCGGGCGCAATTGTCACTGGCCACAAAAAACTCGCGGATCGGATTCAGAAGCTCAGAAACCATGGTCAGTCTGACAAAAACTCTCATGCACTTGTGGGATGGAATTGCAGAATGGACGGGATCCAGGGCGCGGTCCTAAGCCTTAAACTTCAACGACTCGATCACGAGAACCAGATGCGACGCGGTCATGCCCGGATGTATGCTGAAAAATTGAGCGACTTATCTGAGCTTAATCTCCCAATGGAAGCGTCTGGCCGATCCCACGTCTTTCACATTTACGCAATCCGAACCCCCGCCAGAGACCGATTGATCTCAAATTTCAGAGCCAATCAAATCGAATTTGGCGTTCATTACCCAGTTCCGATCCATTTGCAACCCGCCTTTCATCATTTGGGACTTAGGCTCGGCGACTTTCCCATCTCGGAGAGTTACGCGAACGAGCTTGTTTCATTGCCGATGTTTCCGGAGATGGAAACCGAACAGATTGACCTAGTAGTCCGTGCAATCTGCACGACCTTTGACCGGTAATAGTTAATAGTCCGACTATGCAAATAATAATTATAAAAAAGCATATTTAAAATGAATAAGAAAATACAACATATTAATCATCCTGAAAAAATTAGTTTTCATGAAGTTATATTTATATTTATTAAGCATGCTAAAAAAATTATCGTTCTGACCCTATTGGGGTTGATCGCAGCCACCGCGGTTTATCTAAATCATGATACAATCTACCAGTCGAAAGCAAAGTTGCTAGTTCGATATGTCCGTGAATCGGGCACAGTTGATCCTTATGATGAAACCAAAAGTACCTCAGGCGGCAAGTCGGCAGATGCTGTGATCAATACGGAAATCGAAATTCTAAACAGCACAGATCTCGCAGAGGAAGTCGCCAAAGAAGTAGGGGTAGATCAATTGCTATCAGGCAATGTAGCCCTCAGTGGCCCGACGCTTTCGAGCGCGGCGGAAGAAATTTCGAAGGGGATGGAGGTCGTCCCTGGCCAAAGTAGCAATGTGCTCTACATCACTTATGGGAATAAGGATTCAAAACTCTCTAAGCTCGCTCTAAATAAAATCATCGAGCTGTATTTCAAAAAACATCTGGAAATTCACCGCTCGGCTGCGGCATTCGACCTGATTTCAAAACAGGCCGAAGAAGTCCAGGGTCGCCTAGCGCAAACGGAAATGCAGCTTAACAAGCTGCGAACCGAATCCGGCATTCTGTCGCTAAACGAGGCCACGGGAGCATTGTCATCCCAGCGGGCAAAGACTCAAGAGGAGCTGATGAAAGCTAGGGCCGATTTTGCAGAGCGGCAGGCAAGTATCGAATCACAGACGAAGGCGTCTGGTGCAGAGGACCGGACGATTTATAAAAGTCGATCAGGCCTTGAATCTCTTCTTGTCGGTGAAGCCAGCCAGGAAAATTCTGATACCCCGCCCCAACAGGCCATCACGGAGTATCGAGCCTCTGTAGAACTGCTCAACTTCCTGCAAAAGCGGGACATTGAGCTGCGTCTCAAATTTAAATCAGGCAACCGGCTATTAACCCTCAATCAAAGGCAACTTGATGCTTATGATGCAAAACGACGAGCACTGCTTGCAAAATATCCGAGCCTTGTTGCTGAAACGGAAGGACTCGAATCCGATGCGGCCAATCCTAGGCGGGGTCTGATCCTGGAAAAAGCACAGCTTGCCGCCATTGGTGCGAAAATCGAAGTTTATGAAGCCTACATCAAGGATATAGCTGAGCAGTTTGGTCAGCAATACGCCATGGGAGCCGAGATCGATGAGGTGGAACGCCGCAGACAGATCGAGGATGCTGAGTACAGGTCACTCGAGGCAAACCTGAAAAATGCTAGGCTAGACCAGACTCTGGATCCCAAGCGGATGCCAAACATCACCCTAGTCCAACAGCCATCGAAGCCTATCAAAACATTCGACAAAAAGATAGGGGGCGTAATTTTGGGCCTCGCTGGGTCGGGTTTTGTCGTCGGTGTCGTCCTGGCATTCTTAGTCGAACTGCTGCTGGACCGGCGGGTAAAGCGGCCCATGGAAATTCAGTCAAGACTTCATCTGCCACTCGCATTATCGATCCCCTATTTTGAGAAAAAAACCCGTGAATTGTTGATGCCGCCCTCTGGTACTAGGTCGCTTTGTATCGAACAGCGAGGCGATGGGGTCGGCACGGATGCTGATGAGCAAATCATTGCGGAGCCTGAAATTGAAAAATCAAAACACTTTATTCTTCCATACTCCGAACGGATACGCGACCAAATCATTTTCAATTTTGAAGTGAACAATGTCGTACATAAGCCTAAACTGATCGCGGTTACAGGTCTGTCTGGGGGGGCTGGCGCTTCCACCATTGCTGCCGGACTCGCCAAATCATTCTCAGAGATCAAAGGGGCCAAAGTGCTATTGGTCGACCTCGGCGCCCATCAATCTGAAGACCATCCGATTTTTCCGGAAATTCCACGCTATTCGATCAAGGGGGCTCTGCATCTGGCCACGACTCCTAATTTCAAGGAAAATCGGCAAAGTCTCTATCATGCCTGTCCCGAGATTCAGAGACGCAATGGCAACGCGGCTGGCCTGTCATCCATCCAGTTATATGAATTGATGCCGCAACTGCAGTCATGTGATTTTGATTACATTGTATTTGATATGCCGACCATTGATATAACCAGCCGGACTCTGACAATGGCAGGGATGATGGACAAGGTGCTACTGGTGCTTGATGCTGAAAATACGAGCCGAGACGCCTTGATGTGGGGATATGCCGAGCTGGCGAAGGGGAAAGCTGATGTTTCATGCATATTCAACAAAAATAAGCCGCTGGAATCACGGTGGTTATCAGGTGATATCTGAACGGGTTGGGTTGAGTACGTTTGGGTCTTTTCGATTTCTAAATCGCTATGATTCGGTTGCGCCACAAGTTCTTGATCCAATCATTCCGAATTATTGATCAATTTGTTCTCGTTGCCACAGGTTTGGTGGTTATTATTTTTTGGCAGGAAGTTTTAGCTAGGAATGAAATTCGAAACAAAGAATTCCCCCATCGTCTAGAGGATGCCTTTTATGCAGTACTTTTAATCGTGGGATGGGTTGCAATTTTTAATTATTTCATCCGCTATCAGTCAAATCGGTTAGTTGCTCTCGATACCCAGCTCAAAAAGTTGCTCCACGCAGCGTGCATCAGTTCCTTATGGCTGATCATTGTAACTGCTACTTTTTCGGAAAGAGCGCTCCATACGGTACAAGTCTTCGCCTTCTTTACGACGGTTGGCCTGCTTGGGGCAGCAAGTCGCATTTCAGTCCACCATCTTCTATTGCAAGCTAGGAAATCGGGGTTAAATTATCGCTATTTACTAATGGTTGGGGCTAACGATCGTGCTCTACGGGCCGCCACAAGGATCGATGAAAAACCGGAGCTCGGCTACAAGATCACCGGCTTTGTCGCAGAATCGCCAACGGCTTTGGAGGAATGGGGACGACAAAAACCTGCAAAGTGGATGGTCCTCGGGCTACTGGATTCTCTCCGCGATGTCTTGATTGCAGGAAAAGTGGATGAAGTGATTGTCTGCCTTCCTGCAGATGCTCGATTCTTGGATATTAAGACCATTGTGAAGCATGCGAGCGATCTGGGAATCGTTGTCCGACTCCTGCCTGAACCTGATGACGGATTGCTTCTCAAAAATATCCATGTAGAGGATTTCGATGGTGAATGCGTAGTGACCTTATTCAGAGAAAAGATGTTGATCCATTTGTTCGTGAAGCGACTCATGGATGCATCACTTTCACTCGCTGCATTAATTTTGTTTTCGCCGCTAATTATGGTGGTGGCAGTCCTAGTGAAGTTAACCAGCCCAGGGCCGGTGCTGTTCCGCCAGAACCGCGTCGGCATGAACCAGCGCCAGTTCAAGCTCCTGAAGTTTCGCTCGATGGTAGCGAATGCTGAGGAGCGCCTCGCCGAGATTCAGCACCTCAACGAACAGGATGGCCCTGCCTTCAAAATTAAGAATGATCCTCGCGCAACCTGTATCGGTCGATTTCTTCGTAAAACCAGTATTGATGAGCTCCCACAACTCCTGAATGTCCTGCGCGGGGAAATGAGTCTTGTTGGCCCACGTCCGCCTCTTCCCGAAGAGGTGAAACGTTACGAATGGTTTTTTCGAAAGCGCTTGTCCGTGAAGCCTGGGGTCACCTGTATTTGGCAGATCAGTGGCCGTAACCACGTAAGCTTTGACCACTGGATGCAAATGGATCACGAATATATTGAGAACTGGTCGGTCTGGTTAGATATCAAAATACTTTTGTTTACGATTCCCGCTGTGCTTTTCAGCCGCGGCGCATCTTGAGTCGAATGAGCGATGCCGAATAAAACCCCTAAAGTGCTGGCAATTTCGTCTGGGGGAGGGCACTGGGTGCAGCTGCTCCGTTTGCGCCCGGCCTTCGCTGGATGCGATGTGACCTACGCTACCGTTCGCGATGGCTACCGCACGGATGTTAGTGAAAATGCTAGCTTTCGGCTGATTACAGATGGCAACCGCTGGAATAAGATTAAACTGATTCGTTCCGCTTTAGGGGTCATGCGCCTCATCCTGTCGGTGAAACCTGATGTCATCGTGACCACGGGTGCCGCGCCTGGCTATTTTGCCGTCCGTATCGGCAAATGGTTCGGAGCTCGAGTGGTCTGGTTGGACAGCGTTGCGAATGCCGGAGAGCTTTCTCTGTCGGGCAAACAAGCTGGGTCGTTCGTGGATTTGTGGCTCACCCAGTGGCCGCATCTCTCTCGCTACGGCGGACCGCAGTTTTTTGGCAACGTGTTATGATTTTCGTGACAGTAGGTACGGATTTGCCCTTCGACCGCATGGTGCGAGTCATGGACGAGTGGGCGGGGCAGAATCCACAGCGCGAGGTCTTTGCCCAGATTGGCGAGGGCGGCTGGCAGCCGCAAAACATCCGTTTCGCCAACTTTCTCCAGCCTCTTGAGTTTGTGGAGTACTTCAAGTCAGCCAGCGTGATTATCTCTCATGCGGGCATGGGAACGATCCTCTCGGCGCTACACCACCGGAAGCCTATTCTGGTGATGCCCAAGCGCGCCAGCCTCGGAGAACAACGCAACGAACACCAGCTTGCAACTGCAAGGCACATGATGGATATGGGCTGCGTCAACGTGGCATTCGATGCAACGGAACTCCGCGAATGGTTGGATCGATTGGATAATTTGAAACAGCCGAGGCCGATCGGCGTGTCTGCCAGTGAGAGTTTGGTGCAAAAGTTGCGGGATTTCATTTTCGACCATTCAGTCTGAGCCGCGGGATGAAGCGAGAGCTATCTCGCTAGTAATGGCTAACAGCTTGTAGCCGCATGGCCATCAAACCCAGAGCTATTACAGCAGCCTCCGCGGAGCGTCTGCTAATCCTGTCAGCACGGGAACGACACTCCTTGCCATTGCTGGAACCCAACGATCAGCGACGATGAAATCATTATGAAAAACGACGTGGCAATCGTCATTGTGACATACAACTCCGAAAATCAAATTGGAGACTGTCTTACCAGTGTGTTCGCACAAAATAAGGGGGTGAGGCAGCAAGTGGTGGTGGTCGACAATAACTCGCAAGACGGCACGGTAGAGAGAATATGCCGGGACTTTCCAACTGTGGAGCTTGTCTTGCTTGGAGAAAACCTTGGCTTTGCCAAAGGGGTGAACCTCGGCGTGAATCGCACAAATGCGGACTACGTGCTCTTGCTTAATCCCGATACGGTGATTCTTGATAATGCGGTGGATGTGATTGTTGGTTTTGCCAGGAAACAACCTAGCCATGGGCTATATGGAGGCAGGGCGCTCAAGCCTGACGGGAGCTTGGAGCCGTGCTCATGCCTGGGGGTTCCCACTTTATGGAGTATGGCGCTATTTGCATGCGGGGTGACGACCCTCGCACCTAGAAACCGTTGGCTCGATCCGGAGTCGCTCGGCAATTGGTCGCGTGACAGCGTGAGAGAGGTCGGCGTCATCACCGGCTGTTTTTTATTGGCCTCGACGGAGGCATGGAGAAAACTCGGAGGACTCGACGAACGCTACTTCATGTATGGTGAGGATGTGGATTTGAGTCTGCGCTCCCGTGTGGTGGGTTATCGGCCGGTGATTTGTCCAGACGCAAAACTGATACACGAGGCAGGCCAAAGTTCAGAAACTCCCGTTCACAAGGCTCTCTTGCTTTATCGAGGCAAGGCATCATTGGTGAGAATCCATTGGAAGGGGCCTCGCCGCATGCTCGGGCTATTTTTGCTTGCCGCGGGAACAGGCCTGCGGGCCGCGGTGAGTTCGGTTTTGCCTAAGGCGCGCGGTTCTGAAGCTGCCTGCCGCTGGCAATTGCTTTGGAAAAAGCGCGACGAGTGGCTCCAAGGCTACGCAAGTCCCTAGCGTGTATCAGCCATAGGCTCGGCCTTTGCACATCCCGCCTTGCTACTCATGATCAGCGTCGTGATTCCTTCGTACAATCGGCGGGAATGTATCCTTACACTCCTGAGCGATATTTATTCCCAAGAGGGTGCGGTGTTTGAGGTCATTGTAGTTGACGACTGTTCGGACGACAATACCGCTGATGCGGTTAGCCGGCAATACCCCCAAGCCACCCTGCTCATAAACGAGCGAAACCGTGGCCCCTGCGTCACTCGAAACCGTGGCATCCGCACGGCTAAGGGCAAGTGGGTTGTAGGCTTCGATAGTGACGTCACCCTCCCTGACCGACGCCTTTTGGCGAAGGCGGTTACAGCCTTCAGCGAATCACCTGACATCACGGGCCTTGCCTTCCGACTCATGAAGAAGGACGGGAAATCTGAGGATTGGGAACGCTGGTGGCACCCTCGACCCATCGAAAGATTTGCCAATCAACAGTTTCTAACCTCCTATTTCAGCGGCACAGCCTATGCGTTCCGTAAAGAGGCTTTAGTCGAGGCAGGGATGTATCCCGAAATCTTTTATATGCATTATGAGGAGATCGAGCTTGCCTTACGAATCATTGATCAGGGGGGGAAGATTCTTCACTGCCCGGATCTGGTCGTCCTTCATCACGCCAATGAAGTATCTAGGCGAAGCGAGGTAAACTTATACTATAAGCCAAGAAATCAGATCTTGCTCGCAATGTCCTGCTACCCGCTGTGGAAGGGACTGGTCTTCGTGCTTCCGAGGATATTTTACCAATTTTTCCTCGCGGCCAAGGGCGGCCATCTCAAGCACTTTGCACGGGCAATGGGTGACGCATTGGTGAAAAGTCGGGCTGTTTCTCGCTGTCCGCTTAAATCCGACACCTTTACAATCATCCAAAATCTTAAAATGGAGGGTTGTGATATCACATGCGAGTCGTGAATATCTCAAAATCCATGGGTTATCAAAAAACAATTTGACCAAACGAATCGGTTGAATTATTTTGCACAGTCTTAATTCAAAAGTTATGAACTCCCCCCAGCTTTCAAAATTATTTCCATCTGCCAAGATCGTAAAAACCGTATTTGGGTGCATGGTCTCGCTCTTGATCATCCTTCCCGTGGCACGGGGCGCCCCACCATCGCGGGTGCCGGCATTTGGCCCCAACGGCTCTCATTGGCCGGATCTCATTCCAACGCCATACATGTATGAGCCATCTGCTAATGATATCGAGGTCGCTCCCACCTGGGCGGCCATCAAGGCGGCAGTGCAAGGACTTAGCGATGCTAAGGCTAACGCGGGCGTCCGCATCCTCGTGCAACCCGGCACACTCACCGGCAACGGGGCGGGTTCCGGTTCGGCTGCGGTCATTGATACCATGGGGAGTTCCGCTTGGACCAAGCGGGTCACGATCTGTCCGCGTGATGGCTATGGCACGGTGACCCTCTCGGGGGGCGTGCGGTTCGTGAAATGCCTCAATATCTGTTTTGCTGGTTTTAAGAACACGGGCGGATTTTTCTTCGCGGCGTGTAATCGGAGCGCGCTGGCATGGACGAAGACGGTCTATTTAAAGGTCGTCACTCAATACGCGGCAGCTGACAAAATGGAGTTTAGCGAAGTCGTAGTACCAGACTCAAGTGTTGACAATGTGGACATCGCCCAAGTCGGGCCTGACACTTATCCAGTAACAAATTTTCGATTTGATGGCTGTTATTTGGCGCCGCGTTACTACATCGCAGGAACTCTGCCGCGCCCCCACACGGATAGCCTCCAATTTTATACAACGAACGGGGCAACATGGGATCACTGGAATTTTGTCCTTCGCGATACGGCGATTTTCGGCTCCAATAACGCAGGCCTGCAGACAGGAGTCGTGGACGGGATTAATTTTGAACGCTGTTATATAGTCGCGGGCGCAGTTAATTTAAGCCGTTATCCCGTCCCTGCCGGCGGCGAAACGGGGGAGCTTTTCTCGGCAATCAATGGTGCCGGCAGAAATTGGACCGCCACGGATTGTTATTTCTTTGGATCGTCCTCGTTGAGTACGGGCGGCGGACTAGGCGCAAACCAAACGTGGGTTTCTGTCAAAAACTCCACAGTATCCTTCTCGTCGTCGAGTTACAACATTCCGCAGACTGGGTCATGGACCTTGAATACAAACAGTTCATTTTACGTCGCCGCGATGCCCCCTTACCCGACCGATGCCTACCTGACTGGCGTTTGGAAAAAGACAACCGTGACCCAGCCCCCCACTGTGCCAGGCACTCTAACAGTTACAGCGGGTGGCGGATGGCAAAATCTTTCGACATCTTCCCAAACGAGTTCGTTTAGTGTTTCCTTTAACATGACGCCCGCATCCGGCGGGATCGATGCGGTGGCAGGGTTGTCTGCTTCCACGGCGGCCTCCTTGACAGATCTTGCCGTCGCCGTTCGATTCTCGCCTGCGGGCCTGATGGAAGCTCGAAACGGCAGTTCCTACACGGCGGCGAACGTATTGAACTACCAAGCCGGAGTCACCTATGGGGTGCTGCTCACGGTGAATGTGGCGAACCATACCTATTCGGCAACTGTCACGCCGCCTGGTGGCCCGCCAGTCGTCATTGCTAACAACTATGCCTTCCGGACTGAACAGGCAGCGGTAACATCACTTGCGAATCTTGGCGCAATGGCCACGGTCGGATCCCTGAGTATTTCGGCAATTGCTGCGCCAACTACTGCACCCAGTCCGCCATCGGGATTGAGGGTGCTTCCGAATTGATAGCCGTGTGGACTCCCTGTGCAGCCTCCTCCATGGCCTGAAATGACATGAAAGCCAGCAGAGAGGATTCTCCACTGTCGAGTCCACGTGTTCTTTATAGTTTCCCCTACCGGATCGGAGCTCAGCGTGTTTGCCTCACCGCGTGGCAACAGGCAGTCTGGGTGGCGAGCGCGGGGGCAAAGGTGAATGTGCTATGCGGATCGGTTTTTAGATCGCTAGGCGTTGATTTATGTGTTCATCCAACTCTTAGCCGCGGTCTTGTCAAGTTGCCATTCCGTGTTCTTGGTCGATACCGCACTCTACAGTTACACGACTGGCTGACTGCCCGTTGGCTGGACGATCATCATGCTTCTGTTGATCTCTTCCATGGCTGGCCGCTGGCTTCACTCAGGACGATGCGGGTAGCTAGGCGGCATGGTATCCCCTGCCTGCTGGAACGGCCCAATGCCCATACAGAATATGCATTTCAGGCGTCTGCCGAAGAGAATCGGCTGTTGGGGCTGTCTCCACCTGCAGCGCACGACCACACGTTCGACCGGCAGGTTCTGGATCACGAAGAGCGTGAGTATGCGGAATGTGATTTTCTTTTGTGTCCGTCTAGTTTTGTCGCGCGCACTTTTCTGGAACGTTCCACTCCAGCCTCGAAAATCCTGCGTCACCATTATGGGTTCGATGATATTCGCTTTTTCCCAGGTGACCAGAATCCAGAATCATGCGGTCTAACAGCCATTTATGCAGGAGTTTGCGAGCCCCGAAAGGGACTTCACTATGCGCTAGAGGCCTGGCTTGCTTCAGAGGCGCATGTGGGCGGGCGCTTCCTGATCTGTGGGACTTTTGTCCCCGGTTACGCGGAAAAATTGGGATCCTTGCTATCCCATCCCAGCGTGGAGGTTCTGGGTCACCGAAATGATCTCCCGGAGATTATGCGCAAATCCGATCTTTTCATCCTCTCATCCCTAGAGGAAGGGAGCGCCTTGGTCACCTATGAAGCGCGAGGATGCGGATGTGTATTACTAGTATCCGATGCCAGTGGAGCTCCTTGCTCTCATGAAATCAACGCCTTGGTTCATCCGATGCGATCCGTGGATTGCCTTACCTCGCATCTAAATCTTGTTCATTGTGACCGTCGAGTTCTCTCGAGCTTACGGAAGACCTCACTGATCGATTTGAAAATGCTTACGTGGCAGGCCGCTGGAATTACGCTTCTCGAAGTGTACCGGACGACTTTGGCATCAGGCGGTGCTAGTACCCAGCTTGACTATTCTTCTACCACCCAATGAGGCGGGGATTTCGCACGTTGCATGAGGCACGCCATCTTCTCGTGAACATGCGATACCTGCGATTGGCGATTCAATTGCGATGAAGCTCCTTTACATCGCTCACTTTTACCCTCCATGCGGTGGATCCGGAGTCCAGCGAACCACGAAGTTCATCAAATATCTCCCCGCTTTTGGAGTGAGTGTTTGCGTACTGACTGGTCAGAGTAACTTGGACGAACGCTGGTCTCCCGAGGACCTTTCCTTCCTTGGGGACATCCCATCGGTTGTGCGCGAGTATCGCGTGACTGACACAGCCACAAATATTTTCGATCATTCGAGGGTCAAAGCACTGTTGATCATGGGGAGGCAGGCGATCGCTGAAGAAAAGCCAGACCTGATCTTAGTAACACTCTCTCCGTTCGAGGATGCCGAAGTCGCGGCGCGGCTCTCCGCCGAGTCAGGAATCCCATGGGTGGCTGACCTTCGGGACCCGTGGGCACTGGATGAATTCCAAGTCTATAAATCTTTATTCCATCGCCTAGCTCAGCGCCGGAAAATGAAGCGTGATCTTGCGACTGCCTCTGGAATTATCATGAACACACCGTTTGCTAAGAAGATCCTGCTAGATAAATTTCCAAGCCTTCGGGGCCGCTCAGTGACAGCGATCACCAACGGATTTGACCCGGAAGATTTCTCCACCGCGCTCAGCAAAAATCGCTCCGAACGTTTTCGCATCGTCCATTCTGGGACCTTTCACTCGAAATTAGGCCTTCATCAGCGCACACACGAGTTGAGTTACCGCATTCTCCGGAGGAGTACGCCCGGGGTGAGGTTGCTCCCGCGTTCACCTTACTACCTCCTCCAGGCCCTCGCGGCCCTTCGCAAAAAATATCCATGGATCATGGGCCAGATCGACGTGGTGTTCGCCGGAGTGATGGGCGAAGCGGATTTGAAGATGATAGAAGCAAGCCCGGTTGGCGATTGGATAGAAATTACCGGGTATGTCGACCATCAGAAGAGCGCCGACTACGTCCGCTCCGCTGACCTGCTGTTTCTGCCGCTGCATGAACGGTGTGGCACGGAGAAGTCTTCGATCGTCCCGGGCAAGACTTACGAATATATCGCCAGCGGAATCCCCGTGCTAGGTGCGCTCCCTCCCGGAGATGCCCGCGACTTTGTCGAAGCGGCGGGGAACTGCTGGCTTACGGATCCTGGCGATGCGGAGGGAATTGAAGCAGGCATCCTTCACTTTTTCGCGCAGTGGCAAAATGGTTCCATTTCCTACTACCGCTCACCGGCACGCATTCGCCGCTATGATCGAAAAAATCTCACAGGTGAACTGGTGAGATTCTTGACCGAAGTCAAAGCCATATCGGGCGGGAGTCACGCCACGAGATCTGAAACACATATTGATACGCTATGAACGCTTTCGCTCTCATTTTCTTCATCGCTACGGCCGCAGGAATCTGGGCCGCCCCCCGGAAGTTGGCGGTGATAATCTTCCTCATTGGCTGCTGCTACATGACTGTGGGACAGGGCTTTGTTATCGCTGAGTTAAACCTGCCGATCATTCGTATGCTAGTCATCGTCGGACTGCTTCGCCTTGCGGTACGGGGGGAGAAAATTGCCGGAGGCTTCAATCTGATGGACAAGCTCATGGTGCTGTGGGCGTGTTGGTTGCTTTTTGCAAGTTTCTTCCACGAGTGGGCTCCCGGTAGCGGGCCGATATACACCTGTGGTGTACTTCTCAATACAATCGGTTTTTACTTCATGATTCGGTCATTTTGTCTCGATCCTGATGAGTTGGTCGACGTCTTGGCCGCCCTCTGTCTGATTCTCGCTCCGGTAGCGGTTTTCATGTTTATCGAACAGGCGCTCCATTGGAACGTATTTTCGATATTCGGCGGAGTGCCAGAATCACCGCTATTGCGTAACGGTCGATTCCGGGCCCAAGGGCCTTTCAATCACGCGATCTTGGCTGGAACAGTCGGAGCAGCCTGCTTTCCCTTTGCGGTTGCTATTTGGAATCGCAACCGAATGGCTGCGATAATCGGAGCAATATCCTGTCTGGTCATGGTTTTTGCCAGTGCGTCAAGCGGACCAATCATGAGCACGGGATTTGCAGTACTCGCGCTCTGTCTTTGGAGATGCCGTCCGTTAGTCCGTTTGATGCAAATAGCGGCAGTGCTTGTCTACCTGCTGCTTGAACTCGTGATGAACCGCCCGGCATATTTCCTGATCTCTAGGATCGACCTTACGGGAGCCAGTTCCGCCTGGCACCGATCTTATCTGATTCAGCAGACGATGAGACACCTTGATGAATGGTGGTTATTCGGCACCGACCGAACCGTTCACTGGATGCCAAATCAAGGAAGAATCTCTGATATGCAAACGGACATCACGAATCAATACATTGCCTTCGGCGTGGCGGGCGGCGTAGTCAGTGTCGGGCTTTTGATCGTGATGATTTGGCTGACTTTTCGAAGCGTGGGCAGGATTTCAGCCAGAACTGAGGTATCGGCCCAGCATCAATTTGTGTTTTGGTGCATGGGATCGAGCCTGTTTGCACTGGTGGCTTCCGGCGTCTCGGTGAGCTATTTTGGGCAGTCTCTTTTCTTCTTCTGGTTCCCAATCGCCGCGATGGGATCGTTCTGCATGCTGGGGAGTTCCCCTTCACTGGCCGATGGAGATGGATGGGAGGTCTCGAATGACGAGGGCAGCGAGGAATTCTCCGAAGGATACTGTCGATGACGAATGGGAAAAAAAGGACGGTATGCGTAGTCACCCGCTGGTTAGGTGAGCCGAGCGAGGTGTGGGTTTGGCGACAGCTCATGCTGTTTTCGCTTACGCAGCCGGTCGTATTTACGTGGACCCGAAAAAATGCAGCCGATTACCCGATGGGGGACATCCCGGTACACCTCGCAGGCACACCCGAGGATCCGCAGTTAGGGCATGGGCGCTGGTTATGGAGGTTGAGGAATCTGGTTTCGGGGAATTTTTTTGGAACCCAGGGGAGAGAGAAAAACCGGATAGTCGAAGTGCTGCACCAAAATCAGGTTTCTGCCGTACTTTGCCACTTTGGGCAGAGTGCGCTGCGCCTTCTCCCGGCTTGCGAGGCGGCAGATATTCCAATAGTCGCTCATTTTCATGGTCAGGATATCTCATCCGGCCTGAACAATCGTTGGTATCGTTGGAGTTTGGAGAAAATGCTCCCTCGGTTTGCGGCCGTCGTTTGTGTTGGGTCGCAGCAAATGCAGCGCCTTCGTGACCTCGGAGTCCCGGCGGATCGCCTTCATCTTATACCCTGCGGGGCACCCAGCGCCTGCTTTCCGCTGTCACGCCGTTGTGCCGATCCGATGGGCACTACGTACATCTGCGTGAGTCGGCTTGTGGAGAGCAAAGGAGTTGCTCACTGCATCGGCGCGTTTGCGCTAGCGGCTGAAAAATTAGCCGAATCAAAGCTTATCGTTGTTGGCGATGGTGACGTGCGAGACAGTTTGGAGGCTCTCGTGCGGGAGTTGGGTATTTCGGCCAGCGTTCATTTTGCCGGATCGCGCACCGAAGAAGAGGTACGGAGCCTTCTCAAGAAATCGGATGTTTTTCTCCAACATTCTTTGGATCATTCGAGTGGGTGGTTCGAGGGGTTCGGAGTCGCGGTTGCCGAGGCGGCATCCATCGGACTACCTGTCATTGTCTCAGCATGTGGCGGGCTGGTGGATCAGGTCGTTCACGGAGAGACGGGCCTTATCATCCCTCAGAAAGATGAGGCGGCCATGGCGGATGCAATGGTTCAGCTTGGCCGAGATACCCAGCTCCGCGCCTGGATGGGTGACAATGGGCGTCAACGGACGCTCGTCAATTTCGACACCACAACCCAAGTCAAAAAATTAGAACAAGTACTACTTAATGTTATCGAAGTGCACGCCAGAAACCGAGCAGAATACTCGCTCACTTTGAAGACAGCAAAGTAATTTCACGTGCTAG
>JBAXLW010000025.1:0-23606 GCA_037134575.1 Verrucomicrobiota bacterium | reverse complement strand
AAGCCAGCACCTCGCAACCAAAGCCGCTCATGATCCGTGCGAAGATGCGGCCAATACTGCCGGTACCGATGACCCCGATCGTCATGCCGTGCACGTCGTGGCCGATCAGACCGTCGATCGAGAAGTTGCCGTCGCGTACGCGGTTGTAAGCCTTGTGAACGTGGCGGTTGAGGCTCAGGAAAAGGGCCACGGCGTGTTCGGCCACGGCGAAGGGAGAATAGGCCGGCACGCGGGCGACCTGCAGGCCCAGCGACTGCGCGGCTGCTAGATCGACGTTGTTATAGCCCGCACAACGCATCGCGATGAAGCGGGTGCCACCGTGGGCAAGTTTTTCCAGCGTGGCGGCATCGAGCACGTCATTGACAAAAGCGCAGACGGCAGGTGAACCATAGGCGAAATGCGCGGTTTGTGGGTTGAGCCGGTTTTCGATAAACACCAACTCGTGCCCAAAGGACGGATTGAGGCGTTTGAGAAACGCCTCGTCATAGGGCTTGCTGCTGAAGAGGGTGACTTTCATGACGCGGATTCCATCATCGCGGATTTCGTAGTAGACTCAAGTCTCGATCACCTTAGAAAAAATCACAGAGGTTGCGCCGGGTTCCTGCGGCAGATATGGCTTCCTGCAGAAACTCCCGCATTTTGAATTCTCTCACACCTGACCCTGCACCTGCCAGCTGGCTGATCCGTATTTCCGAAGTTTTCGCGGACTTTTCAAAAGAGATCGTCGATGGGCTGGGTGGCCAGACGACCAAGCGGCTGGGCAGTGAGTATTACTTGATCCAAACGCCCACGCCGGAGGCGATTTTGCGCTCGGATGCGTCGAAGTTCCTGCGGTGGAATTTACCGGTGGAGCACGCGTGGCCGTGCAATCCGGAGAAGATGGACGGTTTTGTGGAAAAGGCGGCGCAGGCGATGTTCCGCAAGTTCGCCGACCGCAATCCACAGGCGATTTTCATCGGCCAGCTCGATCCGAGCGCACCGAAGAGTTATTACAAGACGCTGGCATCGAATCTGCGGGGACGGACATTGCAGCTTTTTCCCGAGAAGGTGGCAAAATTCAAGGAGGTGGAGGCGCAGGATAGTCGCAAGGCGACGCTGTTTTGTCTGGTGGGGAAGGAGGGTTTGTTCTGCGGCATGCAGAGTCCGAAAGCGTCTAACGGATTCTATCCGGGCGGCACCAAATACATCAGCCAGAATACTCCCGACACCATCAGCCGCGCGGGGGCGAAGATCGCGGAGGCGCTGCACTATTTGGGAATGCACCGGGCACCGCTGAAAAAAGGCCGCCACTGGTTAGAGCTGGGAGCCAGTCCCGGCGGGATGACCTCGGAGTTGTTAGGCCGCGGCTACAAGGTCACGGCGATCGACCGAGCCCCGCTGGACAAGCGGCTGGATCAGGCAAAGGATCTGGTTTTCGCGCTGATGGATGTGGCGGCGTTTCGGCCGAATGGTGGCATGATGTACGATGCGATCCTCAATGACATGAACGGCGACGCGCGCGAGTCGATCCGGCAGGTGTGCCGATTGGCGAAGAATTTGAACGCGGGCGGCTTGGTAGTTTATACACTCAAGACGCCGGGGGTGAAGACATACGACGAGACTAGCGAGCTGTTCCGCGACGCGGTGGTAACGGCGGCTGCCGCTGGGTTGAAGCTGTTTGCCAAGACACACCTGACCTACAACCGCAACGAGCTGACCTTGTTTTTCGAGACTCGGGCGGTGGACAAAGACTAACCGAGACGGACCGTGCGGCTGCCATCCGGCTCGATGGCGAAGTGTAGCCAGATCGTATCGGGCGGCAGGATTTCGGGGAATTTGTCACCCCATTCGGCGATGATCACGCCATTTTGATCGAGGTATTCATCCCAGCCCAGCGCGATCAATTCCGCCGAAGAATTGAGTCGGTAAAAGTCAAAGTGAAACACCGGCAACCTGCCGCCAGCGTATTCGTGAACTAGGCCGAAAGTCGGGCTGGTAACGGCAGTGGATGATCCTAGCCCGTCGACAAATCCCTTCGTCCAATGGGTTTTTCCCGCGCCTAGGTCCCCCACCAGTGCGATTACTGCACCCGCTCTGGCCGAGGCGGCAGCGGCTCGGCCTAGGTTCTCGATGGCTTCAGGGGATTGCGCGTGTCCTTGCATCGCTCTTTGGAAAGCCCAAACGGCGGGGGAAGTCGAATGAAAACGGAGACCGAGGCGATATGGCTGTGGCGCGGGGAATAGGGCATATCGGACCTGTAGGCCCTATGACAAACTCGCATCCGATAAAGATTCGCGTTGATTGTCTGCCCGATCGCCCGCGAGAATCGCTGCGCCATGCTCGATATCCGCGTCATCCGCGAAAACCCTTCCGCTATTCAAGAACGCCTTAAAGCCAGGGGTGGAGATCTCTGGAAGCTCGTCGATGACGTGCTTGCCTGTGACGAGTCGCGCCGTGCGGCGGAGACTTCCAAGCAGCAGCTCCAGAATTCGCGCAAAACGATTTCCAAACAAATCGGCATGCTCAAGAGCAAGGGGGAGGACACTACCGCGATCGAAGCGGAGGTGCGTGGTATCAATGACCAAATCGCCAAGCTCGACGCCGAAGCCGAGAACGATGCAGCCCGCCAGTCGGAGCTGTTGCTCAATATCCCCAATCTCACCCACGAGGCTTGCCCGATCGGAAGTGATGAAACGGCCAACCCCGTCGTGCGCGAGTGGGGCAGCAAGCCGGTTTTGGTGGAGGCAAAGGACCATGTCGAACTCGCCAACCAGCACGGCTTGATCGGCTGGGACGATGGCATTCGCACTGCCGGTTCGGGCTTTGTTGTCTACCGCGGCAAAGGCGCCCGCCTCGAACGCGCGCTGATCAATTTCCTGCTAGATACCCAATCGGCCAACGGCTACGAGGAGGTGAACGTACCGCACCTCGTCAAACGCGAGTGCATGGAGGGCACGGGCCAGTTGCCGAAGTTTGAGGACGATATGTACGGCACCGATGCCGATGAAAATGGCATCAACAGCCTCTTCCTCGCGCCCACTGCCGAGGTTCCCGTCACCAACCTTTACCGCGACACGATCCTCAGCGAGGCAGATCTGCCTGTCAAAATGGTCGCCTACACCCCGTGCTTCCGCCGCGAGGCAGGGTCCGCCGGGCGCGACAACAAGGGCATCATCCGCACCCACCAGTTCGACAAGGTCGAGCTGGTTCAAATCGTCCACCCCGACCACGGCTTGGAAGTCTTGGAACAACTCACCGCACATGCCGAGTCGATCTTGCAAAAGCTCGGCCTGCACTACCGCACCATCGAGCTTTGCACCGGCGACATCGGCTTTTCCTCCGCCAAAACCTATGACATCGAAGTTTGGGCACCCGGTCACGGCAAGTACCTGGAAGTCTCCAGTTGCTCGTGCTTCACCGACTACCAAGCGCGCCGCATGCGTCTGCGCTTCAAAGACGCGGAAGGCAAAAACCGTTTCCCCTACACGCTCAACGGCTCCGGCACCGCGCTGCCGCGCCTCTACGTTGCGTTGCTCGAGCAATGCCAGCAACCCGATGGCAGCATCCGAATTCCCGAGGCACTGATCCCCTACTTCGGCTCCGCCAAAATATAAGGAGCAGGGACATTCCTGTCCCTTCTTCAATGTTCACGATTGATTTTCGGCGGTGGGTTGCATGGACATCCGCCCGCATTGAGTTAGGGTGCAGACCGATGCCCAACGCACTGATCCACGAAACCTCGCCCTACTTGCTCCAGCACGCCCACAATCCGGTCGATTGGCAGGGGTGGAGTGAGGCGGCCTTTGCGCAGGCAAAGGCGCAGGATAAGTTGGTCTTTCTGTCAGTCGGCTACTCGACGTGCCACTGGTGCCATGTGATGGAGCGCGAGAGCTTTGAAAACGAGGCGGTGGCCGCGGTGATGAACCACCATTTTGTCAACGTGAAGGTGGACCGAGAGGAGCGCCCAGACATCGATGCGACTTACATGGCCTTTGTCCAGGCAACGACCGGTCAGGGCGGCTGGCCGATGAGCGTGTGGCTGACGCCCGATGGAAAGCCGGTCGTCGGCGGCACATATTTTCCGCCAGAGGACCGGCAGGGTCGGGCGGGCTTCACGCGCGTCTGCCATGAGCTTGGCCGCTTATGGAGGGATGATCGGGCGAAGATGGAGTCGAACGCGGCACGGGTGCTAGAGCAGCTGCAAAAACAAGCGGCCGACACGGTGGTCCTGCGCGGCTTGCCTGAGGCAAAGGTTTTCGGCGATTACCTAGACCGCTGCGATTCCTTGTCGGATCCCGATTGGGGCGGCTTTGGCGGCGCGCCAAAATTTCCGCGACCAACGATCATCCGCGCGCTGATGCAGCTGCGCGAGCGCTTTGGTAAAGACAGCGAGGAAGGCACGATGGCTTGGCAAATGAGCGAGCGAACCCTGCGCGCCATGGCGGCCGGCGGCATGCACGACCACTTGGGCGGCGGCTTTCATCGCTACTCGGTCGATCGCTATTGGCACGTGCCGCACTACGAAAAGATGCTCTACGACCAAGCCCAGCTGGCGATGGCTTATCTCGATGGCTGGCAGATCTCGGGCGATGCGGCATTTCGCGAAGTGGCGGAGGGCATCTTCCGTTACTTGCTAGAAACCCTGCGCGATGCCGGTGGGGCCTTTCATGCGGCCGAAGATGCCGACAGCCTGCCTGCGGCGGATGCTTCGGAAAAACGCGAGGGCGCTTTCTGGACCTGGGAGGCCACCGAAGTTTCCGCACGGCTCGCGCCCCGCGATGCGGCAATCTTCTGCGCCGCCTACGGTATTGAGGCCCAAGGCAACGCCCGCCCGGAAAGCGACCCGCATGGCGAGCTGGAAAATCAAAACACCCTCTTCCGCGCCATGCGCGACGAGGCGCTGGCGGTGATGTTTGATTGCCCGGAATCGGAAATCCGCGAGCGGTTAGAATCTGCTAGTAAGACCTTATTACAGGCCCGCGCCCAACGCCCGCTGCCCCACCGCGACGACAAAATTGTTACGGCATGGAACGGGCTGGCCATCGCCGCGCTGGCGCATGGCGCCCGCATTCTCGGGCGCGACGACCTCGCCACTGCGGCGAATGCGGCCGCGGCTTTCATCCGAAAAGAACTGTGGGATGGAGAGTATCTCTACCGCGCCTATCGTTGCCAACGCGGCCAGGTGAAGGGCTTTCCCGCCGATTACGCGTTTCTCATTTCCGGGCTGATCGAGCTGCACGCGGTTTGTCCGGCGGCGGGCTGGCTCGACTGGGCGGAGCAGCTGCAGCAGAAACTCGACGCCGGTTTCTGGGATGCGGCACAGGCCGGTTACGTCATGCGCTCCGAGCTGGCAGGTGCCACGTTGATGGTCATCCGCGAGGATTACGATGGCGCAGAGCCTTCGCCCAACCACCTCGCAGCAGAGAATTTGCTCAAGCTCGCGGCCTTGCTCGATTCCCCGGATCACGCTACGCGGGCGAAGGCCCTGCTGCGTGCGGGATCGCGGGTGTTAGAAACCCAGTCCTTCGCCGCGCCACTGCTGCTCGCCGCACTCGACCTGCATGAGCGCGGCGTGATGAAATTCCAAGTGGCCCGGTCCGTACCCGCCGACGTTCTCGGCAAGCTGCGCGACAGCTACTTCCCCCGGGCTGTCTTCACCGCTGGGGCGGAGGGCCATGAGGTGATCGTGTGCGAAGGACTCACTTGCCGTCTTTTTGTGGGCGCCGATTGATCTTTTGCATCAGCCAGCTGAGCACCGGGCGCTCGCCTTGCAGCACGGAGGTGGCGTCCCATTGGTCGCGCTGCTCGGAAATGCGCCCGTCGGCCGCAAAGCGGAAGTGGCTCATGCCGTGGATCGCCCGTGCCTTGCCGTGCTGTTGGTAGTTCACCGTCCACAACAGAAATCCCGTGCGCTCGTCACCATGCGCATCGAGCAATTCCACCGAAAAATTCTCCAGCTTCTCAAAGCGCGTGGTCAACACCTCGCGCAGTTGTGCCAACCCGCGCGCTTGGTGGATCGGCCCGTTAAAGATCACGCCCGGGCTATAGACGTCGCCCAGATGCTCCAATTTCGCCGGCGTCATCTCGTTGAAAAGACGGACGACGGCGTTCATCGAGTCAGGGCAGTGCAGCGGCATGCTTAAAGAAAGCACGAATTCAGGAATGTGGAACCAGAGATTTTTCTAAAAAATCAACACGCTTCGCGGTTGGCCGCGGGCGATTTCTGTTCCATGGTCCGCGCATGCACTCGCAAGGCTTGCTCTCCCAGAAAATGTTCGCTGTCGCCAAAGAATTCATCCCGGGTGGGGTGAACTCGCCCGTGCGTGCCTTTCGCAACGTCGGCGGAGAGCCGTTTTTCGTCCGCCGCGCCGCGGGCAGCCGCATCGAGGACATCGACGGCAAACACTACATCGACTACATCGGCTCATGGGGGCCTAACATTCTCGGCCACGCGCCCGTCGTCATCACCAACACGATCCACGAAGTCGCCAAGAGCGGTATCTCCTTCGGCATCCCCAACCTGTTCGAGGTGGAAATGGCCCGCACCATCTGCGCTTGGGTGCCGTCGGTGGAAAAAGTCCGCGTCTGCAGCTCGGGCACCGAGGCGACGATGTCGGCCATCCGCCTTGCCCGCGGTTTCACGAAACGCGATTACATCGTCAAATTCGACGGCTGTTACCACGGCCACAGCGATTCATTGTTGGTCGCTGCCGGATCAGGCGCGCTCACCCACGGCGAACCCGACTCCGCGGGCGTGCCCAAGGCGTTTGCCGAAAAAACGATCGTCCTGCCCTACAACGACCCCGAAGCGCTCGAAGCTCTCTTCGCCGCCCGTGGCGAGGAAATCGCTGCCATCATCGTCGAGTCCTACCCCGCCAACGCCGGCTTGGTCTTTCCCAAACCCGGCTACCTCGCACGGCTTTCCTCCATCACCCATGAGCACGGCGCGTTGCTCATTTTCGACGAGGTGATGACCGGCTTCCGACTCGGCAAGGCGGGCGTGCAAGGGCTCGAAAACCTCACGCCCGATCTGAGTTGCTTCGGCAAAGTCATCGGCGGTGGCCTGCCGGTCGGTGCCTTCGGCGGCCGCGCGGAGATCATGGACTACCTCGCCCCCCTCGGACCTGTCTATCAGGCAGGGACCCTCAGCGGCAACCCGCTGGCCATGGCTGCCGGCCTCGCCCAGCTCCGCGAGCTCGACCAACGCTCGGGCTTTCAACGCCTCGAATCGCTCGGCGCCCACTTCGAACGCGGCCTGCGCCAGCTCCTTGACGCCAAAGGCGTGCCTCATCGCTTCAACCGCGTCGGCTCCATGTTCTGCCTCTTCTTCACTGATCGCGAAATCGTGAATGTTAGCGACGTGATGAAGCAGGATCTCGACCTCTTTAAAAAATTCTTCTGGGGCTGCCTCGACAAAGGCATCTACCTCGCCCCCTCGCCCTACGAAACTGGCTTCCTCTCGCTCGCTCACACCGAGACCGATCTCGACGACACCCTCAGTGTCTTCGAAGAAGTGCTGCGCGCGATTTAATCCGAATTGCGCCCGGCGGCAGCAAAGCCAGCCGCCCTTGGGTTCAATGGCGGCTTCACTGAAACGCTCTTCAAGCGGTCCACGGATCCTTAACCCTGCGTGGCGACCTTGCCCGAGCGGCCATCGATCTCGGCCATCACCAAGGGGCGCACCGGAACGGCATCGCGGTTCGCCAAAATCTCCCGCGCGAGGTCGTCCATGCGGACGAAGCGCACGCCTTGGTCGCTCCACGCCTGCATCAGCTGGCGGAAGAGCGCCAGCTTGGCCATGCCCTCGATTTCGGCGTGGATCGTTAGAATGTTAGGATGGTCCTGTTTCAGCAGGCTGACGTAGTGCGGGACGATTTTTTCGTCCGGGTATTCCGGGCGGCCCATCAGCTCGTCGAAGGTCGGCAGGGTGCTGGGGATTTCCAGGGTCTTGAAGACGCGGCCGCCGATCTCGGGGAAAAATGCCGATTCGCCGCGGGTGTCGCTGGCGTAGAGCAGCTCGGCCTCGTCGTAGACCTTTTTACTGTCGGCCGTGGCTTGCCAGCCGGGAGCGCCGGCGGTGGCCGCTTCGCAACCGAAGATGCTGCGGAACTCGGCACGGGCGCGGCCGAATTCCTCGCGCACCTGGTCGAGCGACATCTTGAACAAGTAGTCCTGCCACTTGAAGTGGTCGTTGCAGTGGATGCCGACTTCAAAGCCCGCATCGCGCACCCGCCTCATCGTGTCGGCGTGGCGCGAGCCGATGTGCGGTGCGGGCAGCAGTGTGCCGTTGAGCAGTGTGCGAATGCCGTAAACCTGAACGACGCTGGTTCGACTGACTTTTTGGAAAAAGCCGGGGCGGAACACGCGGCGGATCGCCTTGCCCGTGTTGTCCGGCCCCAATGAAAACAAGAAGCACGCTGGAGCCGAAAACTCCTCTAGCAGAGCCGCGAGGGCAGGCACGCCCTCGCGAGTTCCGCGGTCGGTATCGACATCGACTTTCAGCGCGACGACGCAACTCATGACGCGGCAGAATCAGCGGTCAGGTCGTGGTCGTTTTGCTTGAGATGATAGTCGAGCGTGGCGCGGATCGCCGTTGGCAGATCGACTTGGGGATCCCAGCCGAGGGCTTCCTTTGCGGCTTCGATCGACGGCACGCGGGTGTGGATGTCCTGATAGTATTTGCCGAAGTATTCCATCGACGAGACGGTCACGACATTCGCTTGTTCAGCGCGTTCGCGGTACTCGGGGTATTCCTTGAAGGCCTCGATGATGATCTTCGCGAGGTCCGCGACAGAGACGTTGTTTTTCGGATTGCCGATGTTGAAGATTTTTTGCGAAGCGGCGCCGTCCTTGTTTTCAATGATGCGCAGCAGGCAGTCGATGCCATCTCCGATGAAGGTGAAGGAACGGCTCTGCGAGCCACCATCGACGAGTTGGATCGGCTTGCGGAAAATCACGTTGCTGATGAACTGCGTGAACAGGCGCGAGCTGCCTTCTTTCGGCTCCATCACGTTGTCGAGTTTAGGCCCAATCCAGTTGAAGGGGCGGAACAAGGTGTAGTCGAGATTGTCGCGCACGCCATAGGCGTAAATGACGCGGTCTAGCAGCTGCTTGGAGGTCGCATAGATCCAGCGTTGTTTGTCGATCGGGCCGTAGACCATGTTGCTCGTTGCCTCGTCGAGAACGTCTTCTGGCGACATGCCATAAACTTCCGAGGTGGATGGGAACAGCAGGCGCTTCTTATATTTGACGCACTGGCGGACGATTTCGAGATTAGCCTCGAAATCGAGTTCGAACACGTTGAGCGGGTTCTTCACATACTGCGCAGGATTCGCGATGGCGACGAGCGGAATGACGACGTCGCACTTCTTGATGTGATATTCAATCCACTCGCGGTTGATCGTGATGTCACCCTCGACGAACTTGAAACGCTCGTGGGCTAACAAGTGCGTGAGTTTGTGGTCGCCGACATCCATACCGTAGACTTCCCAGTCTTTTTGGCTGAGAATCGTTTCTGTCAGACTGCTGCCGATGAAGCCGTTGGCTCCGAGGATGAGTACTTTAAGTGGCATAAGGATGTAGTTTCAGTGGGAGAGTGTGATTCCAACCTCAAGGGCGGGTGCAGGAACGCCACGCCATTCCACGCGCGTCAAATGGAGTGCGCCGTCACCAGTGGCAATAATCAGGGGATCTAGCGAGAGAATTTCTCCGGGGCTACCCGATTTGCCGGGAGCGGGCTCGGCCCACCAGACCATCAGTCGTGCACCGCCGTGGTCGCTGAAGGCGCCCGGATAAGGATCCGTCACGGCGCGGATGAGATTAAAAATGTCAGTAGAACGGCGGGTCCAGTCGATTCGACCGTCCTCGGGCTTGCGACCGCCGAAGTAGGTGGCAGCGGATTCGTCCTGCGGTGTTTCCGTCGCGCTGCCTGCGAGAAGGGCGTCGATTTGTCGGGCTAGCACTACACGGGCGCAGGGCATGACCTTGCGGAATGCCTGTTCAGCCGTGTCTTGCGAGGAGATATCCACGCCCTCTTGATCGACGACATCGCCGGCATCGGCGCGCCTCACCATCCGGTGCAACGTCATGCCGATGTAGGTTTCGCCATGGAGCACCGCCCAGTTGATCGGCGCACGGCCGCGGTATTTCGGCAGCAGCGAGCCGTGGAGATTGAACGCGCCGAGTGGCGGCAGATCCAAAATCGGCTGACCGATCATGTTGCGGTAATAAACGGATAGAATCAGGTCGGGCTTCATCGCCGCGATCCGCTCGATCCACTCAGGCGTGTTCACCGACTCGGGCGTGAACACCGGAATCCCCCGCTCTTGGGCGGCGAGGGAGGGTGTCTTGAACCATATTTTTTCATCCGGGTTATCCTCGTGCGTGATCAGCCCGATGACATTGTCACCGCGGGAAAGCAGCAGATCGAGACAGGTATAGCCGACTTCGCTGTAGCCGAAAAACAGAATGCGGGGTTTGCTCATGATTGGGCCTCCAAGATGTGGCTGACGTTATAACGGGCGCGTGCTCTCACGACCTGATACGTCCGGCCCATGTATTCGCCGATCAGGCCGATGCCGACCATGCAGACGCTGATGAGGAAAAACAGCACGCCGAATAGCGTGAAGATCCCGCCCTCCTCAGGGCCGAGAATCAAACGCCGGGTACCGAGAACGATCACTAACAAAAATGAACCCACTGAACACAGCATCGCAAAAATCGTAAAGAGTTGTAGCGGCGCGGTGGTGAAGTAGGTGATGAGGTCGAAGTTGAGCCGGACCAGTTGATAGGCCGAGTAATTCGATACGCCAGCGTGGCGCTCTTCGTGGGAGACGGGGATTTCGGTCGGATTGCGTGCGAGATTGTAGGCCAACGCGGGAATGAAAGTATTCACCGCACCGCTGCGAACAATCCCATCGACCACCGCGCGTGAATAGGCGCGCAGCATGCAGCCTTGGTCAGACATCTCAATGCTGGTGGTTTTGCTGCGGACGAAGTTGACGAGTTGCGAGCAGCGGCGGCGCAGGAAATGGTCCTGGCGGTTTTGGCGAACCCCGCCGACACAGTCGTAACCCGCGTCGGTTTGTTTGAGCAGGTTGGGAATTTCCTCGGGCGGGTTTTGCAAGTCGGCGTCGAGGGTGATGATCACCTCGCCGCGAACGCGCTCAAGGGCCGCCATCACGGCCATGTGCTGACCGTAATTCGCATTGAACTCGATGACGCGAGTGACATCGGGCCGGGCTGCATACTGGGCAGCTAACAGGTCGCTCGATTGGTCGGCACTGCCATCATTAGTGAAAATGATCTCATAGCTGCGGCCAAGTTTATCTAACACGGGATAGAGTCTGGCAAACAGTGTGGGGAGATTCCCCTGCTCGTTATACACGGGAATCACCACGGAGATTTCAGGTTTGGCGGCAGTGCTCATGATGGAAGGAAAGATTGGAGGGTGCTGACAAGAGTGGCGACCACCCGGCTGACGTCATCAGCAGTCATCGTCGGGAACAGCGGCAGTGTCAGGATATTGCGCCCGGCGTGTTCCGCCTGCGGGAAGTCACCTTCCTGCCAGCCCGCCTCTCGGTAAAGCGTGAAAAGATGGATCGGCGGGTAGTGCACACCAGTGCCGACACCCGCTGCGTGCATTTTTTCCATGACCTCCGAGCGGCGGGGGCACCCTTCGCCTTCTGGCAGCATCACTTGAAACATGTGCCAGTTGCTTTGCTCGAAGTCTGCCACGGGTAGGCCAAGACCGAGGGCGCGGGCTTTGCGGCTTTCGAGCTGTTTGAAATACTCCTGTGCCAGCTCGCGGCGCTGGTGGGTGAATTCGTCTAACCGTGCCAATTGGCCAATCCCCACGCGCGCGGCGACATCGGTGAGGTTGAACTTTCCCCCCAGGACTTTCACATCCATGCCGTCCATGCCCGATCGCACCACGCCCTGAAGGCGATATTGTTCGGCCAGTGCGGCGTCGCTTTCCTCCGTCATCACCAGACAGCCACCTTCGATGGACGTGAGGTTTTTATTGGGATGAAAACTGAAAGACACCAAATCACCAAACGAACCGATCAAGCGGCCCTGCCACGAGCTGCCCATCGACTGCGCGGCGTCCTCGATCACCCGCAAGCCGTGGCGGGCGGCGATTTGATAGAGTTTGTCACGGTCCACCGGCAGACCGGCGAGATCGACGGGGATGATCGCCTTGGTCGCGGGAGTGATGGCGGCCTCGATGGCATCCAGATCGATATTACGAGTGACTGGGTCGATATCGACGAAGACGGGCCGCGCTCCCACCGTAAGAATCACGTTGCTGGTGGCAACCCACGATAACGGGGTGGTGATCACCTCATCGCCCGCCTTGATGCCTGCGAGACGGAGAGCGACTTCCAGCGTCGCCGTGCCAGAGTTAAAAACACGCACGGGTCGACCGCCGAAGAGTTCCGAGAGTTTCGCCTCGAATTCCTTCACCTTCGGACCGGAGGTGATCCAACCGGAACGCAGAACGTCGGCGACGCCAGCGATGGTTTCTTCATCGAGCGTCGGGCGGGTGAGCGGCAAAAAAGTCGACATCGCGTAGATCGGTTATGGTTGGCTGTTGCGCTTTACGACTAACACAAATCGATTCGTTTGCGCAATGACGTCGTAGGGCATATTCAAAGCGGAAAACCATTTATCGTAGTAGCTTTTCCGCACCACCGCATAGGCATTGCCCGGTTCCGCCCATTGACTGACAAATCCATCGCGATTCAAAAAGCGTTTCGACGTGATCTCCGGTTCCGCGTCGATGCCAAATTCGAGCTCGCCGCGGTAATCGACCACACTGACCAATCTTTCGAGGTATGGCGGCAAATCTTGGCAATAGAACCCGACGCTGTAAACGCGGTCCTCAGGTTTCAACATCGGCTTCAAGATCTTCGCCAGTTTCTCGGTTGAGGCTTTATCAAAAGATCCTGCACCCGCGTTGACGCCAAGTAGGAATATCGTACTGGAAATAGCGATTGCACCGATCATTAAACGCGGTTGCTTGCGCCGCAGTGCGAGAAAAGTCGTACCAGCGCCCAGAAGCAGCGCGCCGCCAAGAGTCACGCGCAGGATCGGCAGATAGGCGCATATCTCTGGCTGATCCTTGGGAGCAGGGTAGACCGAAATCGCAGCAGCCAGCAGCAGACAGGCTACGATAAAGGCCCAGCCGCTTTTCCGATAGCTGCTGCCCGCCAGCCCCTGCCACAAGCCGGACATCGAGCGGCCGATCAGGACGGCGCATGCTGGAAAAACAGGCAGGATGTAAGGAATCAGCTTGGATTGGGATTTTGAGAAAAAGGCGATGATGAAGACCACCCAAATCAGGAAAAACCAAGCCTCGGCGTTTTGTGAGCGCGCCTTCCAGCCGCCGCCCAACGAATTGCGCAGAGTTTGTTTGACGAAAAAAATCCATGGAAACAGCCCGACGAGAAAGATCGGCAGGAAAAACCACCACGGCTCAAAGCGGCCATGGATGCGAGTGGTGAAGCGCAGCCAATGCTCGTGAACGAAATAAAACCACGCGAAGTCGTGCTCTTGGATCGCTGAGTGATTCGCCTGACTGGCCAGTATATGCCAAGGGGCAGCAATCGCTAACAGCAGAACTGTTCCTAGCAATGGATAGAATGGCCACAGCGCACGCCACCGATTCAGCAACAGCACCCACAGAAAAATCACCGCGCCCGGAATCGCAAAGCCAATCAACCCCTTGGATAAGGTGGCCAAGGCCATGAACGCATAAAAAGACATGAACAATCCGAATCGCCGTTTGCCCCGCGGTTCGCGCATGGCAAGGATGAAGGAAAACAATGCGCCGCTCATCGTCACGGCCACCGCCATGTCCAGCAACATGATTTGGCTCAGAATGTAATAAAGCAGCGAGGTCGACAAGACGATCGCCGACCAGATCCCAGTCCGCCGATCGTAAATCAAACGGGCGGCGGAGTAGGTCAAAAGCACGCCGAAGATTGAAAACAGGCCGCCCCACAATCTCGCCGTGAATTCGTTCACACCAAATTGGCGGAAGGTCACCGCCGACAACCAGTAAACCAGCGGCGGTTTTTCAAAGTATTTCACGCCATTGAGACGCGGCGTCACAAAATCGCCGGTAACCTCCATTTCGCGGGGGATTTCCGTGTAGCGCCCCTCGTCGGGATTGCTCAGCGGTCGCACCCCCAGCAAGGCGCAGAACCACAGCCCCGTGATCACCGTGATCAGGATCAGATCCCGCCACCACGTGTAGCATGCGTCTCCTGTGGAGGCAGATTTACCAGAGGGCGTGGACAAACAAGAAGTGGCTGGCGACATGCGATTGATGAATAACAGGACCTGATGGAAAATAATTGGAGGGCGAAATCCCGTGCTTTCTCTGAAATTCGAACAAGTTAAGCAAGCCCGACAATCAACCCTCACTTCTTTCGACGTCTTGGCAGGTGCCTCAGGACTCGCCCCAGCGCTGGGTCAGCCCGCCATAGGCATCGACGCGACGGTCGCGGAAAAACGGCCAGATCCGCCGAAAGTCTTCAACCCCTTGGAAATCGAGGTCGTGATAGAGGATTTCCTCGGACTCGGTGGAGGCCTTGGCGACGATTTCACCGTAGGGGTTAGCCACGAACGAACGGCCCCAGAACTCCGTGCGATCTTGCGTACCGGTGCGGTTGACGGCGGCGAGGTAACAACCGTTAGCCACCGCATGGCCGCGCTGCACCGTTTCCCACGCGCAGTGCTGGGCATCGCCGAGTGTGGGCTTTTCCTCGGGCAGCCAGCCGATGGCCGTCGGATAGACCAGCACTTGCGCGCCGCCGAGCGCCATCAACCGCGCCGCTTCGGGATACCACTGATCCCAGCAAATCAGCACGCCGATTTTACCAAAGCGCGTGTCCCAGACCGGCCAACCGCTATCGCCAGGCGTGAAATAGAATTTTTCCTCAAAGCCTGGATCCTGCGGGATGTGCGACTTGCGATAGAGGCCCATCAGGCTGCCGTCGGCATCATGGATGGCGGCCGTGTTGTGATAGAGACCCGGACCGCGGTGCTCAAACAGCGAGGAAATCAACACAATGCCCAGTTCACCCGCCAGTTTACCGAGACGATCCGTAACGGGACCGGGCAGCGGATCAGCGAGATCGAACAAAGCGGGATCTTGGACCGTGCAGAAATAAGGCGTGAGGAAAAGCTCCTGCGTGACCACAACGTTCGCGCCGGCAGCCGCCGCTTGGCGGATCAGCGTTTCGTGATGATCGAACGATTCCGCCTTCGAGGCGAAGGTCCCAGACTGGAGCAATGCAAGGCGCGGCATGGCCGAAACATCGCGCCACAGGATTCAGGGATCAAGAAGGATCCGCACTAGCTCGGCTGTTCTTGCACTTCGGCTGCCGCGATGCGAAAAAACCAGCGATGACCGTCCGCACCCGATTTGCGCCCAGCCCGACAGGACGGCTCCACCTCGGCCATGTGCTGGCCGCGCGGGTGGCATTCGAACTGGCAAGCACTTCGGCGGGCGGAACTTTCCTGCTGCGGCACGAGGACATTGACGGCCCGCGGGTGCGCGAGGCCTTTTACCAAGGCATCGAGGAAGATCTAACATGGCTCGGACTGCTTTGGGAGGGCGAACCGCTGCGCCAGACTGCGCGGATCACGGCGTACGAATCGGCGCTGACCGCACTGCGGGAAAAGGGCTTGGTTTATCCCTGTTTCTGCACCCGCCGCGAAATCCAAGAAGAATGGGCGCGGATGGGGGCCGCGCCGCAGGGACCGGAGGCTCCGGTTTATCCCGGCACCTGCCGCCACCTCGGCGCGAAGGAGCAACAGAAAAAAATCGAATCGGGCACACCCTACGCTTGGCGGTTAGACTCCCACCAGGCCGGCATCCTAACGAGTCCCCTCACCTTCCGCGATCTACGCTTTGGCGAAATCTCCGTGAACCCGGACTTGTTAGGTGATGTCGTGCTCGCCCGCAAAGACATCGGCACCGCCTATCACCTCGCCGTGGTGGTGGACGACGCATTTCAGAAAATCAGCCACATCACCCGCGGCGAAGATCTACTCTCATCCACCCACGTCCACCGCCTGCTGCAAACCCTACTGGAGCTTCCCGAGCCGCTGTATTTCCACCACCAACTGATGTTAGATGAAGCTGGCAAACGCCTCGCGAAGCGCAGCGAGTCTCTCTCAATCACCCACCTTCGGGATGCCGGATTGACGCCGCAGGAGGTCATCGCCCTCACCGACCCGGTGTTTCGGCTGCCATCAAGCCCTGCCTCCTGATTTTTTGCGATTGCCGGAAAGCACTCGATTTCGCAAAACCTCGATTAATCATGGAAGCGGCAAGCGACTCATTCATCCGCTATCTAGCGACGGAGCGCGGATTGTCCGATGCCTATCAGCAATCCGTCCGACAGACGCTCGATGCGCTCGCCAAATGGATCATAGGCCAACGCACCGCGCTGCGCGACATCGGCACCGACGAGCTCGCGGCATTCCTCAGCCAACGCAAAAAAGAAGGACTCAGCGCCGCCTCGCTGCGAATCACGACAGTACACCTCAAAGTATTTTTCCGCTGGCTGGTCGGCAAGGAGAAGCTGGAGATGGACCCCGCCGAACCGCTGTTAGCCCCCCGCCCCGACCAATCGCTGCCAGAAACCCTGCATGCCACCGAGCTGACGAAACTGCTAGAATCGATCGACCCATCGGCGTCGTTAGGCCGCCGGGATCTGGCGATCCTTGAGCTATTCTACTCCGCCGGCCTGCGGCTGTCCGAACTGTGCAAGGCGCGGCTGGAGATGATGGACTTCGAGGGCGGATTCCTGCGCGTCACCGGCAAGGGCGATAAAACACGGATCGTGCGGGTCGGCCACAAAGCACGCGAGGCGATCGACGACTACCTGCGCAACGAGCGTCCCAAACTGGTCACCCGCAAAACCTCCTCGCACATTTTCATCAGCGTCCGCGGCACCGCCTTATCGCCCGAGCGTGTCCGCGAAATCGTCAAGCAGCGGGCGAAACTCGCGGGCATCGACCAGAATGTTTACCCGCACTTACTGCGCCACTCGTTCGCCACCCATCTGCTGGAAGGTGGTGCCGATCTGAGGGTGATCCAAGAGCTACTGGGCCACGCCGACATCTCAACGACGCAGGTCTACACCCACGTCGACCGCCAACGACTCAAGGCTGTTCACAAGCAGTTCCACCCGCGCGGGTGAGTGCGACAGATTCGCCCTCCTTGATCCACCGCGCCACAAATTCTGCCTAAAAATAGCCGTTGATCCACCAGACCGACTTCGCTAAGTTGATGTTGTCATGCAAGTCACCATTCATGAGGCGAAATCGCAACTCTCCGAGCTGATTGCAGCTGCAGAGCGTGGCGAGGAAGTCATCATTTCCCGCCGCGACAAGCCCGTGGTGAGGCTGGTGGCCGAAAAACCAGAAAAGGCCAAACGGCAGCTAGGATTTCTCGCGTCTCATGGCGAAGTGAACCTCGATCGATTTTTTGATCCCATGCTTGATGCTCAAATCGCTGAGGATTTCTATCGTTTTGTAGGGACGGCGCCCTTGAATTCAGATCATCTGGCAAAGGAAGGCCATGAGCCAATCGCCTAGTTATTTGCTGGATACGATGGCCGTCCTTTGGCTCGCCTTCCTTCCGCAACGGCTGTCTGGGACCGCCCACGACGTGATTCTTGATGAAGAGACTAACCTCGCATTCTCAATCGTTAGTTTGTGGGAGATCGGGTTAAAATTGAGCGTTGGCGGCTATCGCGATTTTCAACTGCCTAACGCATGGGAGATCCTCATTCCCGAAGGATTGAAACGACAGGGAATCACTGCTGTGGGTATTGACGCGGAACACTGTCGTCGGATTCAAGATCTGCCATTTCACCACCGGGACCCATTCGATCGGATGCTGACGGCCCAGTGCCAAGTTGAAGGGCGATCGATCGTCAGTTCGGATACGATTTTCGAGTCGTATGGGGTGGAACGAGTCTGGTAATGCGGAATGGTTTCTTCGATGCGCCCAAATCCAGCAGTTGCACCACGGCCTCGATCTGGCTAGCTTTGCCGGGTGATTCGTCCCGTCGATGCCCTGCTTGAATTTCTAGCCGCTGAACAAGCTCGTGGCATCAGCCATGTGCATTTGGACGAAGGCGCGCGCGACGCTTTGCGCGAACTTCACTTCGCCTCCAAGCCCGGCGCGGCGATGCCCGCCCCCGAGATGGCAGAGGATTCGCCGGTTGTTCCAATCAAAAGCGCTCCCGCCATCGTTTCGGCATCACTATCGATCGTCGGTTCCACGCGGGTTGAACAATTGGCATCGTTGCACCGCCAAGCGGAAAACTGGGGCGCAGCCAAAAGCTTGGGCTCACTGCGCGAGACGATGGTCTTTGCCGCAGGAAATCCCGAGGCACGCCTGATGCTGATCGGCGAGGCGCCTGGCTATCACGAAGAGCGCGAAGGTAAACCGTTTGCTGGATCTGCGGGCGAAAAGCTCGACGGCATCCTTAAAGCAATGGGGCTCTCACGCGAGGATGTTTATATCTCGAACCTCGTCAAATTTCGTCCCGCTGCGCCGCGCCAAACGACCAACAACCGCAAACCGACGCCCGAAGAGATCGCTGCATTCCTGCCATTTGTGCGGGCTGAAATCGAAATCATCCAGCCCGAATGCATCGTCGCACTGGGAGAAACCGCGGCCGAGGGATTGCTCGGACTTGCCGGCAACGTCACCTCGATGACGGGTCGCTGGCACGATTTCGAGGGCACACCGGCACGCGCCACCTATCACCCCAGCCATCTGCTGCAAAGCAACGGTGGCAATCAAACCAAACGCCAACTGTGGGAAGACATGCTGGCCGTGATGGAAAAACTCGACCTGCCGATTTCCGAAAAACAACGCGGGTTCTTTTTGGACAAGTCCTAGCCCTAGAGCCCTTTCTCTCCAAGCAACTTGATCGCCTTCGGCGCGCGCTTGCGGCGCAACCCGAACTGCCTCACGGCGTGGCGTTGCAGGTGAGCGGTCGCTGCGGCGACATCGTCGGTGAAGAAAATCAGCTCGGGATCGTCCGGGCTGATCGTCCCCTCCTCCGCCATCTGATAGACGAAGTCGATCAGTGGCTTCCAATAGTCTTTGCCCATCAGAACGATCGGGAAAATCTTGAGCTTGCCCGTTTGAATGAGCGTCATGGTTTCAAACATCTCGTCCATGGTGCCCGCGCCGCCGGGCAGGATGATGAAAGCGTAGGAATACTTCACGAGAACCACCTTGCGGGTGAAAAAGTATTTCATCGTGACCGAGCGATGGACGTAGGGATTCGCCGATTGCTCGAAGGGCAGTTCGATGTTGACGCCCAGCGAGCGCCCGCCCGCCTCGAAGGCGCCTTGGTTGGCTGCCTGCATGATGCCGGGGCCGCCACCGGTGACGACGGTGAAGCCAAGTCGTGCGCAAGCCTCGCCCATCTGCCTGGCCATTTCATAGTAGCGGGTGCCAGACTGGGTGCGGGCGGAGCCAAAGATAGTAACGCAAGGACCGGAAAAGTGCAGCGCCCGGAAGCCGATGAACAGATCCTTGGTCATGCGCAGCAAGGTCGCTAGATCGCGCCAGCGTGTGGTGGGGCCGGAGAGGAGGGTTTGGTCCGGCGTCTCCAGCTCGAAGATTCTTTGTTCGGCGATATCCTTCTCGGAAATCGGCTCCACCACTTCAGGTAATTTGGGACACTTGGGTGAACTCACAGGGAAGGCTTACCGCTAAATTACGATTTGAAAATAAAGAAAGATAGGACGGATAGGTCCTAAACGACCTATACGACCTATGGGACCTATAAAAAAGCGCCCGACTCGGGTGAGCCGGACGCGTTTCGAAAGATCGTGAACAATCAGCCCGCGAAATTCGCAGCCACGACGTCCCAGTTCACGACGCTCCAGAAAGCGGCGATGTAGTCCGGGCGGCGGTTCTGGTAGTGCAGGTAGTAAGCGTGCTCCCAGACATCGAGGCCGAGGATCGGCGTATTGCCGCAGCCGCCGAAGTCAGCGCCCATCACAGGGTTGTCTTGGTTAGCCGACGAGCAAACGACCAGCGAGCCATCGGCCTTTTTGCAGAGCCACGCCCAGCCGGAGCCGAAGCGGGTGATGCCCGCCTTGCCGAACGCTTCCTTGAACGCATCGAACGAGCCAAAGGCCCGGTCGATCGCAGCGGCGAGTTCGCCCGAAGGTGCTTTGGCGCCGCCGGGAGCGATGACTTTCCAGAAAAACGAGTGATTCACGTGGCCACCGGCATTGTTGCGGACGGCCGTGCGGATGTCCTCAGGAACGGCGGCCAGGTCGCGGATCAGCGCGTCGGCGCTCTTCGCTTCCAGCTCAGGCTTGCCGGCCAGCGCGTTGTTGAGGTTGGTGATGTAGGCTTGGTGATGCTTGGAATGATGGATTTCCATCGTACGAGCATCGATGTGGGGCTCGAGCGCATCGTAGGCGTAACCGAGATCGGGGAGTGTGTGGGCCATGGTAGTGAGGAGTTTGGTTTGCGTATTGCCGAGCCATTCGATACCACGAAAGCGCTCAGCAACACCACTACGAAACCGAGCTAACGCCTCCCCGCAAGGACAAAACCATGATTCCTCCAGAACTCGCCCCATATTTACCGCAAATCGTCTTCGTGATCGGGGGGCTCTTTCTGGGCTGGCTCGTCACCCATCTCGTTGCCTCCAGCAAACTCGCCGCCGCGGCCGAGCGACTGAAAGCCGAAGAACGCCGGGCCGCCGAGATCGAAACCCGCCTGACCCAGACCAACGCCGAGTCCGCGCGCCACGAGCAAGAGTCGCAGACCATCCGCAACCAATTCACCGAACTCCGCTCCCGCCTCGACAGCGAGATCAAGGCCGCCGCCGATAAACAAGCGCTGCTCGAACGCGCCGAGATCAAACTCTCCGACACGTTCAAGGCGCTCTCCGCCGACGCCCTCCGCTCGTCGTCCGAGCAATTCCTCCAACTCGCGAAAACCTCGCTCTCCACCCAGACCGAAGAAGCGAAAGGCGAAATCGAAAAGCGCAAAGTCGCCATCGAAACGCTCATCAAGCCGATGACCGAATCACTCGGCAAATTCGAACTCCGCATCGGCGAAATCGAAAAATCCCGCGAAGGCGCGTACTCGGAACTGCGCGAACAAGTCCGCGCCCTCGGCGAAGGCCAGCTCGGCCTCCAACGCGAAACCGCCTCGCTCGTCAAAGCGCTGCGCCAACCGACAGGCCGCGGCCAGTGGGGAGAAATGCAGCTGCGCCGCGTCGTCGAGCTCGCGGGCATGCAGGAACACTGCGATTTCGAAACCCAGCACCACAGCACCACCGACGAGGGTAAAAAACTCCGCCCCGACCTCATCGTCCGCCTGCCCGGCGGCAAGACCATCGTCGTCGATTCAAAGACACCGATGGACGCCTACCTCGACGCGCTCGAAACGACCGACGACATCGTCCGCGACACGGCGCTCAAACGCCACGCCCGCCAAGTCCACACCCACATCCAGCAGCTTTCATCGAAGAACTACACCGCCCAGTTCGCCCACACGCCCGAGTTCACCGTGCTGTTCCTACCGAGCGAATCGTTCTTCTCCGCCGCCCTCCAAATCGACCCCGGCCTGATCGAACGCGGCGTCGACCAAAACATCATCCTCGCCACCCCCACCACCTTGATCGCGCTGCTCCGCGCCGTCTCCTACGGCTGGCGCCAGGAATCCATCGCCGAAAACGCCCGCGAGATCTCCCAGCTCGGCCGCACCCTCCACGAGCGCCTCGGCAAACTCGCCGAACACTTCTCCAAACTCGGCCGCTCGCTCGGCAGCGCAGTCGACCACTACAACAGCGCCATCGGCAACTTCGAAACCCGCGTCCTCGTCACTGCCCGCAAGTTCGAGGAACTCAAAGCCACCCCCGAAGCCACCGCCAGCATCGCCAACCTCGACCCCGTCGACAAACTCCCGCGCAGTTCGCAATTCGCCCTCCCAACGACCTACTTCGCCGACCCAATCACCCCCACCGACTTCGAAAACGAGTTCAGCATCGAAGCCACCGAAGATTTCGCCTTCGTCCCCGATCCCCCAGCCAGTGCCCGCAGCGCCGCCGCCGACCTGCGGTCCGCGTTGGAATGACGGACAGTTAGGCATCGAAGCATTTTTTTAAGGGGCGATCGAGTACGGCACCTAAGGAGTCGCGACCTTACTGTCGCCTCTTCCGCAGCCCGTCAACTCTTCCATCCAAGAAACCACGAAAGACACGAAAACCGACGAAACAATCAGATCCTGCAAGCCTCCGCCCGACCTACCACTCTCTGCCTTTTCGTGAAATTTCGTGGGTTTCGTGGTTTCCATTCATTCGCCCATCGATGTGAATCCGCGATGACTGACGCCGTCGCCGCAAAAACCCGATTGCAGAAACTGTGAAGCTGTGGAAATGTGGAAGCGTCATGGAAAACATCACCATTTCCGTGGACGATGAACTTTACCGCCAAGCGCGGGTCAAAGCGGCAGAATCATCCACCTCGCTTTCGGCCATGCTCAGAGAGTACCTGGTGGAGATCACAGGAAATACCCAAAAGAATAACGAATTCCAGCGTCTCCAGCGCGAAGAGGAAGACCTGCGCGCTGAACTCCGCAGCCGCCGCATCAGTCTTAACCCTGCTTACCACCTAAGCCGCGAAGAACTGCACGACCGCCATCCCATTCGTTGACACCAACGTCCTGCTTTATTCGCTCGACCTCGATTGCACACAACCTGCGAAAGCCGCGATCGCGACAGAAATTCTGACCCGCACCGATCTGGTCCTCTCCGTACAGGTGCTTCAAGAGTTCTACGTGCAAGCCACGCACTTGCGTCGCCCGGATGCATTGCCTCACGACCTCGCCGCCCGTCTGATCCAGAAATGGCTCCGCTTTCCCGTCCAGGAAAATACCGTCGCGCCCCTCCAGTCGACACTCTTCCTCAAAAATCGCTACCAAATCTCCTATTGGGATGCGGCTATCCTCGCCGCAGCCCAAGCCGCCCGCTGTCGGGAACTTCTCAGTGAGGACCTCAACCACGGCCAGGACTACGACGGGGTCAGGGTGGTGAACCCCTTCAAATAATCGTCCATAGGGGCCGCAAACTGCCCAGCCCAAAGGACTTTTGACACGACTCAACGAAGTCCCCCAAGCAGCCGTCACCCCCGCGAGGACTGCCCCCTCTGCCGCGCCTTGGCGCCTGTTCCCCAAGGAGGGGCGATCTCCGAATCGCCCATGCCGATGAATTCACCATGGCCGGTGGGATCCGTGGCGGATCGGAGTCCGCCACTCCTTGATCCTTCGCGCCTGCTTTCCGCTGTCCGCAGCTCAACCTAACACCAACTCACCCTAGCACGTTGAAATCAGGAGGGCAACCACGGCTCAGAGCCTCTTTTTTTTGGTAATCAGACGTGTTACTCAAGGTATCGTGACGTGTTACTCGAGGTACGGGACGTGTTACTCGAGGTAACGGCACGTGTTACTCGAGGTACGGGACGTGTTACTCGAGGTACGGGACGTGTTACTCGAGGTACGGGGCGTGTTACTCGAGGTACGGGGCGTGTTACTCGAGGTACGGGGCGTGTTACTCGAG
>JBAXLW010000024.1:0-24177 GCA_037134575.1 Verrucomicrobiota bacterium | reverse complement strand
AAATTGGCTAACTTTTTGATCGGGATTCCATTTTTATGCGTAAAGTTAGCGATAATCGTGAAGTTTTCATTGATTCGCCATTTCGGATTTGGCATGTTTCGGCCGTAAGACCCCATTTTTATGAGTAAAAATCAAATGGACGGCGCGCAAGCGCTAATCAAAACTCTCGATGACCTCGGGATCGAATACATCTTTGGCTACTCCGGTGGAGCGGCGATCCCGATTTTCGACGCGCTGGAAACCGTCAAAACGAAGATGAAGTTTATCCTCGTCCGCCACGAACAAGGTGCTGTGCACATGGCTGACGGTTACGCCCGTGCCACGGGTCGTCCAGCCGCAGTGTTGGTGACTTCCGGCCCGGGTGCTGGTAATACCGTCACCGGCCTGATGACCGCGATGATGGATTCAGTACCCATGCTGGTGATCTGCGGCCAGACTGTGACGTGGATGCTGGGCAAGGACGCGTTCCAAGAAGCTGACATTTTCGGCATCACGATCCCCGTGGTGAAACACAATTATTTGGTGAAGGACACCAACGCCCTGCCGCGGATCGCCCGCGAGGCCTATCACATCGCAACTACCGGTCGCCCTGGTCCTGTGTTGATTGACGTGCCAAAGGATATTTCTCAAGGACCGTTCTCCGGTGACATGAACCCTGTGTTCAACCTCCCCGGCTACGACCCAACCTCCACGTTCAACATTTGCAGCAAGTCCGTGAAACAAGCCGCCGATTTGATCGCCAAGGCCAAGCGCCCCGTGATCCTCGCGGGCCAGGGCTGCATGATCGCCCGCGCTGACAAGGAATTGCTTCACCTCGCCGAAACTCTCGGCTGCCCCGTTACCACGACTCTCCTAGGCAAGGGTGTTTTCCCAGAAACCCACCCGCTCTCGCTCGGCATGCTCGGCATGCACGGTACCGCTTATGCCAACAAGGCGATGGTCGAGTGCGACTTGCTTATCAATGTCGGTTCGCGCTTCGACGACCGCATCATCGGCCAACCGTCGAAATTCTGCACCACGGCCCACATTATCCACATCGACATCGATCCCGCGGAAATGGGCAAGATGATCCGTCCCGACGTGCAAATCGTCGGCGATGCTAAGGCCGCGCTTTCGGAAATCAACGAAAAGATCGGTGCGCTGGAAACTGGCGAGTGGCTCGCCAAGCTAGATGGTTACAAGAAGAAGTTCCCGCTCAGCTATAAAAAGCAAGGCGGCCTGCGGATGCAGCAGGTGATTGACGAACTCTATCAGCTCACCGAAGGCAAAGCCATCGTTTCCACTGACGTCGGCCAGCACCAGATGTGGGCAGCGCAGTTCTACAAGAACCACGAGTCCTTCCATTGGCTCTCCTCCGGCGGTGCCGGCACCATGGGCTTCGGCTTCCCTGCCGCCATCGGTGCACAGCTTGCCTGTCCGGACAAGACCGTCATCTCGATCTCGGGCGACGGCGGATTCCAAATGACCTTATTCGAACTCGCCACTGCGCAGATCCACAAGCTTCCGCTCAAAATCGTCGTGCTCAACAACCACTACCTCGGTATGGTCCGCCAGTGGCAGGAGCTATTCTATGACGATCGCACCTCGGGCGTGGACCTCATCGGCAACCCCGACTTCTGTAAGTTGGCAGCCGCCTATGGCATCCCTTCCGTGCACATCAAGCGTCCGGCGGACGTCACCCGCATGCTGGAAAAAGCCCTCGCGTACAACGACGGGCCAATCCTGATCCATGCCGAGTGCGTCAAAACCGAAAACGTCTTCCCGATGATCCCCGCGGGCGCCGCGCTTGAAGACATGATCACCGAAGCGCCTAAAACCAAGATGGCCAAGCCCGTCGGTTCCACGTGATCCGTTTAGATTACTTTCCGTTAGCATAACAAATTTAGAATTTCGACCTCTATGTCCAAGACCATCATCACGACAGACACGCCTGTCGTAGCCCCATTGCTGGCGCACGGCCCTAGCCACACCCTCTCGGTGCTGGTGAGTAACGAGCCGGGCGTCCTGATGCGGATTTGCCAAGTCTTCTCGCGCCGCGGATTCAACATCGATTCCCTCGTCGTCTCCGAAGGCCGCAATGCCAACTTCTCCCGCATGACCATTGGCATTTCCGGCGATCCGGAAGGCCTCTCGCAGATCATTATGCAGGTCGGCAAGCTCATTGACGTCATCCATTGCTTCGAGCACACCTCAGACAACTCGGTGACCAAGGAGATGATTCTCATCAAGATCGAGTGCTCGCCGACCGAGCGCTCGATGGCTCTTCAAATCACCGAGCATTTCTCTGGAAAAACCGTCGATCTTACCCCGACATCAATGATCGTCATGCTCAATGGCGACAGTCCAAAGATCGACGCGGCGATTGGCATGTTTTCGCAGTTTAACATCATTGAGACCGTTCGCACCGGTAAGGTCGTCATGGCCCGAGGCGAACAACCGACTTGATTTGGATTTTGTCCGATCTGCAGGAACGACCTTGTCAAATAATTCCATCAAGACACTAGCTTGACGGTTGGTCTCGGTATTGTTGAAAATCATTATCATGGCATGGAGGATCGAAGACGCCGTTGTTCAGGGCGAAATTGACAATACCGTCGAGGGCCACACGACGGGCCACATCTGGCTGCTGGATCGAGACGAGCCTCTGATCCTGTCCCTGAATGGCGATTGCTGGCGGGATCTGGCTGGCACGCGTTTGCAGTTTGAGAACCCTGCGCCCAAAGCCCTGCCGGACTCAGAGTCGCTGGATATGGATCAACTGGGGATCATCGGCGACATGACGGCCTCACTTCGCAGACGTGTGCCAACGGTGGATGAAGAGGAACTTCAGGACCTCTTTGACCTCAAACAGGAAATCCCTTTTGAGTGGCGCAATACGCTCTATCTGGAGTGGTTCAGCGAGATCAACGGCCGGGTGGTGATTGAATCGGCTAACTTTGCACTGACGATTTCCCCGCACGAGTGGGAAATGGACGAGGATGCGGAGAATGCCCAAAAGCTGGCGAATATGAATTCCATGCGGGATTTTATGGCGCAGGTGATCGGCCGCAGTGAGTCCCAAGGAGTCGATCAGAATGCCGCAACCGAGTTGGACGAATATGCTTGGGAAGAACGCTTGAAGGAATCCGACCGTCTCACGGAGGCGTATCAGGAGGTGCTGGAAAAGTACGTCGAAGACGTGGACTGCGAACAAAAGGAAGCCTTTGTCATGGGATGGGACGGCTTGCTGGATGCATTGGCAGACCAAGACGAGGCGGATGAGGAGGACTTTGATTATGAATCGGACGAATCCTTGGAATATGACGAGGATGAAGACGAGGACGGTTTTTCAAGCAAGCGCGATGATCACCCACTGCAGGCCATGGCCCAAGAGCTCGCGATGCGGGCCATGGATCTGGTTGAACGCGATGCCGGACCCGGGTCGCCAGCCTATCAACTGGTCAACAATCTGCTGCAAGTGAGCGGCAAACTCGCGGGTGCGCTCTATGAAGGCAGTGACGGCTACGAACCCGAAACCGGGTTTGTGCTGGCGATTCTCAAGCGTTGCCTCAATTGGCTGAACGAGTCGGTGGGTGCCTGCCAGCTGCTGATCGAGTTAGAACGCGATCCCGAACGGCGGGCCGCCTTGGAGCAGCTCCGCAGCTCCGCTTTTGAGATTCGCGATGGCATCGTCGAGATGCGTCGCGAGCTGAAGTAAGCGAGCCGCTCCGCCCGAAGGGGAGATAATTCGGTTGAAATCTCCTGCTTCAGGTATTACGGTATTACTCATGAAGACGATCACTTTCAAAGTGAACGACGATGAAGCTCAACTCATCCGTGCGTTGGCGAAGCAGGAGCGGACGACCTTGTCCGAGTACTTGCGCCGGAAGGCAACAGGAGTGATGCCACCCGTCGGCACGCCGCCACGACAGGTTTGCGCCTACACGGGGGCAATGATTTTTTCACCGTTGGCGGGGCATGTGCCGCTGACCACCGAAACAGTCCGGGAAATGTTAAGGGAGTTTCCGTGATGGACTACTTGCTCGACGTGAATGTGCTGATTGCTTGGGGCTGGGCCGATCATGCGGACCACCGTAGCGCGGCAACATGGATCGGGGCGGTTAAGGCGAAGCGAGGCGTGGTGCTGATAACTTCTGCGATCCCGGAATTGGGTTTTGTTCGGGTTTCCGTGCAGCGTACGGGTGGTCGCCTGCCTGTTTCTGAGGCGGCCGAGACTTTGTCAGGGATGCTGAAATCATTGGGAAAGAGCCATGCTTTTGTACCCGATGATCAATCTTCAGCTGGATTGTGGTCAGCTTGGTGTGGCGCCGCGGCGCGAACGACGGACGCCCATCTCGCTGATTTGGCGAAGCGTCATGGGGTTTTACTGGCCACACTCGACCAAGGTATTCCCGATGCTTATTTGATCCCGGTGCCGCCGATTTAACGGACTGAAGTCCGCGCTCCAATCGGAGAAGATTTAGCGGCGGAATTTGCGCGTCATCATGCCGAGCGCTTCTTCGGCTTCGGCAACGCGCAGGAGTTTCGCGGCGATGAAATACACGAATGATGCAACGGCGATGGTTAGGCTTAGCTCAATCAGTTTGAGTGAGAATCGAAGATGTGCGAGGTCGTGGAAGAGGAATCGATTAGCGACCATACATGTGCCCGCCATCAGCCCGCCGGCCAGGGCCAGTTTGCCAAGCAGTAATAACAGCGCACCGCCGTCGAGGCCCCTCGCGAACTTTCGCATGGCGAAAAACAGCAGCAGAAAATTTACCGAAGCGGAAATGCTAGTCGTCAGCGCCAGCGACTCGTGCCCCCACTTGAAGACATAGACAAACAGGTAGTTGAACCCGAGATTGATGCCGAGTGCGAGGAAACTGACAAACATCGGGAACCAACGTTTATCGATGGCGTAAAACGCGGGTTGCAGGACTTTGAGTGCGGCGTAAAACACGAGGCCGTAGCCATAAGCCCGCAGGGCCAGCGCCGTTTCCATGCGTTGGTGGGGGGTGAATTGGCCGTGTTCGTAAATGACGCTGATAATCGGCTCTGCCAACACCGCCAAGCCGATCGTCGAGGGGATAACGAGGAACGCGACCAACCGCAAGCCCTTCGAAAGCGTGGGCCCGAAGTCCGCGGAAATTCCGCCGATGGCCGCCCGTGAGAGCGCAGGTAGAGTGACCGTAGCCACCGCGACGCCGAAAATGCCGATCGGCAACTGCATCAAGCGGAACGCGCAATTGAGCCAGCTAACCGCCCCCGCGCCGACGTGCACGGCGAACATCGAGTTTACCACCACATTGATTTGCACGACGGAGGATGAAATGACGGCAGGACCCATCAGTCGCAAAATTTGCCGCACTCCGTGATCACGCCACTGGAAATTTGCGGCGAAGCGATAGCCCGCCCGCGACAAGGCAGGGAACTGGCAAACGAGCTGCGCCAAGCCGCCGATGACCACGCCAATGGAAAACCCGATCAGACTGCGTGGACCCCAGGCAGGATCCATCCAGTAGCCGATGACCGCGCCACCCACCATCGAGCCGATATTGAAAAAACAAGACGACAGCGCGGGAATGCCAAACACACTTTTGGCATTTAACATGCCCATCACCAACGCCGCTAGAGATACTAACAGGATGAAAGGATACATCACGCGTACCATGGTCACGGTGAGGGCGATATTCTCTGGACTGTAAACGCGGCTGCTATTGTCGCTGCGTGCCAATACGGTGAGGAGGTCGACAATCCAAGGTGCCGCGAAGACGCCGACAAGCGTGACGAGGCTCATGAAAACCGCGGCCAGCGTCATCATCTTATTCGCCAGCTCCCACGCGGATTCCTCGCCTTCGGACTTTAGCTTTTTGGAAAACGTAGTGACGAACGCTTGAGAGAGCGCGCCTTCGGCGAACAAATCGCGCAGCAAGTTGGGAACGCGGAATGCCAGCTGAAAACAATCCAGCGCGGCACCCGCACCGAAGATCGTGGTGAACATGACCTCCCGCGCTAGGCCGAGGATGCGGCTGACCATCACAGCAGCGCTGACTTTTCCAGTGGCTTTGGTGGACATTAGATCATTTTGGAGGCTGGAAAGACGCGGGTTCTCCTTCAGAATACATGCACCATTACTTCGCTGCTCAGTCCAACCTTTAGCGGGCCGCTTCCTCCCGGCTGGGAATCTCAAATTTCTGCAGATCGTTCATCGGTCTTTCATTTCTTCTTCCGCAGGAAGGGTGGGAGGTCGAGGTCTTCGCCTTCAAACACGTTCGGGTTTTCGCCTTCGAATCGGCCGCGAGGTGCCGAGTCGAGCGATAGCTCGTTTTGTAGGCCTGAAGGTTTGACGCCGAGTTTGAGCTTCGGTGGTTCAGCTTCTGCAGGCGTGGCTGAGGCGACAGGCTCGGGAGTCGCCGCGGGCTCTTGGAAAAGCGGTTCCTCGAGAGGCGCTTCTACTTTGGGTCTACTCCAAGGCGAAGCGAATGCCGACTTCTTTTTCGGGCTCGGTGGCATCGTCGAAACCTCAGGCTCGGGCTCGGCAATTTCGTTCGGTTCATGAATCGATTCTTCAACTGAGGCATCCACATCGGCTGTTTTTTTGACTTCCCGTGGAGAGTCGATGACAGGCTCGGGGATAAGGAGATCCATTTCGGATTCCAACATCGACTCTTCGGCGGCCGCTTCAAACCGCAGCGCTCCGACTTGGGGCGGGGCGGCAGGCAGAGGTTGGGCGATCGGCTCCTCGGCCATGACGTCATCTGCCATCAACTCTGGGGCGATTTCCTGATCGGGATCGAGAATCGGATTTTCTTGGGAATGTTGGCTGAGCGACTCGCGCGACTTGATGACCAGTGAATCTTCTGGAAGCGCGCTGATCAGGGTGATGGAAAGCGAGTTGCCCATGGCGGGGTCGATGGCAGCCCCAAAAAGCACATGGGCCGTTTCGGGTACGAATTTCTGCAGGCGCTGCATCAACAGCTCGATTTCGAAGAGCGTGAGATCTTCGCCGCCAGAAAGGTGGACTAGCACAGTCTGCGCTTTTTTGAGCAGAGTGCCCTGATCGAGCAGGGGGCTGTTGAGTGCGTTTTTCAACGCATTGGCAGCGCGGTCCTTGCCGTCGGCGATGCCCGAGCCGAAGAGGCAGCGGGAACGGTTGGCACGCAGCGCAGTCATCAAATCGTCAAGCCCGACATTGATCAAGCCTGGGCGGGCAACGAGGCGGATGACCGCTTTGATCGATTCGCAGACCATGTCGTCTGTTGCGGCAAAGGCTTCGTGGACGCCTTGCTTGGCGAGCACCAGTTCACCCATGCGGTTATTGTCGAAAGTGACGAGAGCGTTCGACAAGACGGCGAGTTCATTGAGTGAGGCCTCGGCCTGCTCGCGTCGTCGCTTGCCCTCGAAAGCGAAAGGCATAGTGGCGAAGACCACGATGAACGCCCCCTCTTCGCGGGCAATCCGCGTGACGATTGGAGCTGCGCCTGAACCCGTGCCGCCACCCAGACCAGTACAGAGGAAGACGATCCGGCGGCCTTTGATGGATGCGCGAATCTGTTCCTCGGACTCCAAGACAGCGCGGTGACCCAGATCGGGGTCACCCCCTGTGCCTAGGCCTTTGGTGAGATTGGTGCCGAGTTGGATTTTTTCCAAGGCGAGACCGCTTGAGAGTGTCCGCTGATCGGTGTTGAGTGCTAGCAACTCTGCACCTTCCATGCCATCAAGCGCGATCCGCTCCAGCATATTGGCCCCGGCACCGCCGAGACCGATGATTTTAACGGCTGACGTCGGAATGGTTTGTTTGGGATGGCGGATGTAGGGAATCATGGTCAGTTTGAAATTGGGGATGAGGAGAGTTTATTTGCCGAACGGCCAAAACATGCGGCCGATCTTACCAAGGACTCCGGGTGGCGCAGCTCGCTCGGTTTCGAGGATTTGCGCATATCGGATGAGCCCGATCGCTGTCGCAAAATGTGGGTCTCTGAAGCTAGCTTGGGCACCGCTGATTTCCGGGATCTCAGGGCGATAGATGTCGCGGCCGAAGACCTCGAAGGCGAGCTCGCTAAAGCCGCGCATCAGGCTGGTGCCGCCGGTGAGAAAGACTCCCGCGCCGATGGCTTCCACGGACCCGACAGGCAGGCGTTGGCGGACGAGTTTGAGTGTTTCTTCGAGTCGCTGGCGGATCACTTCGTTGAGAATGCCGCGGCCGACTTCCACCTCGGCGAATCCGCGGTCATCGGTGAGTTTGGCAATCCCAACGGAGCGGATGGGATCGGCTGAAGCGTCGCCCTCTTGGATCTTGAGTCGATCGGCCGAAGAAAATGGCAGGCCGGTGACGAGGTGAATGTCATTGGTGATGTGGTCGCCACCTACCGGAATGCAGCCGGATGCGGCGATAGCACCATTGAGGTAAAGCGCGTAATCCGTGGTGCCGCCGCCGATGTCAATGACCAGCGCGCCGCGCTCGCGTTGCTCGCGGTCCAGCGCCATTTGAGCCGTCGCGATCGGAGAGAAAACAATATCGTCGACCTCCAAAGGCATTTCACGGACCAGCTTGATGCTGTTTTGAATGCGGGTACCGATGCCGTGGACCACGTGAAAGTCTGCTTCCACGGTTTTGCCGAAAAGACCGACCGGGCTGATCGAATGCTCCAGCCCATCGAGCCAGTAATTGCGTATGATCGGATGAAGATAAACGTGATCTTGGGGGATGTGGACCTCGCGGGCGATGGTGCGCGCCTCTTCGACGTGCTCGGGGGTTACGGTCGGTTCGCCATCGGGCAGGCGATAGGTCCCGCGGTGGTTGACCCCCTGAATGTGGGATCCAGTCACAGCCAGATAGACGCTGCCGATTTCGACATCGCTGGCATCTTCCGCCTTGGCCAGCGCGTCCTTGAGGCAGGCGCGAACCTGTGAAAAATCGTAGATCTCGCCCTTGCGGACGCCGGCGGTTTTGGTCACACCGATGCCTAGGATCTTCACCGCGCTATCTGCCTTTACTTCGCCGACGACCATGCAGGTTTTGCTAGTGCCGATTTCAAGTCCGACGTGAATTTTTGTGCGACGTGCCATGAGGGTGATTTTGGAAAAAGATCGGGTGCGAGGGGGGAGGGATCAGCGGGTGCGGCGTTTCTCGCGGGTTTCCGTGGGTCGGGTCTCAGCGATCAGCGGGGGCGTGGCGCGAGCATCGCCGTGCACCGTGATCGGGACGTTACGCTTGGGAATGAGATTGATCGTTTCGATGGCGTAGCCCTTCTGGCTGGCGTGATCTATCGCCGCCCGCAGGTAGCCGATTTGGCGGGCGTGATCGCCCAGTCCGAAGGTCGCCGCGATGCCCTGGCGCGTGGTCAACAGCATGGACCATTCGTTCGTCTGCTTCACGGAATCGATCCAATGAATGGCTTCGGCATCGGCTTCACAGGCAGAATCCAACAATTGAAAGCAATGCACCAACTCGGGATGGTTGACACGCTTTCCGGCAATAATTGGATTTTCCTTTGAAGCTGGCAGCTGGATCGATGGCAGCCGCACTGCAGACTCGAGCTGAAGCACAGGGCAAGGGTACGCGATCCCGTCGCGATCGACCAACATCGCACCGGGGCGGCGGACTTCGGGCAGTCCGGCTGCCGGGCATGAGATCCACGCCCACGGGGTGCGGGCCGTCACGCGCACCATCAAGGTTCCTGGCAAGTGCCGCTCGGCGTGAACCTCCGCGATCTCGGGCAGGCACTTGAGTTTTCGTTCCACCTCTTTCACATCGATCTTGAAAAGATTGGGGTTCTGATAGATCTCCGCAGCCTTGACGAGTTCGACCTCATCGATGACTGGATTGGCATTGAGGTCGATCACCTGCAGGCGGAAATCTGGATTGTTGTAGAACGCGTGCTGGATTCCTTGCCCGCCTCCCCAGCCAATACCGGCAATAACGGCAAGGATGCAGGCAAGCTTGGTCAAGCTGCCAGCCACCCTAAGGGCGCCAAGCCAAGCGATGCGCGGCGACATCACGCGCACTTCCAGCACCTTGGAGTGAGAGCTGCGGCGGGATCGGGTAGTTTGGCGTTTGAACATGTTAGGCTCGGAGTTGAAGGGAAAGCTCAGCGATGGTTTTGCACAATTCGGGGAAAGAAATTCCAATGGCAGCCGCGGCTTTCGGCAGCAGACTGGTTTCCGTCATGCCGGGGATGGTGTTAGCCTCAAGCACGAAGGGGCGATTCTGCGAATCGAGTAAGACATCAACCCGCGAATAAATTTCCACGCCCAGCGAGCGATGCGCCGCCAGCGCCGCTTCTTGGACAAGGCGCGTCGTTTCCGCATCCAGATCGGCCGGGCAGGTGTATTGGCTGCCTTTCGCACCGGAGAGCCATGGGTACTTGCTGGCCATGTCATACACGCCCTCCGGCGGAATGATGTAGACGACCGGCAACGCGACATCGTTCAAAATGCCCACCGTGAGCTCTTGCCCGTTGATGAATTCCTCGACGAGAATGTCGTCACCATATTTCGCAGCATCTGCCATCGCCGCTTCAGCATCCGCTTGGTTGCGGACGATATGGACGCCGACGCTCGAACCTTCGCGCGGCGGCTTGACCACAAAAGGAGCGGGAAACGATGGCAAGCGTGGACCGCTGGAAATATCGATGATTTCCGCCCGCGGCGTCGGCACGCCGTGTTCGACAAACGCGGCTTTCGCCAGATTCTTGTCAAAGGCGATGCGGCTACTCTTCACACCTGCACCCGTGTAGGGAATGCCCATGCCTTCGAGGATCTCCTGCAGGCGACCATCTTCACCGAAGGTGCCATGAATCACGTTGAAGGCTAGGTCCGTGCCTGTCGGAAGTTCGATCTCGGGACCGGTCACATCAACAGCCACTGCGTCGAGGCCCAGTCCTAACAGCGCATTCAAGACCGCTTTGCCCGATGCGAGCGAGACCTCCCGCTCCGAGCCGGGGCCGCCCATGAGGACTGCGATTTTCTGGTGACTCAACATGATGTTGGAATTTTAAATTTGGGATTCAAGAGTTCAAAACGAGGCTTCTTCTTCGCCGAGGATTTTAATCTCGGTCTCCAGCTCGACACCGCGTTCGTTGCGCGCCTTGCCCTGGATGAATTCGATGAGGGTCAGAATTTCCAGCGCGGAAGCGCCGCCTTGGTTGACGACGAAGTTGCCGTGGACTTCTGACACTGTGGCTTTGCCACAGGTGCTGCCTTTCAGTCCCATTGAATCGATCACGCGACCTGCCGGCACTTCTTCAGGGTTTTTGAAGGTGCATCCAGCCGAAGCGGCGATCGGCTGGCTGGCCTTGCGCTTTTCACGCGAAGCATCCCAACGCTCTTTGATGTTCGCCGCTGAATCGTTTTTCCCCTTGAAGACCGCTTGCAGGGCAAAGTTCCGCCGCAGCTCCGGGACGTTGCGGTATTTGGCGACGATCTCCTCGCGTTCGCGGGTGCGGATGACGCCGTCCTCGTCGAGAAAAGTCACACGCACCACCTGGTCAAACATTTCAATGCCCATCGCTCCCGCATTCATACGCAGTGCGCCGCCGATATTGCCGGGGATGCCCTCCATCCACTCAAAACCACCAATGCCATTGCCACCTGCGATGCTGGCCAGCTTTTTCAGCCTGACGCCCGCGCCAGCGATAATATGGCCGCGGCCATCAACACTGACCTCGGAGAAGACCCCGCCCATCGGGTGAATGACCGCACCGCGAATCCCTCCGTCGCGCACCAGCAAGTTCGAGCCGCGTCCCACGACGCGCACCGGTATGCCGCGCTCGCGGCAATAATCGACGAGAAACGCGAACCCGTAAAAACTGTGTGGCTCCATCCAGTATTGAGCCGGGCCTCCGACCAGCAGCGTGGTATGGCGGCTCATTGGCTCGTAGAGTTTTCCGTCGATCTCGCCGGGGGGCATCAGCCCGCGCATCTCTTCCAGAATCTTGAGGTCGGCTGCGATTCGCGATCCTGCTTCATGGACATTTCCCGCGCCGAGCGTGATTAGCAAATCACCCGGTTGGAGCGCGTGCCCGATCGCGTGGTGCGCCGTTGCCAGATCCGGGACGTAGGTGCTGGGGATGTCGCCATGCAACTTCATCGCCTCCACCAACGTGGCGCCGGAAATGCCCTTAATCGGTTTTTCCGAGGCGGCGTAGACATCCGTGATAAAGACTAGATCGGCCCCTTGCAGCACCTTGCCAAAGTCATCCGCCAGTGCCTGAGTTCGCGTGTAGCGGTGCGGCTGGAATAAAACGACTAGGCGCTTTGGCTTGAGCGTGCGGGCCGTTTGAAGGGTCGCTGCGAGTTCGCTCGGATGGTGGCCGTAATCGTCGATGATGCGGTAGTTCGGCGAAAGGTACTTCGTCTCAAAGCGGCGCTTGGCTCCGGCAAAAGTCGCCAGCGCCCGGGCGACGAGCGTGAAGTCCGCGCCGCAACTGTCCGCCAGCGCGATCGCCGCCAGAGAATTGAGAATGTTGTGATTGCCGGGAATGCCGAGCTCGACGTCACCCAGCACTTCGCCCCGCCGCTTCACCGTGAACGCCGACGATCCTTTAAGGTCGCGGATGTCGCTGGCCGTGTAGTCGGCGTCTTCCCAACCGTATGAAATCGCATTTTCCCGCGCCGCACAAATCTCGTGGGCCACAGGATCCTCCGCGCAATAGACGAGCTTGCCCGTCGTCTGATTCGCCAGTTGGGTGAAAACTTCTCGGATGTGATCGAGGTCGCGATAGAAATCAAGGTGCTCGGCCTCGATGTTGAGCATGACCGAGTGTTCCGGGTGATAAAGCGCCAGCGTGCCGTCGCTTTCGTCGCCTTCCGCGACCATGAATTCACCGTCCTCCGACCACTTCGCATTCGCACCTAGGATTGGGATCTCCGCACCGACGTAGTGGCTCGGTTTTTGGCCAGCCTCCCGCAGCACGTGCGCCGTCATCGACGAGGTGGTCGTCTTACCATGCGTGCCGGAAATGACGATGCCCTTGCGCGTGTGAAGAATCGCCGCCAAACACTCGGCCCGCCGCAGCAGTTGGGTGGTTTTCGATTTTTTCGCGGCAGCGTAAGCTGGATTGTTCGGTTGGATCGCCGACGAATAGACGACGATGTCCGCGCCTTTGACCGCGGCTGCAGAATGGGGTGAAGAGAAAATCAACCCCACACCTTGCATCCGCTCAGACTCTGCCGTTGTGACACGATCCGACCCACTCACCTTATGACCCATGCCCATCAACAGCAGCGCCAGCCCGCTCATCCCCGATCCGGCGACGCCGATGAGGTGGATGTGGAGCGGTTGACTGCGTTCGGTTAGGCGTTGGCTGAGTTCGATCATGTGGGCAATAAAGTATCTTCGATGGCAGTGCACACGCGCTCCGCGGCATCGGGTATGGCGAGCGTGCGAGCCGCTTTTGCCATGCGTTTGTAAGTTGGCAAGTCTTGCAGGATCGCACTCGCCAAAGTCGCGAGTATTTCAGTATCCAGATCGCGTTCCTGCACCAGTTCGGTCGCGCCCGCCGCAGCAAATACCTCGGCGTTGCGCGTCTGGTGGTCATCCGCCGCGTAGGGGTAGGGCACCAAAATAGACGGCTGACCCGCGATCGCGATTTCCGTCAGACTCGACGCCCCCGACCGCGCGATCACCAAATCTGCCACCGCATAGGCCGATGGCATCTGGTCGCAAAACCCCAGCACCTTGTAACCGGGGCGGTCGCGCGTGATTTCGCAGACCCGCTCAAAGTCCAGGGCGCCCGCGATGTGCAGCACCTGCGTGGCGGGTGGCAAAGCCGCTGCCGCTTCAGCGCAAAGTTCGTTCAGTCGGCGTGCCCCTTGGCTACCACCCGTCACCAGAATCGTCGGCTGATTCGCATCCAGCCCAAAGCGTGCAGCGGCATCCTCGCGCGACGGCAGATCCAGAATTTCTGGCCTGACCGGCGTGCCCGTCGTCACAGTTTCGCACTTCGGGAAAAACGCCTTCGCGGCATCCAGCCCCAGAAAGACCCGGCTGCAAAAGCGGCTCGTCATCACATTCGCCCGCCCCGGTCGCGCGTTGGAGTCGTGGATGAACGTCTTCAACCCCAGCTGATGGCCCGCATAAACCGGCGGCAGCGAAGTGAACCCGCCCATCCCGATGACCGCATCCGCTTGGAAATCTACCAGAATCTTTTTGCACTGGCGGACCGAGCCCCACAGCTTCCACAAAAACGGCAGCATCCGCGGCGACAAAGTCGGCGGCTTGGCCACTGCGGGCACCGTCTGGAATGAAAGATGCCGATATTTCGCCGAAGCCTCCGCATCCACTCGCTTCTCCGAGATCAGCAACATCACCGCGTGCCCCCGCGCCCGCAGCGCCTCGCCCACCGCAATGCCCGGAAACAGGTGGCCACCCGTGCCGCCGCAAGCAATGAGGATTTTTAAGGTTTTGGGCATGAATGCGATGGGTGATTAGCCGTTGGCTGGCACGAAATAATCATTTCGGCGTCTCCTCCGGGAAAATCTAAGTAAATCCTGATTATACGGCAATCCTCAAAACGCCCAAAATCGGGTAAATTTGAAAAAATTCACAGCGTGGGCCTGCGAAGTTACTGGGATCAGGTAAATCCACCACCCCACTAAAAAAATTTGCCATTTTGCGCGAGACCTCTTCTCTCGGAGTCCATTCCCAAAGACCGCGACCGTGGTCACGAAGGATGTTGCCTGGTATCAAAGCTTGGCGTGCCGTCAATTCTCGATCCGATGCGGGAAAAAACGGCTGAGATTGCCCGTGATGGGCGAACGGTCGCCGCGCGCGGACAGCCCGCGGCACTTGTCGCCAACCATCCACAACCCCCAGACAAAATGCTGGTGATCCGCGGCAAACAAGTCGGCGTGTTGTTGATAGATGCGCGGTTCGCTATCGTGGCCTAGCGCCCCCGCCGCGATCGGATTTCCCCGGTCGACCAGGGAAATGCCCGCGCCTTCACGGCCGAAAAAAGGTTTTTCGACCCAGCGGGAGACGCCCTTGGCGCCAAGAGCTTCGCGCGAAAAGTACGCGGAAAGCAGCAGCGGGTGGCCCGGATTGAGCTCCCACAAAACGGCCAGTAGGCCCTTGTTCGAGAGCATCATCTTCCACGCCGGCTCGATGAACCTCGACCGCTCTTGGCCGATTTCCGCAAAAAACGGTTCCTTGACCATCCACTCCCACGGGTAAAGTTTGAAAAGCTTGTCGATGGCTTGCTCCGCAGCATCCGTGAAGCGTCCATCCTCAGAAAATCCGATCTCGGACATGTCCATTAGCACCACCGACTTGCCCGCCTGCTCCGCGGTTTCCGCGAGGTAGGCGATGGTCTGGCGATCCTCCAGATTTTCCCAGGCGCAGGCAAAGTGCACCGTGTTTTCGGGGATTGATTGCCATCGCTCGACAAGTGCCTCGTGGATGGAATTGAGCTGGTCGCTTTCGGGCGCGACCTCTTCCAGCCATTGCCACTGGATGACCGATGCTTCCAACAGCGAAGTCGGTGTATCGGCATTGTATTCGAGTAGTTTCGGCTGTCCGCTGCCATTCCACGCCAGATCAAAGCGGCCATAGAGCGAAAAATCCGCCGCCATCCACGACGTTTGGATCAGCCCCACCGCGGCCTCTGGAATCGCGAGCCGGCCCCACCAGTCGCGCCTGACGATTTGTTCGCAAGCTTCCCGACAAAGCGCGTGGAGTTCACCCGCCGCGCTTTCTAAAGTCTCCGCCGCTTCCAGTGTAAAAACCAGATGCTGATCCTCCGTCCAATAGGGCGCGCCATCAGCACCATGCCAGATCATGCCTGATTCCTCCACCCGTTGCTTCCAATCTGGGCGCGCCAAGTTCGCTTCAAGACGGATTGCGGATTTCATTGCCTTGAGGAAAAATTAGCTACCAAAGGATGACCGGCTGCTGCCGCCTACACTGCTGCGAGGTGAGCCGAAGCCCCCGCGCACCGATTGCCCGGACTGCAGGGGCATTCCGCTGGCGCGGCTTTGGGCGATCATCCGTTGATATCCTGGATTGGCGGCGGCGTAGCTCCCCACGGCGCTGCGCTGGCGATCGATGCCCCGCTGCCAATTGCTTGCTTGGCCGCTGGCTTGATTAAAGCCCGCACCGGGCGAGAAAAACCCGCGGTTGCCGGAAAGAAGCCAATACATCATCAGGGTACTACCGATTCCAAAGCCATGGTTTTGGGATCCCGACGGGGTTGAATTCGTTGCGACTTTCTGCTCATTCTCCAAAGCCGCCTCGACTTTTTTCAAAGCCTCGGGCGAAGGGCGGCTCACCGCCAAGGCTTCAGGCACGTTCTCGTTCCGCCAAACCCCATTGATGAACCAGCGTCCTTCTTGTAGGAAGCCGTAAGGGTGCTCATAAAATTCCCGCGCTTCCGCGTGGTAGTAGCCCACGCTTGGAATGTGAAAATTATTCGCCACCTCTCCGCTGCTGAGCTTCGATTTCGCCAGATCCAGTTTTTCGATCTCCGATTGAGTTGCCGCCATGTCCATGTCCTTGTCGGTGGCCACGTAGCTCACCCCGCGGTCGCAACCTGTTAGTCCAGCCGCGCCGCCTGCCAGGATTAACAGAGTTGACCAGCGTAGAATCCCAGTGGGGTTCAGTGAGGTAAAGAAACTGCGTTTTTTCATGAAGTGTTAAGGATTTAATCGAGGCACCGGCTAAGTCAACTGGCTTACTTGCGCTTTTTCACCCGTGTACCGTCGCTGACCGTATCGGGCGGGTGCAGCAGCACCTCGTCGCCCACTTGCAGGCCCGTGAGGATTTCCGTCAGGCGGCCATCGCTGTGACATGCCTTAACCGACCGTCACCGGCACCAGCGTCATGGTGTCGTTGCCGAAAATATCGATGACTTTGATCGCCACGGTGTAGCGGCCCGGTTTGGCGTAGATGTGGCTGACGGTGGTCATTTCCAGCTCCCGGTCGCGGCGGGTGCGGAAGCTCTGCCACTCGTTCTCGAAGATGTAGGCTCCGGTCCAGCGCTCCTCGAATTCGAGAAACTCGCCAGACGCGGCGTCCACCGCGCCGGGCAGTTCGCCGTCCACGCCCATGGTCTTGGCCATCTTGATGATTTCCTTGCGGCTCTCGTAGTTGAAATCCACCGCCCAGTAGTCCACCCAGTCGGTCCATTTTTGGGTGAGTACCTCACGCTTGACGATGCCGTCCTTGTTCTTGGTGAATTTTGCGAGCTGCCCGGCGTCGCAGACGACCTCGCTTTTCCCCGCCTTGAGCTCGGCGGTGATCGAGTCCACCAAGCCTTGCGAGTAGTGGACGGAAAAGTCTGTCAATTCGATGGCAAGCGCGAGTTTGTTCTTCGGGTCGTAGCGCGGTACCGCTTCAACGTAGGCGATGTCGGCGAAGCGGACCTGGCCCTTTTCCACCGCGCGTTTGTCGAAGACTTCCGGCGGGATCGTCTTGGGTGCGATGTCGATGCCCTTCTGCTTGGACTCCTCGAGCACGGCGGGAAACAGGCCCATCTCGAACTCGAATGCCAGCACGTCCACCCGCGTGGCCCCGCGCTTGCGGCATTCCATAATGACTTCCTCCACGAATAGGCGGCCCACCGGCAGATTGATCGGGCCGACGACCACCAGTCGTCCGCCGTTTTTGCCGTGGAAAAACGCGTTGTCCGGCAGCGGCTCGGCGCGGTAGGCTTTGAGGATTAAATCCCGGAATTCCTGTTCCTTGCGGGCGAGCGCCTGCTCCTTCTTTTTCCCACTGAGCCGCCCGCTGACGTTGAGGTAGGCTTGGCGCTCGTAGCGGCCGAGGTTGAGCACCTCGAAGGCGCGGAACGGCTTACCCGCCATCTTCAAATCCCGCTGCACCTGGATCAAGCGCTTGCGCGTGGTGTGGATGCCGAACTTGCCGAGATCGCTGGTGATCCACTTGCGCCCGAGCTTTTCGGCCACGGCGGCGGTGGTGCCGGAGCCGCAGAAGAAATCGGCGACGAGGTTGCCCTCGTTGCTAGATGCGGAAATGATTCTCTCCAGCAAACCTTCCGGCTTTTGGGTCGCATAGTCTGCGGAGCGATCTCCCGGATCTTTGAACTCCCAGATTGTCTGAACAGCTTTGCCTGTATCCTCATCCGCGTAGCGTTTTCCTCGCGGATTTCCATTTGAGGACCATTCAATTAGGCCGTCGGCGTCCATTTTATCGAGCGTCTCTGGAACGTAAGCCCAATGACGGCCTGATGGAGGCATTAAACCTCGCCAGGCCATACCCGTAACGCCTGACCGGATGCCCTTCGCGTGCAACGCACCGGTCGTATAAAGACGGCCAGTTTTTTCCTCTATCAAAGGGAAGTCAGCAGCCAGTTGATCTTCATCACGGACATCATAAATTCGATTTAATTTGGTCTCTTCTGATCTGGTGAAGAACAGAATGGAGTAGTGGATATTTCCAAATGATGAGCTTGTGTAGTTCTTCGGGTTGCATTTGATCCTAGTGATTTCATTGCGGAAATTTTTGCTTCCAAAGACTTCGGCCATAGCCAGTCGAAGATGGGAATTCACCCTCCAATCACAATGCAGGTAGATACTCGCCTCCGGATGCATCAAATCCCGCATCAGAATCAGCCGTTCATAAATCATCGAGATGAACGAATCCGCGCCCCTTCCCCAAGTATCGCGGTAGGCGATTTGTTCGAGGAGGTTGGGTTCCTTGTGGAAGGTTTCGCCGCCGATCTCGATGTCCATGGAGAAGTCCGCGCCGACGTCGAAGGGCGGGTCGATGTAGATGAGCTTGAGGCCGCCGGCGTCCTCGATCTGGCGGCGGAGCGCGCCGGATTTGAGGGAGGAGAGGATGAGCTTGTTATCGCCCCAGATGAGTTTGTTGGTCCAGCCCTTGGTCTGGCGGCCGGAGGTGTCGAAGAGTTCGGACTGAAGTCCAAGACTACTTTCCTTCCGCGGCTCGTCGATGTGCTCGAGGGTCTGGAAGGGTAGGATGGCGGTGCAGACCTCGCGGGTCTTTCCATTCCAAACCAGCTCGACCTCGCGCTTGTCGGCGAAGAGCATGAAGCGGTATTTCTCCGGCAGCGGCTTGCCCTGCTCGATGAGCTTGATGAGATCGCGCTTCTCGGTCTCGGAGAGGTCGTAGTGTTCGGTGGATGGACGGGCCATGGTGGAAAAGGGGGTGAGGAAATCAGCAAGAATGAGACGGCAGGAAAAAATGGCTTGAATCGCGAGGATTCACGTGGGAAATTCATCCCGAACCACTCAACTCCCGCATGGGAGGTAGGCGGTGACCACTCAAACGCCGTTTTCCGCAAGGAAGATGGCGTTTAGTTTTATGGGTTGCTGGGAATGAGGACGAGTCCATAAGGATGAGAGATGCAGGCCTTGAGATTGAGCATAGGCTTCAAAATATCCAAGCACCGGATCACGAAGGGATGATCTAGCTCTGGAGGCGAACGGCGCGGCAGCGCCGCTAGACCGGTATCGTGCGCGGTAAGCGCATAAAACAAAAATGCCAGCATGTCGGCCAACTGGATGAAATACGACTCGCGGGAATCCTTCGGCAGCGGATCTTCGATTAAACGGCGGATATCCCGCTGGTAGGCGGTGTTTTCAAACATTGACGGCACGTAGTTGATTTTCTGCATCCGGCGGGTTGTTGAACGCATCTTAGCGACTCTGCCATCATCCGTGATGATCAAAAAACGATTGGCGACTGAGCCCCGAAGGTCGGTTTCGATCCGATTCACCGAATAGGAGAGTGCCCGGTCCAGCACAGGGAAGTCGGGATTTCTGATCCAAGGCTTGACCACGACGGTGGTGATGGCCCGCAAGGAAAGCTGAGCCGCCAGCTGACAGAAGCGAATGACAATTTCCGTCCGTTCGGCCCCGGTAAGGCGGAGAGGCGAATAGGGTTTTTTGTTAAGAAGCAACTCGCGCGAGTGGATCTCCAGATTGAAGGGGAAGTTAAAATCCTTCGACAGCTGCCGCTTGAACCCAGCGATGAGGTCGAAGTTTTCCCGCCAATCGAGAGCCGGGCAATAAACGGCACTCAAGACGAAGAAGGGGGAGGCGTACACCGGAAAGCCATCATCACCGGCTTCATCATAGTAAACAAGATGCATGGTCAGGATTTGTATTCGACAAAGCTGACGGCGAGGTCGGCGAGAGTGGCAGGCTTGTGTTTTTCGAAGCCGTCCTGATCGACGTAAACGAAGTCATAACGCGTGCCGTTGTCCTCAGCGGCGGTGGCATCGGCACACCATTGTTTCAGGCGTGCCATTTTTTGCGGGAGGTCGAGCTCCTCGCGGCCTTTGGTTTCGATGACCCAGACTGTACCCACCTGGTCACGGGCGATGAAGTCTGGAATGTAGTTGGAGAGGTCGCCGTTGGCCTTGACGTAGTCGAACTTGAAGCCGATGGCGAGGTAGTTTTTGGTGAAAGCTTTCACGTCCGGCGCGGCTTCGAGGAAGGCGGCGAAGGCGAGCTCGAAGCCCCCGGCATTCACCTCGCCGACGATCTTGCTGAAGATGGATTTTTTCGCAGCGAGGAAAGGCCGGTGCTCGGTGCGGAACGGGCGGGTGTTTTGGAGCCGGATGTAGTCTTCGATCCGGGTGGTGCCGGTATCGGCGATGGTGAGCGCGTTCATCGCGGCCTTGAAGCAATCGTAGAGGACTTTTCCGACATCCGGTTCGGATAGGTTCCGCAGGACGACCGGATCTTCCAGATCCACGGGCGAGGCCTCAAACAAATGCTCGCGCATAAAGTCCCGCACTTTGGGATAGAGCACGTCGTAACCGCCGACGAGGCGCAGATCCTTGAGCAACTGGCGGGCGAAGAAGGCAACGACGGAGCGATAGTCGGCAGGGCCGGCACCGTCGAGAAGGACGGTGTGGTGGATTGCCGAATCGAGCATCGTCTTGAAAACGATCTCGCGGGTTTCTTCCGGCGTGAAGGACTTGAGAGGCAGCGGCTTGTTGCCCAATGCCGCCGGATCGAGATCATGGAGATCCTTGAAATCGCGCTGGAAGCGGCGGCTGAGTTTTGGGATGGGAATTTCCAGATCAGCGAGGTTCTTTTCGGTGCTTTCAGTGTCCACTTCGACGATCAGGGAGTCCTTGCGCGTGGCCCCCGCACCCATTGGCACATGATCGAAGGTGACGCCCTCGTTCTGGATGGACTCGACGAAGTCCATGAAGGCAGGCGTGCCCATGACGGAAACCGTCTCGCGCTCGTCGCTGCCAAAATACATGCGGCGCAGGCCGCGGCCGAGGGTTTGTTCGGGAAGGATGTTGGACTTCGCGGCGTAGGCGCGGAGGCCGACGATGGTAGTGACGTTTTTGACGTCCCAGCCTTCCTTGAGCATGAGGACGGAGACGATGGCCTTGAAGGGCGATTTCCAGGAGTCGATTTCGTTGGACTGCTTGCGGAGCAGTTCAAGTTCCTCCTTGTTTTTGCCGGAGGCCGCTTCGGAGATTTCGCCGTTGTTTTTGGTGTGAATGGTCAGAACGGCATCTTGCAACTCGGGGCAGATCTTTTGAAGATACTCGCCAACTTCATCGCAGTTTTTCGTATCGTCCACCATGACGAAGAGCACGGCTTTTTTGCCCAAGGCTTCGTGTTCGGCGTAACTCTTGCGCCACTCTTCGACGCCAAGCGCGAGATAGTCGGCGTATTTTTCGGAGAAAATGGCGGTCTTGTGCTCGCGGAGCTTCGCATAGCTGGCGGCATCCGGCAAAACCGGGTGCTTGACGACGTTTTGGTAGATGGCCTCGACCAACGGATAGTCGGAAACGGTTTGCACGAAGATGGCTCCGTTGTCATGGCGCGGCGTGGCAGTGACATCGACTTGCAGCGTCAGCCGACAATCCTTTTGGAGCATCTTGTGGTGGATGTCCTGGATGGATTTGAACCACGCCATCTTGGGATTATGGATGTGGTGGGCCTCGTCGTTGAAAACGGCGAGTTCCTCGATTTCGCGGACGATCTCGCCGAGGTCAGTCTTGCTGTCGGTGGTTTTGCCCGAAGGTTTGGCGCCAAAGGCATCCGAAAGGAAATAATCGCGAAGATCATCGTCATCCAACGATGGTTCAACGACATCGCTGAGGAAGACCCGGTGAATATTGGTGAGGAAAATGTTGCCGGTATCCCGTAGGACACGCACGTCGTCTTGGATGTGGAGCGTGAGTTGGAAATCATCGCGCCAGTTTTGGCCTTGGTGGCCATTGTCGGGCAGGATGGGATCGTTGAAGAAGATTTTCAGGCCATCGAAGTCGGAACGGAGACGGTCGAGAACGATGATATTCGGGGCGATGACGAGGAAGTTGCGGGAGAGCGCGGAGTCTGGTTCGTAAAGCTTATGGAAGAAACTCCATGCAATGAGCAGCGAGATGACTTTGGTCTTCCCCGCGCCTGTCGCCATTTTCAAGACGTAGCGCGGCCAGTCTTCGGAAAACATCCCGGATGATACCGAACCGGACGCATCGAAGCGTAGCAGGTCGAACTTGTCGTGAGCTTTCCGGACATCGTGCAGCCAGATCACCGTCTCAACAGCCTCTCGTTGAGAATAATAATACTGGAATGGAGAGAGTGAGCCGTCAGCGGTCTCCAAAAGATGATCGGTTTCAAACCACCACTGGAGCAAGGCTACGGATGTCTGGGAGGCTCCGGGATAACCCGCGTTGCGCCATGCGTAGACTTCTTCCCGGATTTTCGAAACCAGCGGCGGAAGAAGCTTTTCGTAGGCGGTGCTGCGGAGCGTTTCATCGGCAGGAAACCAGCGCTGCTCAGGGAGCAGCGGGGCGTAAGGCGAGGCCGGAAATTCGGGGTGTAGAGCCATAGGGTTCGTTATGGGAGGGAGCGGCTGAGGCGATGCCGTTAGAGAGATGAGACGCAGGGCTGATAGGTCCTGCTATCGGCTTAACCTAACAGGCATCTATCTGCCCGATTGTTTGCCCCGTGGGAAGGGGGATTTGGTGATTGGCGCAGATTCTCGAAAAAATGTGGATTTTTTTGACTCTCCGTGCGCCAGTTTTCAGGGAAATCTACTGTGGTCACGGGATGTGACCCTGATTGCAACTACATGGGGCGTCGCTTCACCCGTGTACCGTCGCTGACCGTATCGGGCGGGTGCAGCAGCACCTCGTCGCCCACTTGCAGGCCCGTGAGGATTTCCGTCAGGCGGCCATCGCTGTGACCGACATCGACCGCCTTGAGCTGTGCCCTGCCACGGCGGAAAACATAGGTTTTCCAGACGTTGCCTTCGCGGAACAAGGCGCCCGCAGGCACGATCAAGGCCGACTCCGTGCGCCAGATGGCGACGCGCACTTCGACGCGGAAGCGATCCCCCAGCCGCTTGGCCATTTCGGGCGAGTCCCCCAGATCACTCAATACAATCACCCGTTGCTCCTCCACGCCCAGCGCGGAAATCTTGGTGAAAGCGGCAGGCTCCACCCGGCGGACGCGGGCTTTGAGCGCGTTTTCGCCGCCCCATTGCTCGATCTCCACGCTGTCGCCCGGGTGGATGGCCACGGCATCCCGCGAAAGAATCTCCGCCTCGATTTCCAGATCCGCCGGATCGCCGACCTCGAGGATGGACACTCCGGGGCTAACGATCGTCTCGCTTTCCTGCATCACTTTGAGCACGCGGCCCGAGACGGGAGATTTGACCTCGATCTGGTTACCGCGGCCGCCCGCTTCGGGACGCTCCAAATTCGCGCGGGCTTGGGCCAATTCATAGTCGATGACTTGCAGCGCAAACTCCGCCGCCCGCACTTCCGCCGCCCGCATTGACGCCTCGCCCTCGACCCGGTCGCGATCCATCGCCGACACGCTTCCCTGCAGTTTCGCAGCGCGGACGCGGTCGCGATCCGCTTCGGCCAGCTGCAGTGTCGTGCGCTTGGCGTCCAAAACTTCCACCGCCTGTTTGCGAGACGCCTCCTGCATCGAGACCGCCGCCTCGGCTTGGATGCGGGCGCGCGGATCAAGCAGCGGCGCAGCGATCGGCTCGATGGTGGTTAGCAAGGTCTCACCGGCCACCACCTCATCCCCCGCCTTGAGCGGCACCCGGCGCATTTTTCCGGCGATCGGCGCCGCCACCACATAGCGATTTCTCACCCGCGTTTTGCCCTCCTCTGAAACGCGGACGGTCAGCGGCCCGCGGGCCACCGCGCCGGTCTCGATGAGTACTGGCTTCGGCCACAGTCCCCACGCCACTAACATCAAAAGCAGTAGCCCAGCCAGCCAGGGCAA